>NZ_BQXL01000008.1:0-211112 GCF_030159015.1 Acidovorax sp. SUPP3434
CTACCTGATCCACCACCGCCAGCTTAAAGGCCAGTGTGTAGTCCTTCTGCGTTCTCTTAACCCATTGATCCACTTGACTTTCCTTTCTGATGAACAGAAAGGTGTCAACCTCATTCAGGACGGGTCACTGGCTTCGAGAAAGGCACCGCAAGGTGCCTTTTTCTTTTTCTCGTTGCCCTTCCTGCGGTGCCCCAGGGCTCAGGCAGGCAGGGCGGTCTCCCCGGCTGGGGCGCCCTGCCCAGGCAGGGTGGAGGTGGCGATCGCCTGCGGTGCGTGGCTCGGCGCCAGCACGCATTCGCGCGCATGGAAGTCGGCCAGCGCGTCCCGGTGGCCCACGCTGATGACCGTGGCGGCAGGCAGGCGCTCGGCCAGCAGCGTGTAGAGCATGCGCTCGGCCGCCGGGTCCAGCGCGCTGGTGGCCTCGTCCAGCAGCACCCATTCGGGTTGCTGCAGCAGCACGCGCGCGAAGGCCAGGCGCTGCTGCTCGCCGGGCGACAGGCGCTGGGCCCAGGGCGCCACCTCGCCGAGCAGGCCGCTGAACGGTGCGAGCCCCACCGCCTGCAGTGCCTCGCGCACCTGCGCTTCGGGGTGTTCGCCGGCCGTGTCCGGGTAGGCGAGCGCATCGGCCAGGCTTCCCATCGGCAAGTAGCTGCGCTGCGGCACGAAGAGCATCCGCGCGCGCGGCCGCTCGATGATGCCGCTGCCGAAGTCCCACAAGCCTGCCAGCGCGCGCAGCAGGGTGCTCTTGCCCGCACCGGAGGGGCCCCGCAGCAGCCAGCGCTCGCCGGGTGCGATGCGCAGGTCGGGCACGCGAAGCAGCGTGGCGCCGCCGGGCAGGGCCAGTTGCAGGCCGTGCGTCGCCAGCACGGAGCCGTCCCCGGCTCGCCACTGGATTCCTTCGGACGGCGTGGCAGGCACGGTGGCGAGCACGTCGCGCAGCTCGGCCAGCCGGTTCACCGTGGCGCGCCATTCCGCCAGCGTGCCGTAGCTGTTGATGAACCAGGACATCGCCCCGCTCACCGTGTCGAAGGCCCGGCTGATCTGCATCAGCACCCCGAAGCTGTAGGCGCCCGCGAAGTACCGGGGCGCCGCCAGCGCGAGCGGCAGCACCACGGCCACCTGCGTGTACAGCGAGTTCACCAGCGTGAGGCGCTTGGTGTAGCGCATCACCATCCGCCAGTTGTCCTGGATGCGGCCGAACAGGGTGGCGGAGTGGGCGGCTTCGGCCCGTGCGCCGTCGTACAGTGCGATGGGCTCCGCGTTTTCGCGCACCCGCACCAGGCCGAAGCGGAAGTGCGCCTCCACCTGCTGCTGGCGGTAGTTCACGGCCACGAGGCGGTGGCCGAAGGCCTGCATGGCGACCGAGCCCACCAGGGCATAGGCCGCAGCGGCCCAGACCATGTAGCCCGGAATGGTGGCGCTGTAGCCCGCCACATGCACCAGCAGCGGCCCGCCCACCGACCAGAGGATGACAACGAATGAACCGAGGGTGACCACCGTGGACAGCAGGTCCAGCGTCAGCGCGAGGGTGGTGGTCGCCAGGCTGCTCAGGTCATCGGCGATGCGCTGGTCCGGGTTGTCGGCCAGCCGGTCGCGCTCGATGCGGTAGAACGCGTTGCCGTGCAGCCACCGCTGCAGGTAGTCGGTCGTGAGCCACCGGCGCCAGCGAAAGCCCAGCATCTGCTTGAAGTACAGCGCATACACGGCCAGGACGATGTAGGCCAGCGCCAGCCCGGTGAACAGCAGCAGCAGGGGCCCGAAACGGGCAGTGTCCCGCGCCTCCAGGGCGTTGAAGAAGTCCGCGCTCCAGGCGTTGATGCGCACGTTGATGTACACGATGCCCAGGTTCATCGCCACGATCAATGCCAGCAGGCCCCGCGCGGGCCAGCGCTCCTGCGAGAACCAGTAGGGGCGGATCAGTGACCAGGCGGACGTCTTGGCAAGCGGGGGATGGGGCATCGAGGGCGCGATCGTTGTGGGGAGATGGCCAGTGTGCCGCGCGCGCCGGGCGGCTGGCTTAGCCGGGCCTTAAACGCGCTCTCGTGCGTCGCTGCGTGCTTTGTTGCGTGCGAGGTGCCGGCACCTGTCCACCGCCTGACATTCGCTGCGGGCCACAGGCCCTAAGATTCCGCCCGGGCCGGCCGCCAGCGTGCGAGCGGGCCTTTCAGACCGTGAACCGATTGAAAAAAGGAACAGCGATGACGGAGACGACGACGGCAGCGGCCGCAGAGGTGTTGGCCCAGGTGCGCGGGCAGGTGGGGTTCATCACCCTCAACCGCCCCCGGGCACTGAATGCGCTGTCGCTGGGCATGGTGCGCGCGCTCATGGAGACCCTGCTGGCCTGGCAGGACGACGAGCGCATCCTGGCGGTGGCCATTCGCGGCAGCAACAAGGAAGGCCCGTTCGGCGCCTTCTGCGCGGGCGGCGACATCCGCTTTCTGCACCAGGCGGGCAGCCAGGGCGATCCGAGGCTGGAGGATTTCTTCACCGAGGAATACGCGCTCAACCACCTGATCCACCACTACGGCAAGCCCTACATCGCGTTCATGGACGGCATCGTGATGGGCGGCGGCATGGGCATCAGCCAGGGGGCCAGCCTGCGCATCGTGACCGAGCGCACGAAGATGGCCATGCCCGAGACGGCCATCGGCCTGTTTCCGGACGTGGGGGGCGGCTACTTCCTGTCGCGTTGCCCGGGGCACGCCGGCGAATGGCTGGGCCTGACGGGGGACACCATCGGCGCGAGCGATGCGGTGGCGCTGGGCCTGGCCGACGGATGCCTGCCGTCCGATCGGCAGGCGGCGGTCTGGGATGCGCTGGGCACGGAGTCCTTCACCGACGCAGCGGCGGTGCAGGCATCGATTGCTACTAAATTTGTAGCAAAAGAGGCAATGAGTACTAGGGCATCGGCCGAAATCGATCGATATTTCGCGTTGGACAGCGTCCAGGCCATCATGGCGGCCCTGGAGGCCTCCGGCACCGACTGGGCCCGCGCCGCGGCAGCCACCTTGCGCAAACGCTCTCCGCTCATGCTGCACGTGGTGCTGGAGCAGATCCGCCGCGCCCGCCGCATGGACCTGGCCGCCGATCTGCGCATGGAGCGCGACATGGTGCGCCACTGCTTTTTCCTGCGCCCCGGCCAGAGCGAAACGGTCGAAGGCATCCGGGCCCTGGCGGTGGACAAGGACCACACCCCGCGCTGGAGCCCGGCGCGCATCGAGGACGTGACGCCGGAGATGGTGGCACCGTTCTTCGAGAGCCCGTGGCCGGCCCATGCCCACCCGCTGGCCGCGTTGCGCTGAGCGCGGCCATCACAACTGCGGATGCACTGCCGTCGCCAGCCCCAGCAGGGCGGCGCGCGGCAGGGCGCCGCTGAGCGCATAGCCGAAGCCGCCATCCGTCCAGTAAAAGCAGGGCACCGGGCCGTCCGCATCGAAGCGGAAAGCCGTGTCGGCGGCGCCGGGCTGGCCCGCCGCCAAGGCGCCGAGGTACAGGGTGACGCGCTCTCCGGCGGCGTTCTGGTACATGAACTGGGCCCGTGCGCCCGTGTCTCCCGGCAGCAGCCGCCCGCCCACCAGCTCGTACCCCTGGGCCGCCAGCACGGGAATCCTGAGCGGCCGCCCGAGCCGCTTGGACAGCCACTGCACCAGATGCTCCTGCTGTGCGGCGGCCACCTCCACGGGGTGCCGCTGCTCGGGCTGGTACACCGCGTGCGCCACGGCGGCCTGTTGCGCGAATCGGCGGGCGACGGCGGGTGCGGCATCGGCCATGCGGCCGGCGGCCTGGCCGCGGTGGTCGGTGGGCCATTGCCCGTGCACGGTCCAGCCCAGGCCGAAGGCGAGGAGCAGCGAGGCGGCCATGCCGCCCAGGCGCCACCAGCGGGCCTCGCGCTCCCGCACGGCCTCCAGGCGGCCGGCCGCGCGGCGCAGGCTGTCCGGCACCGGCGCCGCGTCCCAGGCGGCATGCAGGGCCTGCAATTGCGCGCGCTGGGCCTGCCAGGCCGCTGCAGTGGCCTGGGTCTCGGCATCGCGGGCGAGGCGGGCGCGCAAGGCCTCGGCTTGCGCGGCCGAAAGCCGTCCGTCGGTCAGGGCGTGCAATGCGTCCTCGGAAATGGGGGTGTCGTCGTGGGAGGCCATGGGGTCCTCACTTCATGCGGCGCAGCGCGGGCGGGGCGTCACCGGGCGCCGGGCGCGCTGTGGCGGGCGCGTGCATCAGTTCGCGCAGCCGTGCCCGGGCGCGGGACAGGCGCGACATCACCGTGCCGACGGGGATCTGCAGCACGCGGGCCGTCTGCGCGTAGTCCATGTCTTCGAGCGTGACCAGCAGCAGCACCGCGCGCTGGTCGGAGGGCAGGCGCTGCAGGCAGCGATCGAGGTCGATGGCGTCGTCCGATGCGGGTGCGGGGGCCTGAAGGCTGTCCTGCACGGCCTCGATGTCCAGCAGCGGCAGGGCCGAAGCCGAGCGCTGCTGGTTCAGGTACAGGTGGTGCATCAGGGTGAAGAGCCACGCCCGCAGATCGCTGCCCGATCGCCAGAGCAGCCACTTGCGGCACGCGCGCTCCAGCGTGTCCTGCACCAGATCGTCCGCGGCCCAGGCATTGCCGGTCAGGGCCCGCGCATAGCGGCGCAGGCTGGGCAGGTGCTCGACGATCCGGTCCATGGGAGCGGGCGCTGGGCCGGTCCCGGATCAGGGCTTGGCGGTGTGCCAGACCTGGTTGACGCCGTCGCCGGTGCGATCGCCTGGCTTGGCGTCCTTGGCCCAGTAGTACAGCGGCTTGCCCTTGTAGGCCAGCTGGCTGCTGCCGTCGTCGCGGCGCACCACGCTGTAGTCGCCGGTCGGGGTGGCATTGCCGGCCATCAGCGGCGGCCAGTTGGTGGCGCAGGGGCCGTTGCAGACCGATTTGCCGCTGCCCGTCGCATCGCGGTCGAAGGTGTAGAGGGTCATGCCGTTGGGGCCGGTCAGTGCGCCGTCCTTGGCCTGGACGCCAGCCGGCGCCGTCATCATGGAAGAGCAGCCGGCCAGCGCCAGTGCAAAGGCAGCGGTGGCCACGGAGGAAGCGATGCGGATCATGGGTGTCTCCAGTCGATCGGGTGCGGGCGACGCGAAATGCGGCCCTGCACCTGGATGAACACCGAAGGATGCGCTTTTATTCCCGGCGCCGCCGAAAAAATTACCGGTGGCGGCTTTTCATGGCGCGCTCGACCTCGCGCTTGCCTTCGCGGTCCTTGATGGTGTCGCGCTTGTCGTGTTCTGCCTTGCCCTTGGCCAGCGCGAAATCGCACTTCACCAGGCCATCCTTCCAATGTAGGTTGAGCGGCACCAGCGTGTACCCCTTTTGCTCGACCTTGTTGATCAGGCGATCGATCTCCTGCCGGTGCAGCAGCAGTTTCTTGGTGCGCGCCGCCTCGGGGCTGACGTGGGTCGAGGCGGTCTTCAGGGCGTTGATCTGGCAGCCGATCAGGAACAGCTCGCCTTCGCGGATCACGACGTAGCCGTCGGTCAGTTGCACCTTGCCTTCGCGCAGTGCCTTGACCTCCCAGCCGTGCAGCACCATGCCGGCTTCGTAGCGTTCCTCGAAGAAGTAGTTGTAGGCTGCCTTTTTGTTGTCGGCGATGCGGGACTGTGTTTCGGGTTTTTTGGCCATGGGTTATAGGTGCGGCGCAAACCGGGAGATGAAAGCCCTCCCTACAATCGTTGTCGTCTCGCTTCCAAGATTTTAGGCCCACGCGCTCCAGGCCCTCCGTAGGGCATCCGGCCCTTTGCCCTGGGCGCCTTGCTTCATCCATGAAAAACGTCAACAAGTCCGTCCTGATCTGGTACAGCCCCGAGGAAATGTTCGCCCTCGTCACCGATGTGGCCAAGTACCCGGAGTTTCTGCCCTGGTGCGACCACGCGGCCGTGCTGGACCAGGACGCGCAAGGCATGACGGCCGAGGTCGGCATCGCGCTGGGCGGGCTGCGCAAGACATTTGTCACGCGCAACACGCAGGAGGCCGGGCGCCGCGTTCAGATGCGCCTGGTCAAGGGGCCATTTTCGCAACTGGACGGCGACTGGGTTTTCCATCCCGTGGGAGACGGCTCGCAGCGCGCCTGCAAGGTCGAGCTGACGCTGAACTATGGTTTCGACAGCGTGGCGCTGGCGGCCTTGGTCGGGCCGGTTTTCGATCGCATTGCCGGCACGATGGTGGACGCGTTCATCCAGCGCGCCGAGCAGGTGTATGGCTGACAGGCCGGACACATCCGCTGTTGGGGCGGCGGTGGAGTGGCTGACGGTGACGGTGGTGCACTCCTCGGCACCCCGATCAACCGTGGAGCGGGTCTTGCCGTTGCCCAGGGGGGCCACCCTGGCCGATGCATTGAAGGCCTGCGGGCTGGCTGCGGGCGACAGCGCCTGCGGCGTATGGGGCAGGGCGGCGGCGCCCGACCAGGTTTTGCAGGACGGGGACCGGGTGGAGCTGTACCGGCCTTTGGTGGTGGACCCCAAGGTGGCGCGGCGCGAGCGTTTCGCCCGCCAGGGGGCCCGGTCCACCGGCCTGTTCGCGCAGCGCCGGCCGGGTGCGAAGGCCGGCTATTGAGGGCTGGCGGGCACGGGGGTATTTGACATGCCCTTGCGGGTGGTCATCCAGTGACCGTGCCGGGTTCTGCCCGGCTCAGCGCGGCGCGCACTCGGACGCGATCACACTGTCGGCGCGGCGGGCCTCCGCGGCCTTGGCGGATTCGTCCATGAACACGCGCTCTCCCTGTGCATTGGTCTGGCTGAACAATTGGCCGGATGTCATCGCTGCCTTGGATTGCCGTGCCCGCTCGCAGTTTTCGGCCCGCAGCTTGGCCTGGCGCTCCTCGTCGGCCCTCTTCTTGGCGGCCTCTGCCGCGTCGGCCTGGGCCTTGCGCTCTTCCAGTTCCTTGTCTTTCCCGCTGGGGCGTGGCGCACTGGCTGCCGCCATGGCGGCAGACGCCCCATCCGCCGCAGGCGGTACGGCAACCGGGCGGGCCGAGATCGCATTGCCGCCGGGCTGCTTGAGAATGCTCTTTTGCGGAATCTCCGTTGGCGGCGGCCGGTCGCTGAAGACCTTGCGGCCGTCCTTGTCGATCCACTGCCATTGCGCCGCAGCGCCCATGGCCCACGTGCAGGCGAGGGCGGCCAAAAGAAGCTGGGGGGTTTTCATGCGATGCAAGTTTAGCGGCCCAAGCCCCTTGGCGCCATGGTTGCCAAGCCACAACGCGAGCACACGCACGGCCCGCAGGTACAATCCTTTTTTTGGAGCTTTCTCATGCGCCTTCTTGGAAAAGCGCTCACCTTCGACGATGTGTTGCTGGTGCCAGCGTACTCCCAGGTCCTCCCCAAGGACACGTCCCTCGCGACGCGACTCTCCCGCAATATTTCCCTGAACCTGCCGCTGGTGTCCGCCGCCATGGACACGGTCACCGAAGCGCGCCTGGCCATTGCCATCGCGCAAGAGGGCGGGATGGGGATCGTGCACAAAAACCTCACGCCGCAGGAGCAGGCCGCCCACGTGGCCAAGGTCAAGCGGTACGAGTCCGGGGTCGTTCGCGATCCCGTCGTCATCACGCCCGAGCACACCGTGCTGCAGGTGTCGCAACTGTCGGAGCAACTGGGCATCTCGGGTTTTCCGGTGTGCGACGGTGGCAAGGTCGTCGGCATCGTGACGGGGCGCGACCTGCGCTTTGAAACGCGCTACGACGTCAAGGTGCATGAAATCATGACGCCGCGCGACAAGCTCATCACGGTCAACGAGAAGGAAGGCACTTCTCCCGCCGCGGCGAAGGCCTTGCTCAACAAGCACAAGCTCGAGCGGCTGCTGGTGGTCAATGACGCGTTCGAGCTCAAGGGCCTGATCACGGTCAAGGACATCACCAAGCAGACCAGCTTTCCCAATGCCGCGCGAGATGCCGCTGGCCGCCTGCGCGTCGGCGCGGCTGTCGGCGTGGGCGAGGGCACGGAAGAGCGCGTGGAAGCGCTGGTGAAGGCCGGAGTCGATGCCATCGTGGTGGACACGGCCCACGGCCACAGCAAGGGCGTGATCGACCGGGTGCGCTGGGTCAAGCAGAACTACCCGCAGATCGACGTGATCGGCGGCAACATTGCCACGGGCGCTGCCGCGTTAGCCTTGGTGGAAGCCGGCGCCGATGGTGTCAAGGTCGGTATCGGCCCAGGCTCCATCTGTACGACCCGCATCGTGGCGGGTGTGGGCGTGCCGCAGATCATGGCCATCGACAACGTGGCCACGGCGCTCCGGGGCACGGGCGTGCCTCTCATCGCCGATGGCGGCATCCGTTACTCCGGCGATATCGCCAAGGCCTTGGCGGCCGGCGCCAGCGCCGTGATGATGGGCGGCATGTTCGCCGGCACCGAAGAAGCGCCGGGCGAGGTCATCCTGTTCCAGGGCCGCAGCTATAAAAGCTACCGCGGGATGGGCAGCATCGGCGCCATGCAGCAGGGCAGTGCGGACCGTTACTTCCAGGAATCCAGCACGGGCAACCCCAATGCGGACAAACTGGTGCCGGAAGGCATCGAAGGCCGTGTGCCCTACAAGGGGTCGATGGTCTCCATCGTGTTCCAGATGGCGGGCGGCGTGCGCGCCGCCATGGGTTACTGCGGTTGCGCCACGATCGAAGAAATGAACAACAAGGCCGAGTTCGTCGAGATCACCACCGCAGGCATCCGCGAAAGCCATGTCCACGATGTGCAGATCACGAAGGAAGCGCCCAACTACCGCGCCGACTGATCTTGTCGCCACCACAGGCCCGAACCCTTCTTGCGGTGTTCGGGCCTTTGTTTTTTCCTCCCCCCGTCGCCTGCCATGCAACACCAGAAAATCCTCATCCTCGATTTTGGCTCCCAGGTCACCCAACTCATCGCGCGCCGAGTGCGCGAGGCGCATGTGCTCAGCGAAGTACACCCCTGCGATGTCACGGATGAATGGATCCGCGAATATGCCAAGGACGGTTCGCTCAAAGGGGTGATCCTCTCCGGCAGCCATGCCAGCGTGTACGAGGACACCACCGACAAGGCCCCGCAAGCCGTGTTCGAACTGGGCGTTCCCGTCCTGGGCATCTGCTACGGCATGCAGGCCATGGCCCACCAACTGGGCGGCAAGGTCGAGGGCGGGCACAAGCGCGAGTTCGGTTTCGCGGCGGTGCGTGCACGGGGCCACACCGAGCTGCTGCGCGACATTGCCGACTTCACCACGGAAGAAGGCCACGGCATGCTCAATGTGTGGATGAGCCATGGCGACAAGGTCACGGAGCTGCCCCCGGGCTTCAAGCTCATGGCCAGCACCGAGAGCTGCCCCATCGCCGGGATGGCGGATGAAGAGCGCAAGTTTTATGCGGTGCAGTTTCACCCGGAAGTCACGCACACCGTGCAGGGCAAGGCGCTGCTGGAGCGTTTCGTGCTCGGTATCTGCGGCGTGCGTCCCGACTGGATCATGGGGGACTACATCTCCGAAGCGGTCCAGAAAATCCGAGACCAGGTGGGCGACGAAGAAGTCATCCTGGGGCTGTCCGGTGGGGTCGATTCCTCGGTGGCCGCCGCGCTGATTCACCGCGCCATCGGCGATCAGCTGACCTGCGTTTTCGTGGACCACGGCCTGCTGCGTCTGAACGAAGGCGACTTGGTCATGGAGATGTTCCAGGGCAAGCTGCATGCGAATGTCATCCGCGTCGATGCGAGCGATCTGTTCTTGGGCAAGCTGGCAGGCGTGAACGACCCGGAAGCCAAGCGCAAGATCATCGGCGGCGAGTTCGTGACGGTGTTCAAGCAAGCGGCCGCCAAACTGAAGGCGGGAGACAAGGGCCACAAGGGTGCCACCTTCCTCGCGCAAGGCACGATCTATCCCGATGTGATCGAGTCGGGTGGCGCCAAGAGCAAGAAGGCCGTCACCATCAAGAGCCACCACAACGTCGGCGGTCTGCCTGAGCAGCTCGGCTTGAAGCTGCTGGAGCCGCTGCGCGATCTGTTCAAGGATGAGGTGCGCGAACTGGGCGTCGCCCTCGGGCTACCGCCCGAAATGGTGTACCGCCATCCATTCCCCGGGCCGGGCCTGGGCGTGCGCATTCTTGGCGAAGTGAAGAAGGAATACGCCGGTCTACTGCGGCGTGCCGACGACATCTTCATTCAGGAGCTGCGCAATTTCATCGATCCAGGCACTGGCAAGAGCTGGTACGAGTTGACCAGTCAGGCCTTCACCGTATTTCTGCCCGTGAAAAGCGTGGGTGTCATGGGCGATGGGCGCACGTATGACTACGTGGTGGCCCTGCGCGCCGTGCAAACCAGTGACTTCATGACCGCGGATTGGGCAGAGCTGCCTTACGCCTTGCTCAAGAAAGTGTCCGGACGGATCATCAATGAGGTGCGCGGGATCAATCGAGTGACTTACGACGTCTCCAGCAAGCCGCCAGCGACGATTGAGTGGGAATGATTTGCCGCACTTCGCGGACAATCAACTAATATCGCTAAAGAGACGTAAGTTGTTGATTTATAAATGTTTTATCATCAACATCTATCGACAACGATTGGTGGCAAGCGACTCAAGTTGTCGGTTGATCTGTCGGTAGCCAAAGTTCGTTCCACTGGTCTAAAATTTGTACCGTCAGCCTGTTTCGACGCATGACGGTAAAAAATAAGGCGAAAAGCTAGGTTTCATGCGGGTTCCGGGCGTGTTTGAAGTTTGAGCGTGCTTGACGGTAAAGGCGCTCTCACCCAGGAGAACGCATGCTCACCGACACCGCGCTCAAGAACCTCAAGCCCAAGGCCGCGCTCTACAAGGTGACCGACCGGGACGGGATGTACGTCACTGTGTCGCCGGTCGGCACTGTCACCTTCCGCTACGACTACCGCATGAACGGCCGCCGTGAAACTCTGACGATCGGACGTTATGGAGCTGACGGCTTGTCGTTGGCCAGGGCCCGCGAGAGGTGCATAGACGCCCGGCGCGCGGTGTCTGACGGTAAATCTCCGGCGCAGGAGAAGCAGCGCGAAAAGCGCCGTCTGTCTGAGGCCAAGAGCTTTCAGGAATTTACCGACAGGTGGGCGAAGGGCGCCAGGATGGCCGACAGCACTCGCTCGATGCGCAAAAGCATCCTCGACCGGGACATCCTGCCCGTGTTCAAGAACCGCCTCCTGACCGAAATCACTTCGGACGACCTGCGCGACCTTTGCAACAAGGTCAAGGGCAGGGGCGCACCGGCCACGGCTGTCCACGTGCGAGACATCGTCAAGCAAATCTATGGGTTTGCCATCCTGCACGGCGAAAAGGTGGCCAATCCGGCCGACGACGTGGGGCCATCCTCAATCGCGACCTTCGTGCCGAAAGACCGCGCCTTGTCTCCCGTCGAAATCCGACTGATGCACCATCAATTGGAAACGGTGGCGTCGTACCCGACCATCCGCCTGGCACTCCGGCTCATCCTGCTTACCCTCGTGCGCAAGGGTGAGCTGATCCATGCCACCTGGAACGAGATCGACTTCGAGAACGCGCTGTGGACCATCCCCAAGGAGCGCATGAAAGGTTCCAAGGCGCACAACGTCTATCTGTCGCAGCAGGCGCTCGACATCATGGTCGCGCTGCGTACCTGCGCTGGCGGTTCCAGGTTCGTGCTGCCCTCGCGCTACGAGCCCGACAAGTGCATGTCCAATGCGACCCTCAACCGTGTGACGCAACTGGTGGCTGCGCGGGCAAAGGAGAAGGGCCTGCCATTGGATGGATTCACCGTGCACGACTTGCGTCGTACCGGCTCAACCATCCTGAACGAACTGGGCTTCAACAGCGACTGGATCGAGAAGTGCCTCGCCCACGAAGACGGCCGCTCGTCGCGCGGGGTCTACAACAAGGCCGAGTACGCCGAGCAGCGCCGGCACATGCTGCAAGAGTGGGCGGACATGATCGACGCCTGGGTGGCAGGCAAGTCCCACACGCCCACCTTGCTGCCGCCGTCGATGAAGGTCATCACGACGCAAGCATTGCTTTGACCGGACGGCGCTTGCGCTGCCGCACGTCGGGGGAGGGCGCACGCTTCATCTGCGCGGCGTCCGAGACCTGGCGGCGTGTCTCGATCCAGGCCTCGACCTCTGCAAGATCCCAGACCACGCAGCGCGAGGTCAGGTTGAACCGGCGCGGAAACTCGCCTCGACGCTCCATGTCGTAGATAGTGGTGCCGGAGAGCGGCACCATCTTGTGCAGTTCCGTCCGTCGGATCGTGCGCCGGAAGGACACGGCGCTTGGAACCTCCGATTGGGGTCGCTGTTCGGGGCTCTGCAAGCGTTCGACGTGCCTGCGGTGAAAGACTCCGACAGCGGCTGACTCTTCGCCTTTTCTCATGATCGACTCCATCCGTGCCACAGCGTCACGGAAGTCCGGTCACGCTGATTGCACTGCAACTGTTGATGCCCTCATCGTGCAGGAGCCGACATCTATCAAGAACCTGCTGCAGCGTGCCCGGTCGTAGTTTGGGGCGGCGGTCGCTTGCCCGCGGCTCTGCTGAAAGCGCGATCGCGTGCCATGAAGGCTTCCAGCATGTGCGGAATGAGAGAAGCTGCGTCAACCGGCTCGCCGTAGGCCTGTGAATGCTGAGCCGCATAACGGTCGAGCATGTCCTTCAGGTCGGCAGGCATGGTCACAGCAAGCCTCACCGTCGTTGCCCTCGGCAATGGTCCAAGGCGGAGCTTGGCTGCGCTCATTGCGGTACTCCTGGCACGAAGAACAATGGCTGGTACGGCCGCAGCACCAAGTCCTTGCTCACCATCACTCGCATCGGAAACCCCTGACGGATGGTCAGCGTGGGCTGGATGCTCGCGTTGCGCTTTGTGATCTCCTGCCCGACCTGGTTGATCGAGTCCTGCGTGCCTTCCCGAATGGCGATCACCGTTCGGTCACCGTTTTGGTCCGTACGACTCTCCGGCGCTGCCAGCTCTGCTCCCACGCCTAGTAGCGTCGACAGCGCCGCGCCGGCCAGGATGCGGTCCCAGTGCCAGTCGACGCCATCCTCGAGCCCGGCATAGCCCGCTGGATCGATTCCGGGCAAACGGTCCAGCGCCACAGACGACGTGTCTGGCAGGATCAGCCGCGTCCACACCAGCAGCAAGCGCCGTTGGCCGAAGGAAACCTGGCTGTCGTAGCGCCCAATCAGCCGCGAGCCCTGCGGGACCAACAGATGCCGCCCCGTGGCGGTGTCGTAGACCGCCTCCGTCACGTTGGCGATTACCTGCCCCGGCAGATCCGAATTGATCCCCGTCACCAGCGCTGCAGAAATCACGGTGCCCGCCATCACCTGGTACGGCGATGCGGGCAGTTGCAGACTTCCTGGATTGCGCGTCGCCCCGTCTCCCGCTTTCGTCAGGAAGGCCTCTTTCAAATCCTGCCTGTTCTGCGCTGCAGTCGGATCGGTCGGCACCGCGGGCAGCATGCCGCCGGCCGTTGCATTGAACGGATTCTGGTTCGGAGCGGCAATGCCTGCATTCGGATTGGCCACTGATGTTGTAGATGGAGCGGCAGCTACCTGCCTGGCGCCGCCGGCCCCGCTTCCGGCCCCCCGGAAAAACACCGACGACCGCGCCGCTTCTTCGGCGGCCAGCTGCGCGGGATCGGTACCAGGCGACGCCATCCGCTGTTCCATCGGCTGCTGCGATTTCACGATGGCGGGCCCGAGATCCCCCGGCAACGGCTCGCCCAGAACGGGCGGTGCAGCCTTCGGCGCTGGCGGAATTGCCGCATAGTCTTTCGGCAGCCGGTCCAGGCTCTCTGACTTCGCAATGCGATCGACGTTGAACAGCTCATTCGCAGGAGCGCGGGAGCGCTGCTGAGACTGCAACGACCACAGCGTGCCGCCCAGCACCGCCGCGGCGAGCGTGCCGGCTCCTACTGCCAGCACGCGGCGATTCAGGCGAACGACAGGGCGCGGCTGCGCGCGCAGCGCCAGCGTTTCAGGATCGGCCTTGACGGATGCTGCGCCGGCCTCGCTCACGATCCGCTCCCGCGTTGAGCGCCATCAGTGCGCTCGATCCGTACGACCTCGGCCTTGCCGCCCTTGAACCCGCCCAGCCGTAGTTCGGCAGCACCGAAGAGCCGATCAACGACGTAGTACGGCGATCGGAAGCGGTAGTTCACGAGCTGTCCGTCCCCTTGGGACCCGATTACGAACAGCGGGGGCAATTCGCCCTGTGCGATACCGCCCGGGAACTGAATGTAGACCCGCTGCCCGTCGTCGAACGCACGCAGCGGCTTCCACGAGGGCCCGTCGCCCGAGATCGAATAGCGGAACTTGATCTGCTCCAGCGACAGGCCCGAGTCCACCGGCGTGGCCGCCTGAGCTTCGCGCGCCTGCTTCTGCAGCGCAAGCATCCGATCCTTCGGGTAGTCCCACGACACCGAAGCCATCCAGGCCTGCGGCGTCGAGGAAAGCTCCAGCAGGTAGGTGCGTCGGTTCGTGGTGACGACGAGATTTGTCTTCAAGCCGATCCGCGTTGGCTTCACCAGGATGTTGACGCGCAGGGTAGTGCCAGCGCCACTGGCCGTGTCGCCGACGATCCAGCGCACGGTATCGCCGGCGGAGACCGTCACCAATTCCTCACCCTCCTGCAGCGCGATCACGGTGACACGACCCGGGCTGGTGTACACCTGATACAGCGCTCCGTCCGCGTAGGGCCAGACCTGGATCGCATTCACGTACCCCTCGCGCGTCGGCGCGATGCGGGCTTCCTCATTCGCGCGGGAGACACGCACCTTGTCGTCGGCCGGCTCTTGCGCCGGCTTCAATTCCGTCTCGGTCGGCAGCGCCTTCATCTGCTCGGGCAACGGCAAGGGCTCTGGAACAGCCACCACTTCGATGGGCTTCGCAGGCTCAGGCAAGACCTTCGCAGCGACGGCCACGGGTTCATCGAGCGAAATCACCGGCGGCGGGTTGCCCTGCGTGGCGCAGCCCGCAGCAGTCGCCAGCGCGGTGATCAGGAACAAGCTCGATACGGTTCTACTGAAATGAGTCTTCACGGTTTTGCTCCTTGCATTGCTTCGAGTTCACGGCTCCAGGACAGGCCGTTGACGTAGATGCCCAGTGGGTTCTTGCGCAGCCGCTCTTCGGTGCGTGGCGGCTGCAGCACTACGGACAGCACCGCCGTCCAGCGCTCGGTGCCCGAAGGCGATCCATTCGCGTAGCTGCGCTCGATCCAGCGAACCTGGAACGAGGCATCGCTGGCCCTGACCACGCTGGTCACTTCCACGGCCACCGAGCTCTGCCCGATGCGAGAGAATGGATCGTTGGTCCGTGCGTAATCGTTCAGCGTCGCGGCACCGCGGTCGGTCGTGTAGTCGTAGGCTTCGAGCCAGTTCCGGCGGACAACGATCGGGTCGATGGAGAGCGACCGCACGTCGCCGATGAAGCGCGCCAGGTGAAACGCGATCTGCGCATCGGCCGGCTTGTACGGCGCAGCCGCTTCGCCCACGGCGCGCACTTGACCGGCGTTGTCCACCTCGATGACATAGGGCGTGACGATGGACTGCGCAGAGCGCCAGACCAGCCCGCCAGCCATCAGCAGCGCCAGCGACAGAGTGCCGAAGGCCATCAAGCGCCAGTTCTTCGCCTGCACGCGGCTGTCGCCGATGCGCTGGTCCCAGACCTGCGCGGCGGCTTGATAGGGGGTGACGGGCTCGGGCGTGTCCGAGTACCGCACCTGGGGTCGTTTGAAACGCACAGTGTTTCCTTTCAAAAAGGGTTCAGAGGTTGGAGCTGTCCCGCAGACTGGGACTGACGCCACCACCGGCGTGGTCGCCCGAGCGCAGCACGTGGGCTGCGGTCGTCGCGGCTTGGGTCATCTGCTGCTTGCGGCGCATGCGCTGCGCCCATGCGGGCTCTGCTGCGGAAGGGGCCGATGCACTGCCTTCGGCAGCTGAACCAGAGGCGAATGCAGAAGGAGAGGCAGGCGCGGCAGCATCGGCCACGAAGCTCGCAGCGTGGTCTTTGACGGCCTTGGCGTTGGAAGCGACGCGCTGGCCGGCTGCACCCGCCCCGGCTTTTGCGACGCTGGCGAGTCCGGCACCGGCAGCACGCACGCCACTACCGCCCGATGCGGCAGCGCCCGTCTGGTAGGCAGACTTCGCTCCGCTGGCCAGGGCGCTGGCCGAGCGCGCCGCGGTCGCGCCGCCGCTGATGGCCGCCTGCGCCGCGCCGGGCGCCATACGCGCACCCGCCGCGACTGCGGAACCGGCGCCAGCCACGGCCGCACCTCCAGCCACGGCCAGACCTGCTGCACCCATCGCGGTGCCCGCCGCAGCGCCCGCGCCCAACTGCGGCGCACCAGATACCAGCCCCGTCGCGATCCCCGGGCCGAAGATCCCCAATCCGAGCATCGCCAGCGATGCCAGCATGATCACCAGCGCATGGTCAATGCTCGGGTCCGCACCTGGTGGCACTGTGAATTCTGCGAACAGGCCAGAGCCGATGCCCACGATCACCGCGAGCACCAGCACTTTGATCCCCGACGACACCACGTTGCCCAGGACCTTTTCAGCCAGGAATGAGGTCTTGTTCTACAGCGCGAAGGGCACCAACACGAAGCCCGCTAGCGTGGTCAGCTTGAACTCGATCAGCGTGACGAAGAGCTGCACCGCCAACACGAAGAACGCCACGATCAAGACGAGCCATGCGAGGAACAGCACCGCGACGGTGTCGAGGTTCGCGAACACCTCCGGGAACCCCGTCATGGTGCCGATCTGCTCCATGATCGGCCGGCCGGCGTCGATGCCCACTTTGGCGAGCTGGCCCGGCTGCAGCAGTTGCGCCTGACTCATCCCCGAACCCGAAGCTGTCAGGCCCAGGCCGGCGAAGGACCGAAAGAGAATGCCCGCCAGGCTGTTGAAGTTGCCGATGATGTAGGCGAAGGCTCCGACGTACAGCACCTTCTTGATCAGCTTGGCGATCACGTCATCGCCCTGGCCGGAGGCATGGCTCATCGCCCAGAACAAGCCTGCGAGCGTCATGTCGATTGCGATCAGCGTGGCCGTGAGGAAGGCCACCTCGCCGCGCAGCAGCCCGAAGCCGGAATCGATGTAGCGTGAGAAGACGTCGAGGAACCGGTCGATGACCGCCACATCCTGCACGGCTATTCCTTCGGCGCCGGCGACGCTGGCGATGAAGCGGGCGGCGTGTACGACGGGCCACCGCTCCCGAAGAAGCGCCGACGCGTGGCCTCGGCCACTGCGTTGCACTGCGCATCGCCGACCGTGGCATGGTCAGCCTTGCACTGTGCACGCAGTTCCTTCAAGCGCTCAGGATTCACCACGAGCGATTCGACGGATTCGATGGGCGCGGGCTTGCCGCAGGCGGCCAGTAGAGGCGTTGAAGCCACGGCGGTAAGAATGAAGAGCTTGTTCATGGCACCCCCCTCACTCGCTGTAGAAATTCACCGTCGCTGGCGTGTACGGCGTGCCCGCACCCGTGAAGCGGCGGCGCACCTCGCGCGCACGCTCCTGGACGGCAATCTGCCGCGCCTGCTCCAGCGCGGCAGCCCGGTCCTGCGTGATCTGAAGTTGCTGCGCCTGTATCGACTGCCGGGCTTGCAGGGCCAGCAGCTGATTGGTCGCCTGCGTGGCTTGCAGAGCACCCACGGCCGACTGGCTGCGGTTCACCAGATCCGTCAGCGTCGATTCGTCCGAGGCGAAGTTCTGCACCGCCTGAGACTGAACCTTCGTTGCTGTGCGAAGTGCGTCCAGCGAGTTCGTCCAGCGCTTGCGCGCGTCGAGCACCATCTGACCACTGGAGACGGTGGCACTGAACGACTCGGGATACAGCTGCTGGAACTGCGTCTCCATCTGCTGCACGTTGAAGGCCAGGCCCTGTGCCTGCTGGATCAACTGATTCGTCGCCGACAGCGCGGCGCGCAGTTCGTTCAGGGCGCTGAAGTCCAGACTGGTCAGGTTTTTCGCCTGATTCATCAGCGACTGCGCCTGGTTCTGCAGTTGCTTGATCTGGTTGTTGATCTGCTCCAGCGTGTTGGCGGCCGTCATGAGGTTCTGCGCGAGGTTCGTTGGGTCGATCACGACCCGCTGCGCATGCGCAGCGGGCAGCGTGCTCATCAAGGCCGCTGTGGCGACGGCAAGCAAGGTCTTCTTCATGGCGTGTTCTCCTGAGCTGTGGAAGAAAAGGGTGGAAAGGGTGGAAACGAGGGGATGAGATCGGCCGCCCACTCAAGGCCGCGATGGCGCAGCCAGGTGGCGGCGAATGCACCGGCATCGCCCTTGGCAAGCACGGCATCGATAGCGCGCTGGTCTTCCGGCGAGGAGGCTGCGGCGAAAGCCAGCGCTGCGGGGCCCAGGCCAAGGTCGAAGACCCGGTTGCCGAGCCGCGACTGGTAGTAGTAGTCCCGCTTCGGCTGCGAGGTCGCGACGATGTCGATCTGCCGTGTGTTCAGGCCGAAGCCCTCGTAGATCGAGCGGATCTGCGGCTCCGTCGCCTGCGGGTTCGGCAGGAAGACGCGGCTCGCGCAGCTCTCCACGATGGCCGGCGCGATCGGCGAGTTCTGGATGTCGGCCAGTGACTGCGTCGCGAAAATCACCGAGACGTTCTTCTTGCGCAGCGTCTTGAGCCACTGGCGGATGCGCGACGCGAACACGGGGTCGTCGAGGAACAGCCACGCCTCGTCGAGCATCAGCAGGGTCGGTGCCCCGTCGAAGCGCTCATCGAAGCGCGCGAACAGATAGCCCAGCACGGCCAGCACTGCTGCTTTGCTCTGCATCAGCTCTTCCATCTCGAAGCACTGGATCGAACCCGTGCCGAGCCGGTCCGAATCCGCGTCGAGCAGCGCGCCGTGCGCACCACCCAGCACGTAGGGCTGCAGCGCCTGGCGCAGGGCGTTGGACTGCAGCAGTACCGACAGGCCAGTCATGGTGCGCTGTTCGACCGGCGCGCTCGCCAGGCTGTTGAGCGCGGACCAGACCGCGTCCTTCTCCGGCGGGCCGACAGCGACGCCTTCCTGAACCAAGCGTCCTTCGATCCACTCGGCCGCCCAGGTCCGGTAGGCGTTCTGGTCGATGCGAGCCAAAGGCTGGAACGCAATGGCTCCGTCCGCCCCAAGGTCGTAGTGTTCGCCGCCAAGACCGAGCACGGTGGCACGCATCGAGCGGCCCATGTCGAAGACGAGCAATTGGGAGCCCGCGTAGCGCCGGAACTGCATCGCCAATGTGGCGAGCAGCACCGACTTGCCCATGCCGGTCGGCCCGACCACCAGCGTGTGCCCCACATCGCCGATGTGCGTGACCAGCCGGAATGGCGTCGCGCCATCGGTACGGGTGACGATGAGTGGAGGGCCATCGAGATGCGCATTGCGCTCAGGCCCAGCCCAGACGGCCGAGACCGGCATCATGTGCGCAAGGTTCAGCGTCGAGACGATGGGCTGGCGCACATTGGCGTAGGCATGGCCCGGGATCGACGACAGCCAGGCATCGACCGCATTCAGGGTTTCAGGGATCGTCACGAATCCGCGACCCTGAATGGCTCGTTCCACCTGCCGCAGCTTTTCGTCGGCCCCGGCCGCGTCGGCATCGAGCACAGCGACCGTCGCAGTGAAATAGCCGAACGCCACCTGGTCGCTTCCCAGCTCCTGCAACGCAGCATCCGCGTCGGATGCCTTGTTCGATGCATCGGAATCCACCAGCGGGCTCTCCTGCTGGAAGATCGTCTCGCGCAGCAGCGCGACGATGTTTTTGCGTTTGACGAACCACTGGCGGCGCAGGCGAGCGAGCTCCTTCTCGGCTTCGGCCTTGTCCAGGCAGATGAACCGCGTGCTCCATCGGTAGGCAAAGCCCAGGCGGTTCAAATCGTCGAGCAAACCGGGCCAGGTCGAGGTGGGGAAGCCGCGCACGGTCAACACCCGAAGATGCGAACCGCCCAGCGTCGGCTCCAGTCCGCCAGTGAGCGGCTCATCCGCCAGCAGCGTGTCGAGGTGCATCGACACCTCGGGCACTGCGACGGTGTGTCGGCGCGTCGAAATGCACGCATGCAGGTAGGTCAATGTCTGGCTGTCGTCGAGCCAGCGAATCTCAGGCATCACGCCTTCGAGCAGGCCGAAGAAGCGTTCGGTCTCGGACACGAAGGTGGTCAGCCGCGTCCTCCAATCTGGCCAATCCACGCCTTCGGTCTTCTGGTTCTCGTAAAGCAGCCGGCCCGCACGCGCACGCGATTCCTCCGGCGGCAGATACAGCAGCGACAGGTGGTAGCTGCTCTCGAAGTGGCTAGCGTCTTCCTCGAAGGCAGCGCGCCGTTCTTCGTCGACGAGCCAGGACAGCGGTTCGGGAAACGAGCACTCGGGGTAGTCGGCAGCTTCGCGCCGCTCGGCCGCGACGAACAGCGCCCAGCCCGAGCCGAGCCGGCGCAGTGCGTTGTTGAGGCGCGCTGAAGTGGCGACCAGCTCGCCCTGTGTCGCGCTGTCCAGGTCTGGCCCACGGAAACGCGCCGTGCGCTGGAACGAGCCATCCTTGTTGAGCACAACACCGGGGGCGACAAGGCCTGCCCAGGGAAGCCAGTCGGCCAGCAGCGCCGGACGCTCGCGGTATTCGGTGAGGTTCATCATCGTGATGTCCTCACACGTCCAGCAGTTGCCGGTGCTTGATGTGCCGCGCGAAGACCTGCATGAACTGCGGGTCCACGCGGGCGCCCCAGACAGCGAGTGAGTGCCCGACGATCCACAGTGCGATGCCGGGCAGCCAAAGCTGCAGGCCCAGTCCGACCGCTGCGGCCAGCGTGCCATTGGCGATCGCCACGGTGCGCGGCGCCCCGCCCATCAGGATCGGCTCGGTCAACGACCGATGCAGGAGCACTTCGAAGCCGGGCGGCCCCGAGGTGTTGGCAGCCGAGGTGTTCATGCCAACACCGCTCCGCCCGTGAAGCTGAAGAAGGTCAGGAAGAACGAGGAAGCCGCGAACGCGATGGACAGACCGAAAACGATCTGGATCAGCTTGCGGAAGCCTCCAGAGGTGTCGCCGAACGCCAGTGCCAGCCCGGTGGCGATGATGACGATCACCGCGACGATGCGCGCCACCGGCCCCTGGATCGAATCGAGGATGGATTGCAGTGGTGCCTCCCACGGCATGCTGGAGCCAGCCGCGTGCGCTGGCAGCGCAACGGTGAGCAACACCGCCGCAGCAACGGTGGCGACCAGAAGCGGTTTTACGGATGTACGCAGGTTCGTCATGTTGGTTCTCCTGTGGATGACGGGTTGGGGGAAATGGGAGGAAAGCCCGGCCCGAGCGAGGTGTCGAACTGGTATCCATGGCTGTTGAAGCCGAGGACGCGTGCGATTTCGCGCACGCGGCGCGCGCGGCCGCGGCCGGCAATGAAGACTATGACGTTGACCGCCTCGGCGATGAGGGCGCGCGGGACGGTGATGCTCACCTCCTGCACGAGCTGTTCGAGCCGCGTGAGCGCACCCGCGGCGGAGCCGGCGTGCACGGTTGCGATGCCGCCCGGATGCCCGGTGCCCCAGGCTTTGAGCAGGTCCAAAGCTTCGGCGCCGCGCACTTCGCCGACGACGATCCGGTCCGGCCGCAGCCGCAGGGTCGCGCGCACCAGGTCGGCCATGGTGCTCACGCCGGGCTCGGTGCGCATGCCGACGTGGTCGTCGCTGCGGCACTGCAGCTCCACCGTGTCCTCGAGGATCAGCACGCGATCGCGCGTCTCTACGATCTCGTCGAGCAGCGCGTTCGCGAGCGTCGTTTTGCCCGTGCTGGTCCCGCCTGCGACGACGATGTTCAGCCGGTCGTGCACCGCCGAGCGCAGGAATGCCGCCTGCTCGGCCGTCATCACGCCGTCTTCCACATAGCGCGCGAGATTCATGATGCGCAGCGCGCGCTTGCGAATAGCGAACGAGGGCGCCCGCACGACGGGGGGCAGCACACCCAAGAATCGCTCGCCGGTCTCAGGCAGCTCGGCTGAAAGGATCGGTGCACCCGGATGCACCTCCGTGCGAACGTGCGCAGCCACGAGCCGGATGATCCGTTCGGCCACCGGTGCAGGGAGCGCGGTGCCGGTCGGCGCGCGGCCACTGCCGAGACGGTCCACCCACAGCGATCCATCGGGGTTCAGCAGCACTTCAACGATCTCCGGGTCGTCGAGCGCTGCCGCGATCTCCGGCCCCATCGCCGTGCGCAGCATGCGGATGCGGCGGGCGGCGGATTCACCGCCGTCGCCCACGCCTCCGCCCTGAGCGATGTTGATGGGCCTCATGGTCTTTCTCCTTCACTGGACATGGCTGGGTCGTCTCCATGAATCGCGCCGTCGGAGGAAGTCGGCTGGTGGCCTTCACCTGTTTGCTGTGCCGGTGCAACCGGCTCGATCTCTTGATGAATCTCGCGAACCAGGCTGCGGCCGCGCTGGATGTGGCGGGCCAGCTGCTCGATGAACTGGACATAGCGGGCGCGACCCTGGGCGCGCATGGCCTCCTGCTGGTGTTCGGGTACCGGCAGCGCCACGGTCAGGTAGTGGCGCAGGTACAGGGCGACGGTCTCGATCAGCACGCCCTGGTCGCGTTCCAGACGGTCGAACTGCCGCGAGAGGCGGTCCAGGCGTTTGGCCAGGGCCGCCTCGCGCTGGTCCTCGCCATCCGGCGAAAGGAAGGACGCCAGTGCCGCCGCGATCACGGCGGACTTCGAAACGCCCTTGTGCGCGGAAACCTGGTCCAGGCGCTTGGCGTGCGCCGGCTCGATGAAGATGTTCAGGCGTGTGCGGCTCATAGGGCGATCCCGTCGTCAGGGTCCATGGCGGCGAGACGTGCGCTGCGAGTGAGCTGCCGGTCCACGTCCTGCGGACGCAGTGGCATGTCGTCCTCATCGTCGAGCACCAGCAGACCATCGTCGGCCGGAAGGATCGGCGTGTCGGGGGTCACTTCGAGCTCGGGCTTGAACTGGTGGCCTCCCTCGTCGGCAAAGCCTTCTTCTTCGCCACCGGACGAAGATTCGGTCGCTACGAGCGGAGCCAGCCCGCTCCAATCGTCGGAGCGCGGTGCAGGTCGGTCCACATAGACACCTGGTGCCAGCACCGGTGGCGGCAGCACCCGCGCAATGAAGTTCCGGTCCTGGTAGTAGCGGAGCTTCTTCGCCTTGATCGGCGGATGGCCGGAAACCATCACCACCGAGTCATCGGGCGGCAACTGCATCACTTCGCCCGGCGTGAGCAGCGGCCGCGCGGTCTCCTGCCGGGAAACCATGAGGTGCCCGAGCCAGGGCGCCAGCCGGTGGCCCGCGTAGTTGCGCTGCGCGCGCAATTCAGTACCGGTGCCCAGTGCCTCTGAGATGCGCTTGGCCGTGCGCTCGTCGTTGGTGGCGAACGCGATGCGCACGTGGCAGTTGTCGAGGATCGAATGGTTCTGGCCATAGGCCTTGTCGATTTGATTCAGGGACTGCGCGATCAGGAAGGCGCGCAGGCCGTAGCCCGCCATGAAGGCCAGCGCGGACTCAAAGAAGTCCAGCCGTCCCAGCGCCGGGAACTCGTCGAGCATCAAGAGCAGCTTGTGCTTGCGCGCGATGCCGTCCGAGCCGTCGAGTGATTCGGTCAAGCGCCGGCCGACCTGATTGAGGATGAGACGGATCAGCGGCTTGGTGCGGCTGATGTCCGAGGGCGGCACGACCAGGTAGAGCGACACCGGGTGCTCGGCGGAGATCAGGTCGGCGATGCGCCAGTCGCAGCGTGACGTGACTTCGGCCACCGTGGGGTCGCGGTAGAGGCCCAGGAAGCTCATGGCGGTGGACAGGACGCCGGATCGCTCGTTGTCGCTTTTGTTGAGGACTTCGCGGGCGGCTGACGCAACGACGGGATGCACCCCATCTTCTCCATCTCTACCCAGGTGCTTGGTCGTCATCATCCGATGCAGCGTCACCTCGAAAGGGCATGCCGGGTCGGACAGGAAGTTGGCAACGCCACGTAGCGTCTTGTCCTCGCTCGCGTAGAGCACGTGCAGGATCGCACCGACGAGTAGTGCATGGCTGGTCTTCTCCCAGTGATTGCGGCGTTCCAGCGCGCCTTCCGGGTCAACCAGGATGTCGGCGATGTTCTGCACGTCGCGGACTTCGTGCATGCCGCGTCGCACTTCGAGCAGCGGGTTGTACGCTGCGCTCTTGGCGTCGGTCGGGTTGAACAGCAGGCAGTGGCTGAAGCGTGTGCGCCAGCCTGCCGTCAGATTCCAGTTCTCGCCCTTGATGTCGTGGATCACGGCCGACCCGGTCCAGGACAGCAGCGTGGGGATGACGAGACCGACACCCTTGCCTGAGCGCGTGGGGGCGAAGACCATCACGTGCTCCGGGCCGTCGTGGCGCACGTACGCGACGACCTTCCCAGCTAACTTGCCCAGGAAGACGCCCGTAGCCCGGATCAGTCCGGCCTGCCGGATCTCATCTGCATCGGCCCAGCGGGCGGAACCGTAGGTTGTGACCCCCTTGGCAAGACGGGAGCGCCAGACGGCCATGCCGATCGCCGCGCCCGTAGCGAGCATCCCGCTCGATGCCGCGATGGTGCCGCCGCGAAGGAACACGTCGGGTGCGTAGGCATCGTAGAAATACCACCACTCGAAGAGCTTCCAGGGCCCGTAGACCGGTACGCCGGAAATATCAAACCATGCGGCTCCGAGCCGCGGTTGATAGCCCAGCGCATGAGCCGTCCACTGTGTTGCCGACCACACGCCGCCGAAGGCCACACCCAGTACAACGCAGATCTGCCCGAAAAGGATGCCTGTGGGCATCGTTCACCCCCTTCACGTCTTGGTTCCGTCTTTGTTTGCGTCCTGGTTCCAGCACGCACGTGCCGCAGCGGCACAAGTGCTTGAGTCTGGAATCGGATCGTCGCGATGCACACCCAACAGGGCGTGGCGCGGCGTACGCTGGCGGGTACGTGAAAACGCAGGTGGCTGGCCCGATCACCGCGGCCTGAAGGCCGTCGAGCCTGCAGCATTGCAAAGCATGAGCGGCTTGTCCAAGGCCGATGGCGCGACGCATCGTTGCAGTACAGCTGGCCTTGTAACGATCAGTGAAGCGTCTTGGCGTAGGTCACGAAGCGTTGCAGCTGTTCAGGCAGGCCGAAGCGCTGGTGCTTGTGAAGCACCCAGGTGATGATGTGCTCGTCTTCTTGGAGCGGTACCGCGACCACGTCGGTACGGTGCAAGGTGGCGGCATGACCGGCATCTGCCAAGCCGACGCCCATGCCGGCGGCGACGCGTGTGACGTAGCCGGCCAGGCTGCTCGCTTCGCCCGTGATCGTGAGTTGCGTTCGATAGCGCCGCACGATGTCCCGCATCTGCTGCACCAGGCCCGGCTGCCGGTCGGCCCTGCATGAGATCAAAGGGAAGGCCAGAAGGTCGGCCAGCGCCACCTTCTCCAGGGACGCGAGCTCGTGCCCAAACGGCAGCATAGCCACCAGCGGGTAATTCCAGGCCGGCTCCTGAGCGATGGCCTCGTTTTCGGGCAAACCGAAAGATACGCCGGCATCGATCTCTTCGCGCCGCAACGCGGTGGCAAGTTCATCGGCGCTCATTTCGGCTAACTCTAGTGGCGTCTCTGGCGCTAGTGCTTGCCACCCGGTGAAACATTCGGACAGCTTGGGCTGGGCTATGCCGTCCGCAATGCCGATGCGAAGCGGAGCGCGATGGCGGGCATTGGTCGCGCGCACAACGCGTCGCGTGCGTTCAAGTCGGATAAAGAGGTTGTCGGCTTCTTTGAGCAGACGTGCACCGGCGGGAGTGAGGCGCAGCTTGCGTGGCATGCGAATGAAGAGCAGCACACCAAGTTGATCCTCCAGATCGCGGATGGTGCGCGACAGCGGCGTCTGGTCGATATGGATGCGCTCGGCGGCTCGGCGGAAGCTGAGTTCTTCGGCAACCGCGATGAAATAACGAAGGTGGCGTAGTTCGATCATTAGCGCATTGCCGAGCGGCCTTCTCTCCGACTACTGCGCAGGCGCGATGGCACTTTTTTGTCGCCGCATAGGCGTGTGGGTAGCACGAACGCAAATCAGGCGAAACAACCACCGAGGCGAAAGTCCGAATAACTAAGTCAAAGCCGCAACAGCTGTCATTTCCACGCGCAGGCTGGTAGTGGCAAGCGCTGCTTCTATGGTCGTGCGCGCAGGTGCGGCCGCTTGTTTGCCTTCGAGCCATGCCTCCCATACCGCGTTCATGCCAGCGAAATCCGCAATCTCGCGCAGGTAAATGGTGACGGTGAGCAAACGCGTCGCGTCGGTGCCCACCTCAGCCAGCAGTGCATCAATGCGCGACAGCACTTCCGTGGTTTGGCTGGCGATGTCGGCCTCTGCAGCCGCGCTGCCTTTGGCAGTCTGGCCGCAAAGATATGCAACCCCGCCGTGTATCACGATCTTGCTGATGCGAGCGTTGGAGTGATGGCGTTGGATGTCCATGTTCATTTCTTGGTTGATGCATGCAAAGAGGCGGCAGATGGTTCGGCAAGCGCAGCAAGCGAGCCCAGGCGTACCGGTTTGAGCGGGGCACGTACGCGATAGGCGCCGACGTCGCCAGGTGCGCGGTTGAGCGTCTTAGCAAGCACCTGCGTAACCGTGATGCCGCACATGCGGCCCTGGCAAGGGCCCATGCCGCAGCGGCTGAAAAATTTGGTCTGGTTCGGGCCCTCACAGCCCAGCTTGGCCATTTCGCGGATGCGGCCGGCCGTGACTTCTTCGCAGCGGCAGACCAGCGTTTCATCCGGGCAATCGACCAGCCACTCGGGCGGACGGTACAGCGCATCCAGAAACGGTCGGATGACGGTTTGCGCGGCAAGTTGTCGGCGCCACGGAAGGGCTCGGCGGTCGACTTGTGCGGCATCGAGCTTGCCCATCGCAAGGGCTGCACCCAGGGCCGCGATGGCGCCTCGCGCTTCGGCGGCATGCGCACCACCGATGCTGCTGCCGTCACCGGCGAGGCGAAGCCCGGCAAGCGATGTGTTTCCCCAGGCGTCGACGACCGGCTGCCAAGTCAGTTGGGCATCGCTCCACACGTGATCCACCCGAAGCAGCCGGCTGATCTGGGTGTTGGGCACCACGCCGTGGTGCAACAGGACCACTTCGGCTTGCAATCGGTGGTTCTTGCCTTGGCTGGTGAAGCTGACCGTCTCGACACGCTGCTGGTCAGACGAAGCCTCGAAGCGGACCGATTCGGCATGCATGAAATGCGGCACGCGCGCGCGCCGCAGTTGCCACAGCATGCGTAGACCCTTGGTCAGCATGCCTGGCGCACGCAATGCCGACAAGGCATGCGGCATGGCCCGTGCGCGGTTAGATGCGGGGGAGGTATCGACAATACCCGCCACCCGCGCGCCCGCCTTCAGAAGCTGGCAGGCCACCAGCAGCAGCAGCGGCCCGTTGCCGACGAGCACGACGGCGCCGGACGGGACCTGCCCGGCGGTCTTTAGGGCGATCTGCGCCGCGCCAGCGTTCATCACACCGGGCAGGGTCCAGCCGGGAATGGGAGAGGGCCGTTCGATCGCGCCGTTGGCCACCAGCAGTTGCGGCGCACGCAGGGCAAACGACCGGCCGGCCTTCTGCGCTGTCACGGTCAGGTCGCGGCTGATGTCCCACGCCAAGGTGTCGTGGTGCACCTCGACACCCGTGACGACAAAGCGCCGCACGAGGTCGCCGCCGTGGCGGTAGTCCGCGCCCAGCAGTGCCGAGATGGTGGGCGGTGCCACCGACACGTTGCGGTAGATCTGGCCACCGGCGCGCGGCTGCTCGTCGAGCACGACGGTGCGCAGGCCGGCATCCATGGCGGTGATGGCAGCGGACATGCCCGCCGGGCCGGCACCGATGATGACCAGGTCGTGGGTAAAACCGTTGCCTTCAACGGAGACTGCCGCCGCTTCGCGGGTGCTCAAGCTGTTCATGCCGTCTCCTCGTTTTCAATGCGGCGGGCACCCGTCGGCAGGCGCACCTGCATGCCGTTCTCCACCTCGACGAGGCACGACTGCACGTTCTGCGAGCCGTCCACTTCGATGAGACAGTCGAAGCAGACGCCCATCAGGCAGAGCGGCGCCCGCGGTGCACCGGAAACCGATGTACGACGAAACGGCACCACGCCTGCGCCGAGCAAGGCGGTGGCCAGGGTCTGGCCTTCCCGGGCTTGGATCGCACGACCCTCGACGTGGATCACGATGCTTTTGCGCTGCTCCGCAGCGGGTAGGTCAATGGGCTTGAACATCGAAGCGCTCCGCTTTGAATCCCTGGATTTCCGTCGGCTCCGCGCCGCCACGCATCCACTCGACCAGAGGGCCTGCGTGGACGGGCGCCAGCGTGATGCCGCTGTGGCAGGTCACCACGAACGCGCCGGGGCATTGGGTGGACTGTTGATAGATGGGGTAGCCGTCCGGGCTCATCACCCGCAGGGCGCCCCAGGTGCGGACCACATTGGCGTCAGCCAGCATCGGGAAGGTGCGGGTGGCCCGGGCCGCAATGCGCGCCAGTTCGCCGTGGGTGGTGCCGTCGTCCATGCCGACTTCTTCCTTGGAGTCGCCGATCTGCACCACGCCCTCGCCGGTCTGGCGCACGTAATGCGTCGGGTGGAAAAGAAAGGGCTGCATGCGCTCGGTCACTAGGATCTGGCCGCGCACCGGGCGCACCGGCGCGTCAAGACCCACCTGTGGCGCCAACTCCTTGTTGGCCAAGCCGGCGGCCAGCACCACCCGGCCCGCCGTGTAGGTCTGGTCACCCGCCTGGACCTTGAACTGGTCGGCCTCATGTTCGATCTTCTCCACATGCACGCCGCTGATCAACCGGCCGCCGCGAGCGTGGAAGCCCTGCACCAGGGCGCGCAGCGTGCGCAGCGGGCTGACGTGGCCGTCCAGTGGGCAGTACACGGCGCCGACCACATCGGGGCCGATCGCCGGGGTCAGCTTGCGCAGTTGGTCGTGGTCCAGCACCTGGTACGGATAGTCCATGCCTAGCTCCTGACCGAGGGCGTCGAGCTTGCGGGCATGGGCGACCAGCGTTTGCTGGTCGAAGCTCATCGCCAGGCCGCCGGGCTGCTGCAGTTCGACGTCCACGCCGGTGAGCGACAGCAGGTCGTCGGCAAGCGCCTGCCAAGCCTTCGCAGACCGCATCGTCCAGCGCGCGTAGCCGGGTCGGCCCAAGCCCTTGTTCTGCACCCACACCAAGCCGAAGTTGCCTCGCGAGGCCCGGAAGGAGCTATCGCTCCCGTCCAGCACGCAGACCGAGTCGCCGGCCCGGGCCATGCCCAAACCGATCGACATGCCGACGACACCCCCGCCCAGGATGAGGGTGTCGAATTCATTTCTACTGCTCATGCATGTCTCCGCATAGTTCGATGAGTCCGGTCACTCCGGCTTGATGCCGCGATCCTTGATGACCTTGGCAAACTTTGCAGCCTCGGCTTGCACGAACTTGCCGACTTCCGCGGGCGTCTTGCCGGTGTCCGGCTCGATGCCCAGCGCGATCAGCTTGTCGTGGAATTCCGGCGTTGCGACGATCTGGCGGATCGTGGCGTTGAGCTTGTTCACGATCTCGGGCGGCGTGCCTGCTGGCGCCTGGATGGTTTCCCAGGCCACCAGTTCGTAGCCCGGCAGGCCAGACTCGGCGATGGTCGGGATGGTGGGCACCGCCGACACGCGCTTGGCGCTGCTCACGGCGATGGCCCTGAGCTTGCCTTGCTTCACCAAGGCATTGGATGCGGCCACGGTCGGCATCATCATCGTGACTTGGTTGCCCATCACATCGACCAGCGCCGGGCCGGTGCCCTTGTACGGCACGTGAATCATTTCCGCGCCGGCCATCGACAGCAGAAGTTCGGATGCGATGTGCCCCGCGCTGCCAGCGCCGTAGCTGGCGTACGGCAGTTTGCCGGGCTGGGCCTTCGCAAGCCCGATCAGCTCGGGCAACGATTTCGCCGACACCTCGTTCGGCGTCACCAGCATCAGCGGAATGATGCCCAGCAAGGCGACTGGCGCGAAATCGGTGTCGATGTTGTAGCTGAGCTTCTGCAGCGCCGGGTTAATGGCGAACGACGACGAGACCGACAGCAGCGTGTAGCCGTCGGCCGGCTGGCTGCGCAAGTACTGGGTGGCGATGACGGTATTTGCGCCCGCCTTGTTATCCACCACGACTGGCTGACCCAGCTTGGCGCTCAGAGCGGTGCCTAGCATGCGCGCCGTGGCGTCCGAAGAGCCACCCGGCGGGAAACCCACGATGAGCCGGATCGGCCGGTTGGGGTAGTTTTGAGCTGTCGTCTGCGCCTGGAGGGCGGGGGCGACCGCCAGCAAACCGAACACGGCGGCGGCTGCCACGCGGCGGGTCAAAGGCACGGCCAAAGAACTTTTCGACAGAGATATTGTGTTCACGTCATCGATTCCTGATAAGGGTTGGGGGCGGCCGTTTGGTTGTGCTTCCTGCAGGGATGGCTGATTGTTGGACGGAGCGACATCAATAACAATTCAATATCGGTACTCTACTTATGTTTGAATGTTATGTATGAAGCCCAGCCTGAATCTTCGACAAGTCGAGTCCTTCTATTCCGTCATGCGCACGGGCACTGTGGTGGGGGCGGCGCGACTAATGAGCGTCAGCCAGCCGGCAGTCAGCCGCTCGATCGGTCTGCTGGAACTTCGCATTGGCTACAAGCTTTTTGAACGGCGCGGCCGGCGGTTGGTGGCGACGCCGGAAGGCGATGCGCTTTACCGCGAGATCGAACCCATCTACGGCAGCCTGGACCGCATCGCTCAGGTGGCGATGGACATCGGCGAGACACGAGCGGGCGCTTTGCGAATCGCCTGCCTGCCGTCCTTGTCCCAATCCTTGTTGCCGCGGGCGCTGGCGCGCTTCCTGGCGACGCGGCCCAACGTGTCGGCGTACGTGCAGAGCCTGCCATCGCGGCAGGTGGCCGACCAAGTGGCGACGCGGCAATTCGACGTGGGCTTGATCGAGCTGCCCTTGTCGCGTCCCGCAATTTCGGTTGAGCCTCTGGAGCCCTCGACCTCGGTCGCGGTGATGCCGGCCACGCACCGCCTGGCTGGCAAGCGCCAGCTCTCGGTGAAGGACCTGGACGGCGAGCGCATGGTGCTGCTGTCGCAGCACAGCTTCCTACGCTACCAGATTGACGATCTTTTCTCGCGCTCCGGCGTCAACCCGAGGGTAGTGCTTGAGACGCCGCATTCGGTGATCGCTTGCGGCATGGTGGCAGCCGGCCTGGGCATCACGCTGGTGTCGCGCTGGGCGGCAGCGTCCTTTGTCGGGCCGAACGTTGTGGTGCGTCCGATTAAGGAAGAAATGACGTCGCGGTCTGCACTGATTTTTCCTTTTCCTGGCAGCAGGCTGGCGCTGGCCGAAGCGTTCGCCAAGGATTTGAAGGAAGAAATCCGCAAGGCCGGATGAGGGGCGTGCCGCTGCCGATCAGTCGGCCGAAGAGGCCGCCTGCATCTGCTCGGCCAGCATTGCCTGGAACTCATCGGCCAGCACCATGGGCACGGCTCCTTCAGCTCGCAGGCATGCGTACTGCGACTGCAATGGCTCCTGGAAGGGCCGCTGCACGATGCGCACGTCGCCGTGCGGCGAGGGCGTCCAGGCGGACACGAGCCCGATGCCGGCGCCTTCCGCCACTAGAGCGCACACAAGCGGCGAGGTTGGCGTTTCGGCGACCACCTGAGGCGCGATGCCCTGACGGTTGAAGGCGTCGTCGATCTGGTAGCGAAGGTAGCTTTGGGGAGACGGCAACACCAGCCGCTCGCCGTCCAAGTCCCTCAAGGACAACGCGACGCGGCTCGCAAGGCGGTGATCGGCTGGCAAGACCGCCACGATTGGAGCGGGTGGCAAGGGCTGGACATTCACGCCCGACTTGGACATAGGCAACTCCACAACACCCAGGTCGAACTGACGGGTCGCTACCAAGTCGGCGATCTGGGTCGAGGGCAATGTCTGAATGAAGATGCGGACTTGTGGCCGGGTCGCCAGGAACTTGGAGACGACCGCAGGCACGAGCCATTGAGCGAGGGCGGGCAGGGTGGCCAGCCGTAAGGCGCCTGCACGGTGATGTCGGATGTCGTAGGCCACCTGCGTGATGCGCTCGATGCCCACATAGAGTTGCTCGACTTCGCGGTAGAGCGCCTCGGCCTCTGATGTCGGCAACAGCCGCCGGCCCTTGCGCTGGAACAGGTCGTAACCCAGGCGAAGTTCCAGCAACGCGAGCGTACGGCTGACGCCGGGCTGGGTGACGTTGAGCAGCTTGGCCGCACCCACAACGCTGCCGGAAATCATCACCGCCCGGAACGCCTCGATGTGGCGCATGTTCATTTCTATCTTCATCTATACCTCCAAGGCATAAGCAGGACCTCGCTTGTCACTGTACTGACACGGATTGCGAATTTAGCATCCGAGTTCCATTGAATAATTTAGAAATGCGAGCGTGCAAGTCGTATGCCAAAACGTAATGAATCAGGAGCTACTGCGTCGGTCGCGATCCAATTGGGTCGCCACGCGGCGGGGCTGGACGCCCGTCGCTTCGGACCCGAGACGAGGGACGCAGTGTTACGTTGCGTGCTGGACGCCATCGCCAGCGGGGCGGCGGGGCTCGGACAACCTGGGGTAACGGCGGCGCGAATGGTTGCACCGCTGCTCTACGGCCCCGGCGTCGCGCCGCTTTGGTTCGGCGGTGGAACTGGCTCTGTAGGCGCGGCCGTGCTTGCCAATAGCACCGCCACGGCCGCACTCGACCTGGACGACGGCTACCGGATGGCAAGGGGCCACCCCGGCGCAGCGGTGATCCCTGCAGCGCTGGCAATGGTGTCCGCCTTGCCGCACATCTCGACCGACGACTTCGTCGCCGCCGTGGTCGCTGGCTACGAAGTAGGTGTGCGTCTAGCGGCCGCCCGTTCGACCTACGCGCCTTCTGGTGCATGGTCCGGTTTCGCCGTCGTCGCTACCGTAGGGCGGATGCTGGGTGTCAGCGCCGATGTCATCGCTCAGGCCCTTGCCATCGCGGCACAAACGGCCCCCGCATTGCCCGTATTGGCGGGCATCGCCGGGTCTGATGTAAAGGAAGGCATACCGGCTGGCGTCGTCTCCGGATGGTCCGCCCTGCAACTGGCGATGGCCGGGTTCACCGGGCCGACCGCGGTTCTGGACGACGCGCATTTGTTCGACGCGCAGGCCGCGTTGCACAACCTGGGTGGAACACCGCTCATTGGCGGCACCTACTTCAAGGCATTCGGGTGTTGTCGTCACATCCATGCACCACTGGAAGCCGTGCTGCACCTGCAGGCCTTGCATGGGCTAACGGCCGATGACATCTCCGGCATCGAGGTGCTTACCTATCGGGCGACCTTCAACCTGAGCAACAAACCAAGCCCGGAAACGCTCGTAGAGGCGCAGTACAGCGTGCCCTACTGCCTGGCCCTGTGCCTGCTGCGCGGCGCCGATGCGCTGGTGCCTCTGAATCCCGGGCAGCTCAACAACGCCAAGGTACGCGAAATGGCCGGGCGCATCGTGGTCACCCACGATCCTGCCATCGAACCGCTGTTTCCCGGGCGCTCGCCAGCGCGTGTGATTGTCACCCTGAGGGGCGGCCAGCGGCTCGAGTCTCCGCTAACTGATCCCCGCGGCGATCCCGATCGCCCGCTCTCCACGGCGCAGCTGGAACGCAAGTTGCGCATCGCCACGCGCGACACCCTATCGCCCATCGTCCAGCAGGCGCTGTTGGACGGAGTTTCAGCGCTGCGCGCCGGAGAGCGGGGGCCTTTGCTGGCCGCTTTGAGCTGAAGAAGCAAAGAGCTAAGAATTTTTCAACCCGTTGAAGGTACCAACCATGAGCATTATGAAAATTGAAGCAACGATGCGTCGGCGCACCCTCGTCTGCACTGGCTTGTCGGCGGCCGCGGTGCTCGCGGCGCCTGCCTTCGCGGACAACTTCCCTTCGAAGCCGATCCGGCTCATCGTGCCCGCGCCTCCCGGCGGGGGCACCGACGGCGTGGCACGCCTGACCGCCCATGCGCTGACCGAATCAGTGGGCTGGACATTCGTTCCTGACAACCTTCCCGGCGCCGGCGGAAACATCGGCTTCGACACAACGTTCAAGGCCGTTAAGGACGGCTATACGCTGGCGATGGGCGAATCCAGCAACATGGTCATCAACCAGTTCCTCTATGGTCGCATTCCTTTCAACATCGAAAAGGACATGCAGCCAGTGGCACTGATCGCGCGTGTGCCCATGGTGTTGGTCGTTTCCTCCAGCGGCCCCTACAAGTCAATGAACGGACTGGTGGAGGCGGGCAAGAAGCGTTCACTGTCTTTCGCATCGTCGGGTAACGGCACGCTGGCCCATCTCGTCGGCGAGTTGTGGAAACGCAGGGCCGGCGTGGACATGCAGCACATCCCTTATCGTGGCGCCGCGCCGGCGATGACGGACCTCATCGGCGGTCAGGTCGATCTGGCCTTCACATCAATACCGGTCGCGATGCCCATGATCCGGGGCGGCAAGGTACGCGCGCTGGCGGTTATGGCCGGCGAACGCCTTCCTCTACTGAACGATGTGCCCACTATGGCCGAGGCTGGATACAAGGACATGGAAGCCAGTGTCGTCTGGGGAATGGTCGGCCCGGCGGGAATGCCGCCCGCGGTGGTGAGTCGCATTAACGCGGAAACCAACAAAGCGCTGCAACGGCCGGCGGTGGTGCAGCAACTCGTCGCGATGGGCGCAGAGCGCACGCCGGGGAGCTTCGGTGGCGATCCCGAGTCATTCGCCAAGGTCCTGCGCGAAGAGCGTGCCAAGTGGGCGCCTGTGGTCAAAGCCTCAGGCGCCACTGTCGATTGAGCCGCCATGAAAGACACACCTACCATGTACAAGCGCCTCAACCTTTCGAACCGATGCAGCAGGGCGGTAGTCCTGCTGGTCCTGGCCGCGGTACCTGTCTTGGCTACATCAGGGATGCCACCCGAGCGGATCGTGGACATGGGCCTGTCCGACCTGCGTGTAGCGCTGGACCGCGGCACTATCTCCTCGGCCGAGTTGGTAGCGGCCTACCTCGAACGTATCGCCGCTGTTGATCAGCCTGCTGGCGGAGTGCATGCAGTGCTGGCCGTCAATGGCAAGGCCATGGAGCAAGCGAGGGCCTGGGACATTCGTCGCGGCCAGCAGGGCGGAGGCCAGGCCAGCGCCCCGTTGGCGGGCATACCTTTCCTAGCAAAAGACAATTTCGATGCCGTTGGTTTGCCCAACACTGGGGGCTCGCTAGCACTCGCGCAGTCGATGCCTGCCAGCAACGCCTTCGTCATTCAGAAGCTTCTTGACCAGGGTGCCATCCTGCTGGGCAAGACCAACCTGTCCGAGCTAGCGGCGTCATACGGTTGGTACGGCTACAGCGCCGTAGGGGGCCAGACCCTCAACCCGTTCAACCCCCTGCGCACTGCAGATGGTTCCAGCAGTGGTTCGGCCGCCGCGGTGGCCGCGAAGCTTGCGCCCTTTGCTCTGGGAACCGATACGACGGGCTCCATCCGTGGGCCTGCCAGCGTCACCGGCACCGTCGGCATGCGTTCCACCATGGGTTTGGTGAGCCGCGCCGGCGTGATTCCGATGTCACTCACAGCCGATGTTGCCGGAGCCATCACCAGGACTGTCGAAGACCAGGCCATCGTGCTCGACGCCATTCAAGGGGAGGACAAGAACGATGCATCCACCAAGGGCGCGGCGCGGCCTCAAAGGCCGCTGTCAAGCGGACTCTCTGGAAGTTCGCTTGCGGGAAAAGTCATTGCCGTCATCGACAACTTCGATGGAGCGAACCCAGAGGTCGACGCCGTCAAACAGAACGCCGTCGCCGCTATGCAGAAGGCCGGTGCGCGTGTCGTCAGTATCCGCCTTCCTAAGGTGTTTGAAACGTTGCAACCGGCTGTTCTGGGGCCCATCGGCGCTGCAGAGTTCAAGCCGCAGTTCGAAACCTACCTGTCCGGATTGCCCGCCGGCCAGCCGAGAGACTTGCGCGAATTCATGAACCGTCTGGACACGCTCACCGACAAGGGCACTCGGGCAATCAACCCAGGGCGCTACAAGGGGCTCATTGAAAACCTGGAGACTAGAGCGACGGACTCGCCGGAGTACATCCAACTGCTGAGTGTGGTGATCCCTTCACTCAAGCGCGAACTGAGCGGTTTCATAGAGGCGGGCCGGTACGACGCGCTGTTCTATCCGACGATCGGGTGCACGGCGCCAGTGGTGCCTGGCAAGGCCGATCCGGGGTTCGTCTGCAAGGCCTACGCGTACGCCGCTGCGAAGATCGCTTCGGCGACGGGTTTTCCGGAGGTGACGGTCAACGGAGGCGTGGCGGCCGGAAACTTACCGGTTGGCGTGTCATTCTTGGGCAAGGCGGGAGACGACGCCAAAGTGCTGGAGATAGCATTTGCGTTTGAACGGGTACATGGCGCAACGGCACCACGTAAAGCAAACTGATCTACACGGAGAGCCGGAACGCCGGAATGTTCTCGTTGACGCCTCCGGCTCTACCCTGTGGCCCGTCCAGGCATAGCCCAGTTGAGATGACGATATCTCGGACAAGTACATGAAAATGAAGCATGCGATCACCGATACCCGGGAAGATCCTTTCGGCGCTGAAGCTGCCAACTTACCGACGAACCGTGCACAACCGCCGATACGTTTTTTCCTCGCCAGTTTTCAACAACCGGACGCCAAGGCACGAGGCTAAATCCCATGCCATCGTCGAGCAGGGCGAAGCGACCGCTGGCGAGCTGGATGGACTTTGAATAGACGCCGCAAGCATGTTGGCCGTCTTGCAACGGTCGGTAGGTATGGCCTGTTTGGGCCTGCAGTGATTCGCCCAAGGTAGACAGTTCACGGTCGCGTAGCGTACTTAGCAGGTTGCGCGCAAGGCGCACGCGCTGGCCAAGACGCTCCGCCAGCCCTTGTTCCGCTAGAAAGCCTACGCGCGACTGCATCGCGTCGCGCACTTGAGCGCCGAAGCCTTTGTTTGCCACACTGCCATCTAGCAGCAGATTGCGGTCCAGCCATGTCGCCCCGATAGCGCGCACCTGCTGCTCTACGGATAGGGCCGAGCGCAGGTCGATTATCCAGCCCGCCGCTTTCCGCGCATCGTGCTGCTGCGCTCTCTGCATCAGATCGGCCGGAATCTTCCAGACGCCCTCCGCCACACGTTCCACTACACCGGTGCGCCTCAGGGCTTCGAGCCGGCGCACGTGGGTTTCGACAGCGCCCTGCGGATCGCGATCTCCGGCCTCCCTCAGTTGGGCCAGATAACTCGTCGTGCTGTATGTGCCGTTCTTCGAAGCCCCCAGGATGTTGCGATCCACTGCCTTCTCCTGTCCCGGTTGCTTGGCCTCCACGATGGCATGCACCGGAAGTTCGGCTAGGTCGGCGTTAGCGGGCAATTTCAGGTAGTGCGCTCGACCGTCGATGCCATCGACCACCAGATAGCCGCGATCGTTCAGTTCGTCGGCCAACCCCTTGCCGACGATGCGCCCAATCACCGGCATGGCGGTGGCAGCCTCCGTGTGCACCACGAGCTCACGCGGCAGACTCTGGAGCGCACGGCGCATCGTGTACAGCGCGTCCTCGCGTTCGCCCATGGCGTTGAGCGTGACCGCCATGCTCGGATCGAGCTTCCACCGGTTCGCATCCACCCGCTTGGCCAGCCCCATGCCTTCGAGCCGCTGCAGCCGTGCCCGCAACACGTTCTGGCGCTGCTGATTCGGTGAGCTGCGCGTCAGGTCGATATCGTCAACACCAGCCTGCCTTATCAGCGCCCGGTCGAGGCCGGTGAGCCGCTGCTGGTCCACCTCGCGCAGCAGGCTCTGCCGCATCTCTACCTCGGTGCGAGGCCCCAGCCACTCGGTGGCGATCTCGCTGGCTCGGATGCGCATTCCATGCGCCATGTAATCCGGGGCGATCACCAGATCCTCCTTGCTGGCGGAGCGCCCGTTCAACACGACGTGTGTGTGCGGGTTGTCCGTATCCCAGTGATCGACGGCAACCCAGTCCAGCCGGGTCTCCAGGTCGATCTCCAGTCGTCGCATGAGCTGGCGGGTGAAGCCCTTCAGGTCTTCCAGTTCCAGCCCATCCTCGGGCGAGACGATGAAGCGGAACTGGTGGCGGTCGCCCTGGCCGCGTTCCTGGAACGCCTTGAGGTCCGCTGCATCGGTATCCTGGCCGTAGGCCTGGCCCTTTTGCCCATCGCGGGTGACGCCGTCGCGCTCGATGTAGCGCAGGTGGACGGCCACGGAGTTTGGGCTGGCGCGACGGAGTACCACGAAGCGGCTCTTGATGATGACGCGCCGGGCGTTGGCGCCCAGGCGCCGGCCGGCCATGGTGGCTGCGACACGGCCCCGGCCGAAGGTGTTGGCGGGCCGTCCGGCGTTTTTGCCGGAGCGCTTGGCGCCGGCCTTCGACACCTCCTTGAGCACCTGCGAGATGAAGCGCTGGGAGCCTGGCCCGGCGCGCGACTTCGGCGCCGCAGGCTTGACGCGAAAGCGGTCATCGTCACGTCCGGCCACGGCGAAGCCCCGAGCGCACCACGGAGCATGCCATCGCAAACGGCACGCGGCAAACGCCGCGGCGATGCGGGTTCCCATGTCGGCAAGGCACACGCGAGACCCCTCGCGGTGCCACCGCAAACCCACGTGCAGACTGGCTTTCGGGGGCACGGCGTGCCACCCCCTTTATCTGGCCCTCCGTCTCCGCCTTCCGCATCCGCTCCCGGCTCCGACCTGCCGCCAGCGGCGCACCGGGTGCGCAGCGCTGCTCGAAGGGCAGCGGCAATGCAGCCCGTGCTGCACGCTGGCGGCGGGACCCCTGCACGATGGAGTGCAGCGCGGGCGCATGCCCGGCTGCAGTCTGGAGGCATCTTTGGTGATGCGATGAGGCAGATCTCATGGCGTGGTCCATGTCCACAGGGGTCGCGCGATGCCGAGCACGGCAGACGTCGCGATGGGACCGAAGTAGCGGCTGTCGAAAGACGCCGGGTTCGTGTCGCTGAGCAGGAACAGTTCGCCGCTGGCAAGGGGGCGGCATTGCCGCCAGACGTGCAGTTGTCGGCGCGCGCCGTCATGTGTGCGTGCGGTCGCAGCCACTGCGCCATCAATCAGCACGACCTGTTGCCGAACGCACACCGACTGCGGAGCAATGGCGCCAATGCGCTTAAGGATCGGGAAGCCGTTCGGCAGGTAGCGGCGTTGTCCTGCGAACGCTGCCACGTCGACAGGAAGCCGGGCCAGCACGATGCCGCTGACGTGCAGCGCAGCTGCGCTGTCGATGCTGCCGACCTGGTACCAGCCGCGCGGCACACTGTCCGTCGGGTTGTAGACCAGGAACACATGTTCATGCACCGACGCCGGCATGAAGGCCGGCGCGCACAGCGCAGCCAAGCTAATGCCCATGGCGGCAAAAAGTACCCGCCGGCTCATCGCAGCGCCCCGCGCGCAAGATGCGCCGCATGGCGCTCGCTGGTGTAGTCCGGCAGCGGCTGGCGTGCAGCCAGCCGGTTGCCAACGGTGTGCCAGTACGTAGCGGCAACCGCGGCCGGTTCAATGCCGAGTGCTTCGATGGCGTCGATCACTTCGAGCACCGCCTTGACCTGCTGCTCGCCATCGGCGCGCAGCAGGATGCGTGCGCCAGGCACTACGCCGGCGATGCGCTGTGCGCCATCGAACGGCATCGGTGCTTGCAGCACCATGAGCTGCCAGAGTGCCGTGCCGTAGTCGTTGCCGATCCATTTGACGCGACAGCACACCGCATTGGGCTCGAAGATTGCCACGCGCCGCCATCGGTCGAGCACCGTCTCGCGCACCGGCTGGCCGAAGCGCAGCCAGACGTTCACGCGATGCTCGACGAAGGCGAGCGAAACGCGCATAGGGGTAGGCCGTGGCGGCAGCGCTGCGTGTGGCCAGGTCTGCGCGGCAATGGGCGACGGGTGCGTCATGACTGGCCTCCACCGTATTCGCGCTCCAGCAGCTCGCGCAGCATTTCGGCCGCCGTGACGCCACGTTCGAAGGCGATCACCTTGATGCGGCCCCGCAGCACCGGCGTCACGTCGATGGTGAGGCGCGCGGTGAAGATCGACGCCTTCGCGACGTTCTCCGGTGTATCGGCCTGGCGCACCCAGGTCGAGGCCGGGTCGGCGGCAGGTTTGCGCCCGATGGATGCCCGCTTCGGTGTTGAAAATGACGCTGAACCCGTCATCGCAGCATCTCCTGCACTGCCTGCGCCAATGCCGCGATCTCGCGCGCGGCGGCGCACTTCGGTGCGGCCTCGCATGCGAGCCGGCCGGCGGCCACGCTGTCGGCGAACACGATGCGCTGCGAGACTTCGGTCTGCAGCGCTGCAAAGGGCTGATCGGCCAGAGCGGCGCGCGCTTCGCGGCCGATTACCGTGCCGACCACACGCCGGTTGATCACGAAGGCCGCGCGAAGCTGCGGCCTGAACACCCGGGCTTCGGCAATGAGCATCATCATCTCGTGGCTGGCCCACACGTCGTAGGCGCTGGGCTGGACGGGGATCAGCACCAGGTCGGCGGCCAGCAGCGCGGAGCGCGCAAGGGCCGCCACGCGGGGCGGCCCGTCTATCACCACGTAATCCGCCTCCAGGGCGATCTGTGGCGCCTCCTGGTGCAGCGAGTCCCGGGCCAGCCCGAACACGCCGTAGAGCCGTCCCTGTCCGTTTTGAAGGCGCCGTTGCGCCCAGTCAAGGGCCGACCCCTGCGGATCGGCATCCAACAGCGTCACGCGGCTTCCCGCCATCGCCAGTTCGCCGGCCAGGTGCGTGGCGAGCGTCGTCTTGCCCGCACCGCCTTTCTGGTTGAGCAACGCAATCACCTTGCCGGGCCGGTCTTGTCTTCCTGGCAAGCGGTTTTCGGGTGTTCGGACTGCCTTCAGCGAGGCACTGCCCGCTTTTTGGGCAGCTTCGGTTCGCGCGCGTGACTTCCATTTATGTATCCCTTTAGATGTTTAGGGAGGCCCGAAACCATTGCTGGACGCGGGTTGCGGACCGTTTTGCGCCGGTGATTCACCGATGTTTGCGCCGGTGATCACCCGAGTCGCGCGCCGGTGATCCACCGAGCCCGTCCCCATGAAATCCACAGGTTCTTCAACAGAAGCTGTGGATAAGTCTCGGTCGACACGAGAAGTGGATAAGTCGGTCTTAGGGCAGTTGTCGATGCGAGGGTGAAACGCCAACCACTCGATTCCGCCGCTGCGTTCGATGGACAGGCGGTAACCGGGCAGCGCCTGGCGCAATGCGAGACCACGCACGTGCGCGGCGAAGTCCCGGGAGCGCTGGAGCGCGCCAGACTTCAAGTAAAGGTGCCGCATCTCGAAACGCCAACCATTGGGCTGCCGCCCGCCGTGCTTGCGCACGAGCCGGTACAGCCAGCGTTCGATGCCGCCTGAAAGCCGGAAATACGTGGGATCGAGCGTGAGCACGAGCGCTTCCTCCATCACGCCGGTGAAGAACCAGTCGGCCAGGATCAGCTCGATGCCATCGGAGCGCCCATCCGGCCGGATGTACTCCTTCCATTCGTTGATCCAGGAGAAGCGGTGCACCCGCTTGCCGCCGTTCGGACGCTCGCGCTGGCGCAGCGTGGTGGCGACGGTGGTGGACTGCAGGCGGTCGAGCGCGGCGCGCAGCGCGAGGTAGTCGCTGCGACCGGTGCCCCGCTGCGCAAAGCGCAGGATCTCGTAGGGCGTAGCCACCATCAGCCGCGAGGGCGGGATGCCTTCTTTCTTGGCCTGGATGATCTGGCTGGCTGCCCAGATCAGCACGTCGGCGTCCCAGATGGTGGCGATGCCATGCTCGGGCACACCCTCTACGGTGAGCGAAATGCCACCAGCCTCGAAGCGGATCGGCACAATGCGCGGCGACTTGGCCAGCGAAAAGAAGGGGTAGGCCATCAGGTCCTGCGCATCACGCAGCGCCATACCGTCGTGCGGCAGCGCGCGGAACAGCGAGAGCTGTTCGCGTTCGCTCATGCGCTTGGACATGCGGCGTTGCCCAAAGTAGGTCAGCGGACGGAGTCGCGCTGCACGTAGCCCGGATCCGAGGTCATGCCGTAGGTGTGGCGGTCCGCCCAAGCGCGCAGATCGGCGGCGGCGTAGACCACGCGCGCCCCGAATTTGCGAAAGCGCGGACCGCCGCCGAGCACACGCTGCTTCTCCAGCGTGCGCGGCGACAGCCGCAGGAAGGCGCCGGCTTCGTCGGTGGTCAGAAACTCGGGATTGGCCGGCGCAGCCGGAACCGCAGCAGGCTGCGGCGCAACCGCTGGGGTCGTGCGGTGAGGAAACGAACTGCCAACTGCCATGACGGACTCCATCGCTGTGGATGAGCCGCAAACCATTCGCGGCCCAATGGAGGCAGTCTCGGGAATCAGGCCCGATCAAGGCAGGGAGAGATTCAGCGCACCGGCTCGTCTCCGGGGTGGTCTGCTGTTGTGTGCGGCACGCCGGCGAGAGCCAAATAGCCGCCGGTCGCGTATCCCTGCGCACGCCGCAGCAGGTGGCGCACCTGCGCGCGCAGGTCGCCATCCTCGTGCCACCGCAGGACGACGGCTTCGAGGCCGAACAAGGCTTGGGCGATGTCCCGGTGCGATGCGCCCGCCTGCGTGGCATCGAGCGCCTGCAGTGCGCGCAGATGCAGCAGCGCGGCGCGGGTGACCGCCCGCGCAGGATCGACCCGGGGCGCATGGCCTTCCAGGGCCTGTGCCTGCGCATGGAAGGCATCGAGCTGGCCCCGCAGGCGCGGCGTCAGCGGCACTGCGCTCACATAGGCAGCACCATCAGCCACGTTGCTCGCCAGCGACAAGCGCATGCGCCGTGCGCTGAGGTCGGCAGTGAGCGACAGGTCCGGGCCGTCAAGCGCCAGGCGCTTGCGGCCGGGAATGCGCCATAAGTCGAAACGGTTGGCTGCGGCGTCGTGCGCATGCGCGGCCCGCACCTGCAGCAATCCGTCCTGGAAGGACAGCCACAGCGGACGCGCAGAGCGCCCGTCGAGACCTGGATCTTCGGCGACATCGCAACCCCCAGCGGGCGAAGGACACTACGCGTCTGCGACGCACCCAATCCATGCCGTAGCCCGGGTGGCGGCGAAGGTACTCCCATGCGACGCCCGAGTCGTCAAGGTCCAGCACGTACAGATAGGCGGCGGTGAGGGCCCAGGGGGCGCGAGGCAGGTCTTCGGGGTTTAGCTTCGTCACAGGAATCCTCCTTAAATGAGGAAACCTGCCACAGGGGAGGGCGCGCAGGGTCGCTTTCGAAGCGACCCTGCATCGCGCCATCGGCGACTACCCGCGACCGGTCAGTCGTTGATCGACCCGTCCCGTTGTGCGTCTGCCAGGTAGCCCGAGAGTGGCTGGCGCGGCTTGAAGTGTGGATCAGCAACGATGCGCATGCCGCGCGGGCCGCGGACGCCTTCGAGGGCCGAGAGGCTGACTTGACCCAGCTCCGGGCTACCGGTGCCGGCATCGCACAGCCCGAAGGCCCGATCCTCGTCGGCATCGAGTTCAGTCAGCAGCCAAGCGGCTCCTACGTCGAGTGTGTAGAGCTTGACCACAGGCAGGGGGTCGATGGTTTCGCCACGCGAGCGCGCGGCGCCGTTGGCCAGCATTCGGAGACGTTGTTCGTCGGTTAGGAATGTCATCGTTATCGCGGGGAGGAATACGAATATAGCTTTCAAATAGAACTGTGCAAGCCGGGGAAGCGCCAGATGTAAGTGCTGCAGCGCTTGCATCAGCGCTGCCACAGTCGTGGCCAGGCGGTATTTTATGAGTTAAAGATAACGTGGTTTTAATTGCTTTAAAACGTAACGCTTCTGTTGATGCAGAAGCAGGGAATACAGCGCGGGCGGCCGACCGGCGCGACGACATTTGAGGCAGGCCCGGCACGGGCCTTTGGAGCTGCGGTGCGCGCCTTGCGCACCGAAGATGGTGTTGCCCAGGAAACCTTGGCGCACCAGGCTGGCATCGAGCGTTCGCACATGGGCAAGATCGAGCGCGGCGAGCACATGCCGACGCTGGCGATGATCCTGAAGATCGCACGGGCGTTGGGCCGTAGCGCTGGCGAACTGATGCTGGAAACCGAAGCGCGTCTTCCCAAGGAAGAGGGCTAGGACGAGATCGGCCGCCGACCCGTCGCCGGCGGCCAATGCGTCTTGGCTAGGCCACGATGCGACCGGCAAGACGTGCCTCTCGCGCATACGCGCTCAAGCGTTTCTGCGCCGCGAAGTGCAAGTCCCGCTCAATGGGAAGCCCGAGCCGGCCGCGCACAGTTGCGATCTCCGCCAGGCTGACCCACCCCAGCTCAGGGTAGCCCAGCCCCAGGTCGCACAGCCCGAATGCATGGTCGTGGTCGTCCGGGTCGATCTCGGTCAGCAGCCAGGTCGCACCCGCGTCCGGGGTGAACAGCTTGACCACCGGCGCGGGATCGAAGTTTTCCTGTTCGAGGGACTGCCGGCCGTTGGCCAGCAGCTGCGCGTGTTGTTCGTCCGTGATGAGCTTCGTCATGGTCTTCTCCTTGGAAGGAATCAGGGCGGGATTGCCCGAGACCGGAAGCAGCACGGCGCAGCGCAGCCGTCAGGGTTTGGCAGACGGCCGCGAGGCCGCCAGCGTGCACAGCACGCGCAGACCTTGACGGTGAGAACGGCGTGATACGGTGAAGGGAACAGCAAGCCAGCTCTGCCCATCAGCGCCACCCACCTGACTTGGCAAGCGCAGCGCGCAGCGCCGACTGGCGCGAAGGCGTCAGCGATGGAAGCCCGAAGGGGCGAGACGCCGCAGGCGGCTCGATGCGCGGCACGACAGCGCGGCCGGCATCGCCGGAGACGCACCAACACTCTTGGGCTCGGTCACGGATATGTGGAGAGACGTAGAGCCAGTGATCCGGCCATCAACAAATCCTTCGAAGCGCAAAGCCGCCTTCACGCATCGCCGTTGAGCCGTTGAGCCGCAAAGCCGTAAAAGCGGATTGGCGAGCAGACGCAGATACGTGTTTACTCATTCGGGTACATCCGCAAAGCCGCTAGACAGGTGCCTGCCTGCGCCGATCTGCTGTCGCTCAATAACAGCACCGAGCGAATACGATGCCTGCATGGAAGCTCCCCAACAAGAACCCTCGGACGATCCCCTGGAAGTCATGCTCCGTCGGTCCGACGAGCTGCACGAAGCGCTGCTGCATCTGCTCGACGGCGCCGAGTTCGATCCCTCACCTCGTGGCGAGGCCGCCTTCTGCATGTGCTCCGTGGCGCTCGAGCATGGGCTCAGCCTGCGCGCCTTGATGGCGATGGGATTGGCCACGTCGGCGGTCGGCCTGATGCGGCTGCAGTTCGAGGCCTTGACCCGCGCCATGTGGCTGCAATATGCCGCCAGCGATCTGGCCATCGAGAAGCTCAGCGCACCACTGACCCTGCAGAGCGAGCAGGCCGCGAAGAACCTCCCCTCGGCCAGCGAGATGATCGAGCAGATTGGCAAACGTGTCGGACCCAGCGTGCCCGCGGCCGCGCACCAGATGCTGGCGCACTTCAAGGACGTGTCGTGGCACTCCTTGAACTCGTTCGTACACGGCGGCATCCACCCACTGCGCCGCCAGTCCGAGGGCTTTCCGGTCCACCTGGCCCTGCAGATCCTGCGCAATTCAAATGGATTGCTCACGATGACCGCCATGACCCTAGCGGTGCTGACGTGGGATGAAGCCGTCGCCAAGCCCATGAGCAAGATCCAGCCTGCGTTCGCCGACTGCCTGCCCGACCTGTTGAAATAGCGAAGTTGCAGAAGAAAAGCGCCCCGCCGGTGGCGGGGCGCCGAGGGCGACGCTCAGTCGCCCTTGCTGCGCGACCAGATCAGGTTGTGCGCGCCGTCCTCACCTTCGACCAGGCGGGCGTAGATCGTTGCCGGGAACGACGGATCATCCAGGGTCACCGAGAGGTAGGGGCGTTCGGCCCGGCTGAGCTTCTTCCAGGCCGCGCCGATCTCGAAGTTGCCGGCGACGATGCGGTAGTCCGGGGCGTTCTCGCTTTCCTTGTCGTTGGGCACGATCTTGACCTTGACGTTGAGCGTCAGGGTGCGAACCGTGCCGGTATAGCTGTCGTTCTGTGCGGTGAAGGTGCCGATGTTGGCCATGATGAAGTCCTTTTGAAGTTGACCAGGTCGCGCCCACCGCGGCCTTGGCGTGATCCGATGGGTGAGGGTCCGGGCGCGCCGCATCCCGCAGCGAAGCGGAGGGGCCGCAGCGCAGCGCAGGACCGGGAGGCCCGAGAAATTTGCCTCGCGAGGAAGACCGCAGGTCGGGGAAATTTGTCGGGCCGGACGGTTGCGGCGGACAAGCCCGAGGCGGCGTGAAACGAAGTGAAGGGCCGCCGTGCCCTCGCCAGGATTCACGACAAATACAAGGCCGCTGTGGGTGTGATCCTGTCGCGGAAGGACGCATGGCCCCAGTACCGTCACCGCTGCAACAGCGTTCCGGCACGACCCCGATGCAGCCCGGGTCATGTCGGTCGACAACGATACAAGGAAGTGGGATCCCACCGTATCGGCGTTGGCCAGCGCATCGGCATTTTGCGGCGTGGAAGAAGCTGCGCATCGGAACGCTCTCTGTGAGCCACCGTCGTCTGGCGGACTGTTCGCCCGCTCCATTCAAAACGGCTCGCGCGAAATTCGAGCGCAGCAAGTTGCGTCGTGTCCGCGCTCCGCCACCGGCGGGGCGTGCATTTCTAGGTTCCAGGGCATTGGAGCGCCGAAACCTTTGTCGCGATGCGCGATTCCATCTGTGCCCGCTGGACAGCCACCAGCGTGACAGTCGCTTCGCACACGACTTCGTGCGCATCGTGGGCCTGAACGCGGAACGTCGCGCTTCGGTCTCCCAGACGTTCGAGCCATCCGCGCAGCCGCAGTGGCGACCCGGGTGGGATCGGCCCCCGGTGGTCAATGCGGATGGTTCGACCGACCACCACTTCTGTCGTGGCATCGACGTGCTGCTGCATCTCGCGAATGCAAATGGATTCGACCACTGCCACCAAGTATCCCGTGGCCAGACATTCGATCAGTCGCTCCGCATACCCGCTTCCGTGAGGAAGCCGCGCGAAAAGCGACTTCGCCGTCTGGTCCGCTGGCACTGTGTAGGACTCTTCAAAGAATATCTCGCTGACGCCTTGGTGGTTCATCGGTATCCGTGTGCGGTTGTGAAGTCTCGATCAGCGCGCTGAACGCGGGCGACTGGTGCTGTTCGATGCTCCCCTGTCTGGCGGGCATTCCCAACCCGCCGCAGCGAACACTGGCGTAGAGCGCCACTTAGGGAGCAGAGGGCAGGGTGTTCCGGAAGTCAAAACGCGCGCGGCAGAGATGCCGCGCGCGTCGCGCCGATTTCTTGATCCCCGGCCTCGCGGCCGGGGAGTCACAAGGATCACGCCGTTGCGTGCGCGTCCTCGTGGTTTTCGGCATCGGCCTGCCCCTCACCAATCGGTTCAGCGCTTGCGACGTCAGCCTGCGTTTCCTCCGGGGCGCGGAACATCGCAGGCAGCCAGCCTGTACCCGCTGCCAGCCGCTCGGCTTCGCTGGCGATCTGCGCCTTCTTGAGTTTGTCGAGCCGGTTCACCTCACCGGCCGCGAAGGCCCGCACTCCTTCAAGTGCCTTGGCCTTGGAGACGTGGTCGAAGTAGCCTGCTGCGGTCGGCGTCCACCACGCGTGCATGTCCAGCCCGACTGCTTGCGCCAGCGCAGCAGCCGGGGCTTCGTCCTCACGCGAAGCGATGGCGGTCACCGTGGAACCCACGCACACTGCCACCAGCGAAAGCAGCTCCTGCTGTGGCATTGCCAGCAACTCGGCGAACAGCGCATCCGGGTCGCTGGGCAGGCGCTTGCCCCAAGCCTCCCGCACCTGTCGCATGCCCACCGCAGCCGGTGCCTCGGCCACGTCCGGCGCGTACTGCTCCAGACGGTCCTGCGGGTTGGCGGTGATGTTGATGGGCAAACCGTAGTGCGCGTCATGGATGACGCGCAACGCAAGCCGGTGCACCACGGCCACCAGCGCCACATGCGGATGCCGGGCGACCTCGGCCTGCAGGGCGGCGGTGCGATGGGCACTCAGGCGCTTGACCAGCTTCTCCGAAATGGTGAGCTTGGCCTTCTGCCGCCCGCTACCGTGTTCGGCTTCATCATTCGCACTGTGCCCGCCGCGTTCCTGCTCCCGCAACGCCTTGGCCTGTCCCTCGCGCAGCAGCCCGCGATGCACGATCACGCCGCCCATGTGGTCGAGTGACACCACGGCCCCCGCCGTCGCCATCCCGCGCGCCGGATAGACCACCAGCGTGCGCTCGAAGGCTTCCAGCTCATTGCCCAGGCTGTCCATCTCGTCCTGCATGGTCTGCGCCTGCTCGTCCGTCATGTCCTCGTTCTCGTCGTCCAGGCGGTCTTGCAGCTTGCGTTGCTGCGCTTCGAGCTTGGCGATGCGCTTGGCTTCGGCCTTGCTCGGTTCGCGGCGCTTGCTGCGCATGCGCTGGAACTGGTGCAGGTCGGCGTAGGTGGCACGCGGCGCCACGTCCACCCAACCCCAGCCCTCGGCCTGCACCTGCTCAGCCACCGGCATGAGCCTTTCCTTCGTCAGCGACTCCAGCAGCGCTGCATCCGTGAGGAAGATGCCGTTCTGCTCGTCCGCGAACAGGTCGCGCCGCACAGCCCCGCCAGCCTGCTCGTAGACCTCAATGCCCACGAACTTCTAGAGCGCATCGCGGGCTGCGTCGATCTCTTCATGCGTGAGGTGGTCGCGCAGCGCCTCCGGGCTGCGCTGCCACTGCGGCGACTCATAGAACGCCGCCTCCTGCGCCGCATGGTCGTCGGTGATAGCAAGGGCCATCAATTGCTCCAGCGTGACGGCGTCAGCCCGGTAGTCGGCCAACAGGCGCGGCGAGACGTTGGCGAGCTTCAAGCGCCGCTGCACCACCAAGGGCGTCACGCCGAAGTCGGCGGCAATGTCCTCGATGGGGCGTCCCTCGGCCACCAGATCAGCGAAGGCCTCGAACTGGTCGGCGGGGTGCATGGCCTCGCGCTGCACGTTCTCGGTCAGGCTGACGGTGCGTGCCGCCGCATCAGACCCCAGCAGGCAGGCCACCTCGAAGTCCTTGGCGAGATTGCGCCGTTTGACCAGTAGTTTGAGCGCGGCGAGGCGACGGCGACCGGCCACGACCTCGTAGTGTTCCCCATCGGCGGCCAGCACCACGTTGAGGTTTTGCAGCAAGCCCACGCGGGCGATGCTGGCAGCAAGTTCGGGTATCGACGTGCCGCCGCTCTTGCGCACGTTGCGGTTGGAAGGCCGCAGCTTGGACAGCGGAATCAGCAGCGGTTCGTGCGAAGCTATGACGGCTGCTACTGCAGCGGCGATGGCGGTGGTTTCATGAAGGGTGGCGGTGTTCATATTGAAAACTCCTGTCCCATGTCGAGACGTTGAATGTGAAAAATGGGAAGAAAGAGGGAATGGGTTCAAGGTGTCGGTGTCTGCATGCGCGGCTCTCCTGTGGTTTCCCACCCCAGCCGGATTCCAAGATTCGGAGCCCGGTGTTGGCTTCGGTGGGTTCGGCGCAGTGACCTGGGCTGGTCGCCGTTGCCGCCGTCTTTCCTGAGTTCATCGCCCGCGAAAAACCGGGTCGGCGGGGACTGGCCGTCAAGGAAACAAGCGCAGGGTTGGTGCGGCCCGCAGCCGCAGGCGAGGACACGGCCCTGCGCGCCTTGACGGCCAGGCGCCGGCGGCTACGGTCGCGGGATCAGCGATGAAGGAGGGGAAAGACGGAAACCCGGCCAACGGCCAGGGGGAGCGACGAACCCACGGCCGCGCGGCGAGCGCCCCGCATGCCGCAGGCATGCCTAGCTGGAGGTGAACAAACGCGTAGCGCGCATCGGCACCGTGTGCTGGCCGATCAGGCGCTGCCTGGTCGGCGGTATCGAGGGGCGCCAAGCCCGCGCGGCGGGGATTGGCTTCAGCCATTCCCCTGGAGGGCGTGTGCAGAGGTCAAATGCTGCATTAGCAATCCGCGCGTCAAAGAGGCTGTGCTCCCAGTACCGACACTATTCGCGCTACAGGATGGCTCATACTTGTTAGCGCAGAAAACACAAACTAGGGGAGCAGGGGATTGGGTTCCAAGAAAGCAGTGAGTCAGCGTGGCCGCCTTCGGCGGTTGCTGAGGACGGAGTGGCGCCGGCTTCGGGATGCATGTTCGCGATTGGTGAACCGGTGGCTTTTCTGTGGTCGCCCCGTTTGCAAGCAGCAGGAGGAGTTGAAGTCTCGAGAAATTGACGTCACTGCGATGATTCTGACCGAGCATGCGAAGCTTCCAGCGGAGGCGCTCAAGCGCAGACCGCCGGATCTCCCAACCGATCTGCATCCCCAGGCCGCTGAGATGTTTGTCTGGATGGCGGCTCACGCGGTCGACAAGATCGGCGATCACGCCGAGAATTACATCGACTACAGCGTGCCGGTCACGGGACTCGCGCTCACCTATTGCTTGGTCGCGGTCGAGCAGTCAACGACAAAGCCCGATTTCTCGAGGCCGTCGCACCCGGATCCCTCGGCCCATGCGGCATTCGGCGGGCAGCTCATGGAAGAACTGAACCGGGAGCAACACGCACGTGTGCAACAGGGCATCTGGCAATCCTTCTTCGACATAAAGGCAGATATCGCCCAGCACAGGCTCACTCGGCGCCGCCGTGGTTCCGCATTGATGATGCTGGACGCTAAGGCCAAAGCGGCGCTGCTTGAGATGCTTATCGGAAGACGACTCTCCGAACTCTCGCTGGACGAGTTGAACCATGCGCTCGCGTCCAGCCCGGAGATGCTCCACTTCCTCACGCAATCTGATCCGCTTGGTTGGCTGAAATTTGAGCAGGCGATGGGCGTGGACGCGGAGCGGCTTGCCGCTTTGTCGGGTTTCCTCGTGTTCCTGGAGTTCGCCGCCGTCCAGGTAAAGCACTCCTACTGGTACGACGAGGCGAAGCTGATTGAACTGTGGGCGGTGTATGTCCTTGCCTATCCGCAGTATGGCGCGATCACGGGTCAATCTATCGTGGATGCACTCACCCGCTTCAGCATGGCACCGTCAGAAGCAGCGACAACCCTGATTCACCCGCCGTTCTACCTGTTGCATGGGAAATTTCTGCGCAACCCGTGCTTCATCAATGCGCAAGGCATGACGGCCAGCCTGTTGACCATCGCAATACGACGTCATGAGCGCGACTGGAATAACACTCTAGGATCGTCGCTCGCGCGTGCCGCAGACACGCTCAAATCGCTCCTGCCGGTGTTGAGCCGTTTGAAGGTCGCCGTCAGACGCAAGTTTCCCGGCGGCGATGTCGATCTGGCGCTGTATGACACGCAGACCAACGAGTTGTTGGTTTGCGAGGTGAAGACCGTCTACGACAAGCACAACGTGGACAGCCTGATGCATCGCTTCGAGGAAGCCAAAGTGAACGTGGACAAAGCCGCGTCACAGCTTGAGGAGACAGCGCTCGCCATCTCAGGTGGCAAGCTGTCGATGGCGACCATCTTTGGCGAAAAACTTTCGGCTCCCAAGGCGGTGCACAAAGTGTTGCTGACGTGGCTTGACCCGGTGGACCTCACGATGGGCACTGAGTACGAGGAGGTCATGTGCATGAACTTCTCAATCTTCATCTGCCTCATTCATGCCAGCCAGGGCAACGTGCAGGCAGTGGCCACTGCCGTGCGCGAGCTTCGCAATGTTTGGCCCGTTGCACTGAGCAGACCACTGGATCTCGGCCAGCCTGAACTAACAGCCGAACTGGAAGTTCAGACGAACCTGCTTGACCGGCGCAGCGATCTGGAGCGTCTTGATCTTTCGCCGCTGAGCAGAAAGATCATCGCCCACATGGGCAGCGTCGACGAAGTCGCCGCTTCAGCGCAACCCACATCCTGGATCTCGTACTTGAGTGACTCCACGCGAGTGCTGCGCCCATCCACGCCTTGACCGCTTCCAAATGGAGGACGATTGGGACGCGCCTTCAACCGCGCTATGCGTGCTTTCAATCGTGCGGGCGTCGATCAGGAACTCACGCTTGCAGAGCTCTATCCGGATTGGCCTACATGGCGGATACCTGAGAGTCCCGATGGGTTCGCGGCTTGGGTCTTCATCGGAGTCGTTGGCGTCTGGCTTGCCTTCACAGCGAAGAGGCTTCAGAAGCAAGTTGGATAGACAACAAGGGCGGCGCATACGCGTCAGAGTAGCGAGGGCTTTCTGTCCCCGTTTGGTCAAAGCAACCCGCGCTCGGCAAAGCTCAGCACGTCGCTGCCCGCGACGATCAGGTGGTCCAGCACGCGCACGTCCACCAGCGCCAGCGCAGCCTTCAGCGTCTGCGTCAGATGCTCATCGGCTCGCGACGGCTCAGCAACCCCTGATGGATGGTTGTGCACCAGGACCAGCGCCGCCGCATTGCGCGCCAGCGATTCCTTGACCACCTCCCGCGGATAGACCGATGCCTGGCTCACCGTGCCGCGGAATAGCTCGACGTATTCGATCAGCCGGTTCTGCGTATCGAGCATCAAAACGGCAAACACCTCGTGCCCCAACGCCCCGAGCTTGACCCGCAGGAAGTCGCGCACCACCTGCGGCGACGACAGGACCTCGCGTCCTCGCAACTGCTGCCCCAGCAGCCGCTGCGCGGCCTGCAGTACCTCGCCGGCCTCGGCCGGCCGGTAGTCGCCCGCGACATCGCGAACTAGAAGAACGGAAGAATCGAAAGAGAAGAGATCGTGCGCCATCGTCGGCTCCGTGAATCGGGCGGGATTGCCCGAGACCGGCACCAGCACGGCGCAGCGCAGTGGTCAGGGTTCGAAGACGGCCGCCAGGACGCAAGCGCGTAACCGCAGGGCAGGGCGCGCAGACCTTGACGACGAGAACGGCGTGATACGGTGAAGGGAACAGCAAGCCAGCCCACCGCCACACACCGCGTCGCCGGATTGGCAAGCGAAGCGCGCAGCGCGGGAACGCGCGAAGGCGTCAGCGATGGAAGCCGAATGGGCGAGACGCCATCAGCGGATCGATGCGCAGCACGACAGCGCGACCCGGCGATGCCGGGTGACGCACAGGCACGGATGCTGTTCTGACAGCGTCAGCTTGCCCAGGTCTGCATCGAACCGATGGAAGCATCCAGCTTCTTCATCAGCGCGCGCAGAGGCGGGCTGTCCGGATAGTGCTGGGCCAGGATCTGCTTGACCTGTTCCAGACTGCCGACGTGAAGAGCGCGCTCGTCCGGCGAAAGGGTGCGCGCTAACGACGATCCGGACTCGTGATAGTAGAGCTCGAAGAATTGCTCGTTGGGAAGCTCGTCATAGTTGTACTCACGCTGAGTCCACTCATCGAGTTCGCTGCGGATGCCGTTGACGCGGTTGTAGACGCCCTTGCGGTTGTACGAGGCCGCCAGCACCGACTTGAGCAGCTTGCCCACCTGTGCGTGCACCTCTATCGGCATCCTGCCTTTGGGGCGGCGCTGCGGGCCGACAAAGGTCTGCACATAGCCGACCGTGCTGCGCGGACCCCTCGTGACCTTGCGGGTCTCCGTCGCTGGCAGCTTGGCGGCGGCCTCATTGCGGGCGATAGTTCCAGGGCTGAAGAAAATCGGCGTGGACGGCGCCGATTCGCCATCCCAAGCCGCTTCGACGATCGGCGCCGGCAGACGGTCTAGTGCCGCGACGATGGGAGCCAGCGGGACGCCCTTCGTCGAGTCGGCGATGAGATAAAGACGCGAGCCACCGTCGGGGTTGTACATGCCGGGCCACGACGGCTTGATGATGTCGAATCCGTAGCGCTCAGACCAGGCTGCACGCTCGGCAGCCTTGCCCTCGGCGGCAGGTTCATAGGGTTCGTCAGCGAACATGTAGCGCTTGGATTCGCGGTCGTACCAGATGCTGTAGTGGTCCCGGCCAGGCACTGCGTTGCTGGACTGGCCGGCGGGAAATGCGCGGCTGTGGCTCTTGGAAGGCCGCAGCTTGGTCGTGTCCATGAACTGGAGCGTGCGCGCGGCGGCGCAGATCGCCCGGCGCGCCTGGGACTGCGACTGCACCATGTCGCGGCGTGCCAGGTGGTCTGGGCCTTCCGGCTGGAAATGGGTCAGCGCGCGGTGATGGTCCAGCTGCGCCGGCGTGATCAAGTCGCTCCACAGCGTACCGAGCCAGATGCCCAGCGTTTCGCGGCCGCGGGTGTCCGACTCCTTGTCGCGCCAGTACACGGTGAGGTAGACACGGTGGCCCGGACGGGCGTTTAGACGATTGCCCCCGCTTTTCAGCACGTTTTGCGCGTGCTTGAGGTTCTGGAAGCCGGCCAATTGGGCGGCGACTTCCAGCGCGGGTATGTGTTTGATGCCTCGCTCGACCTTGATCGAATTGGCGAGGCGTTTGATGCCGTCCATGGTGGACGGACGAATGGCTTCACTCGACATGACAGTGCTCCTGAGTTCATGACGAAACGTCACCCGTCTGCCGCTTCTCGAACCCGAACATGACATGCGGGAAGAGAGGGAGTGTCGGCAGTGCTGTCAACAGCTTTGCTATGACGGGTGGCAGGCTCCTGCCCGAAGCCTTAGGAGGAATTATCACTCCAAAAAGAGGCGTTGGAACCACCGGGAGCGGGGAAGCGTGGGCGTTGATTCGAGGGCAGATAGGGCCATGCCCATGGGGTGGCACGCGGCCATGACAAAGCACTAAGCTACGATGTAACCATACGTGTCAAAACATCGCAAAAGCGAGGAGAGGAGGCGCCTTTGTACCTGGCTCAACTGAACATCCTGAATTTCAGGAAATTGCAGAAGGCGGAACTTCACTTCCAGCCGGGCTTGAACGTCCTGGTCGGCGCCAACAATGTCGGAAAGACCGCAGTGGTCGACGCATTGCGCGCTTTGCTGGCGGGACACGACGAACCGTACCCTCGGCTCGACAGCGACGACGTTCACCACCCCAAAGGCGGAAAGCCAACGGGCGACATTGTTTTCCAGTACATCTTCCGTGGTCTTCAACCAGACGATGAGGCCGACTTCCTCGCGGCGCTCAAGCCCGGTGCCAATGGAGAGTTGGTGGCACGCATAACCATCAGGTACGCCGAAGCCGACAAGGCGGGTCGATTGAGGGCCAAACGCTGGTGCGGCGACCACGAGGATGTGGGTCTGACGACGGACATGATGGAGAACCTGCGCGGTGTGTACCTACCTCCTCTGCGAGATGCCTCGCAAGGACTCAAGCCAAGCCGCACAAGCCAGCTTTCACGCTTGTTCCAACTGCTTGCCGACGACGCGGGTCGCGATGGAATCAACGTCGTGCTGAAGGCACTGGACGAGGAACTCAAAAAGCATCTGCCCATCGTCAACACGCACAAGGCCATCAGTAGCCGACACGGAACGATGCTTGGACCCCAACTCGCACAGCTGCTGGAGCTTGGGCTCAGTGCCAGCGACTTTCAACGGCTGGCTTCACGGCTGTCGTTGCTGGTGGATGCTTTCGAGATCGAGCAGAACGGGCTGGGCTTCAATAATTTGATATTCATGGCCGTGGTGCTCAGTGAGCTGGCAAAAAATCCTGAGGCCAGTTATCGCAGCCTGATCGTAGAGGAGCCCGAAGCGCACCTACACCCTCAACTTCAGGCGGTCTTGCTACGGTACTTGGAGACCGTCCAGGCTACCGATGGCGAAAAGCCAGTACAGCTATTTGTGACCAGCCACTCCCCTAATTTCGCCAGCATCGCCGATCTCGACAGCCTGACATGCCTCGTAGACACGGGCGCAGCGGTGGAGACTTTCTTTCCGAGAACGGTCACCTTCGGAAAAGGAAAGCGCGAAAAACTGGAGCGCTACCTTGATGTGACCCGCGCAGAATTATTCTTCGCGCGACGGGTAATCTTCGTTGAGGGCGCGGCCGAACTGATGCTGGTGAGCGTGCTGGCCGAGAAGGCCGGTTTCAAGTTGCGGGAGCATGCCGTCAGCCTGATCAGCGTTGAAGGCCTAAACTTTGATTCGTTCATGCCGCTGTTCGGAAAGAGCGCACTCAAGATTCCCGTCGCGGTGATCACCGACGCCGATCCTGTGGACGAGCCTGCCGACGGCAGTGAGCCGCAGGCGCTGTATCCGGCGCCCGGTCAGGCCATCAAAGTGTCGGATAACACGGCGAAGATGAAGGAAAGCGAGGACGATTTCATCAAGGTCTTCCATGGACTGAAGACGTTCGAGTACGACCTGGCGCTGCATGCCGATAACCGCACGGCGATGTTGAAAGCATTGAAAGAGCTGCACCCCAAGATTGCTGTAGCGGTCGAAGCCGAAGTGCTTGCGGCGGGGAGCGACGCCGAGAAAGCGCGAGCGCTCTTCGCCGGCTTGTTCGAGCGCAAACAGAACAACGTGCAAAAGGGGCGGTTCGGGCAGGCCCTCGCACAAGTGTTCTCGGAACCAGGCGCCGCGTGCGTGGTTCCGGAGTACATCCGCGCCGCGATCACGCACGCCTGCCAAGCAGGACCAGCAAAACCATGACCTTGTCGGCGGAACAGCAGGCCATCATCGACGCACCGCTCGAGCCTTTGTCCGTGGTTGCCTGCGCGGGCAGTGGCAAGACTCGCACGGCAGTGCGCCGGCTTGTGGAAATTCGCAAGCGGCTCGGTGAGCATCGTGGCCGGGTGGCGTTGCTGTCGTTTTCTAACGTGGCCGTGGACACCTTCCGCGAGAGCTATCAGGCTTTGACGCAAAGTGTTCCGGCAGGGTTGGGACGTGATCGGGTCGAAATCGATACGCTGGACGGGTTTGTTACCAGCAACATCCTGCGCCCGCATGCGTATCGAACGATGGGAGCAACGCAGGCGGCTTTCCTCGTGACGGGTGGAGAGTCGTTTTTGAATGGTTTTACATTCAATCCGGGCACCTATCCACTCAACATCACGAAGATGCAAGCTGGCTTTCGCGGTGGAGCCACCTACTTCTACTACGCGGGCAACGATCAAACGCTGGAGCTGAACACCGCCTACGCAACAGGCATCGTCAATCGCCTGGGCCGAACGGGTGCGTATACCCACAACCTGGGCCGGTACTGGTGCCATCGCGTGCTCCTCGAACAGCCGGGCATTCTCCGTGTGCTCGCACGACGCTATCCGCACATCCTGATCGACGAATCGCAGGATATCGGCACATTGCATCAGGCCATCCTCGAACAGCTGATAGCGGCTGGCACCCAGATCTCGTTGATCGGTGATCCCCACCAAGGCATCTACGAGTTTGCCGGCGCGAACGGAAAATTTCTAACGCAGTACGGACTGCGACCTGGCACAAGGAGCTATGCGCTGACGCGCAACTACCGATCGGTTCCCTCTATATTGGCACTTGCGAACAAGTTGTCCGCCCGTGCCGACACGGCGGAGCGCCAAGCACCTGAAACACCCCATGGCGCCTTCTTCATTGCCTACAAGAATGCGGAACGCGATCAGCTCATCACCGCGTTTCGTGCAGCCGTTCTGGCTGCGGATCTCGATCCGAAGCGTTCGGCCGTGGTCTGCCGCGGCCGCGAGCTAGCGGACAAGCTGGCAGGCAACGATGCGCCTGCGGGTCAGGGTATGGTGAAGGGTTTCGTGCTGGCAGCAATTCTCAGAGACAAGCGAAAAGACTATCTGAACTCGTTCAAGACCGTGGCCGCTTGCGTGGTCGGCCTGCTTGCTGATCCGCCGCAGGGCTTGGTGGCAATGATCACGCAGCCTGCACGCTACCCGGAAGCAAGGGCGCTGCGCTGCGAGATATGGGGTTTCACACGCAGTTCCGACGCCGGCTTACCTGCCGCTTCGCTGACCGCAGATGTGCAATGGCATCCGATGCTGCGTACGCGAGTGAAAGCTTTGCTCCAGGTGCTTCAGCAGAAGTTTGGATTGGCGACCGCGGACAATCTGGGAAACAAGCTGGCAAAAAAGGGGCTGCCGAATGCCCCGCTGATGGTCGAGGACGATCTGGCCGCTGCACGCGACGCCCGCATTCGGGTGGACACCGTGCATCAAGTTAAGGGGGAAAGCCTGGATGCGGTGCTCTATTTGGCCTCGAAGGAGCATGTCGCAGCGCTACTGGCGGGCGTCGACAGCGAAGTGGGGCGCATCGGATACGTTGCCATCACGCGTGCCAGGAATCTCCTGTGGCTGGGAGTGCCTGCCAGCGCACTAGCGGAGCTGCGACCCGCCTTGATCGCCGGAGGCTTTCAAGAAGCCGGCGTTGCGATCCCGGCTGAACAATGAATCAGGGGCGGACTGCGACGCTCAGCTGCCGAGGAGGACTGGGCGTCAGCTTCGATCATGTGCCTGTCGGGCACGCGACCGCATTTTTTAGTTGTCAGAGTCGTGCGGACCGCGCCCCTGCCTTCGCCGGGCCATGGCGTCGAGGAAGAGACGAACGGCTTCGCTTTCTGAGGGCGACAGGTCCTGTCGCTGGGAGACTTCCTGAACCCTTGCTTCGACCGCGTCGAGGTTCATCTCGGGCGTAAGGATGCCGGGGTGCATCGATGTCGTCACTCGCCCCACCCGATCTCCGACGATCGTGGACATGCCGCGCTGCACGAAATGTACGAGAAGTCTTGGCAACAGCTCATCGGATGCGACCGCAGTTTCAAGCCATTGACGGATGTCGGCGGAGTCGCCCCACCGGCGCCATTCCACCAAGACGGAGGCCAAGTCAGGTGTTTCAAGCAACCGCGCGTCGGTCGCGGCCCTGACGATCTTTTCAAGGGTAGCGGCCTTCAGTCGATCAGCTGTCGCGATGCTGAATGCGGTGAACAGCGATGGCGAACCATCGTTGGTCCCCTGGCGAACATGGCGGTCGATGAACTGAACGACCTCCACCAGCGTACTAAGCGCCTGGCTTTGTTCGACACTGGCGATCACCAAGGCTTCACGCTCATCTGGTGCAACAGCTTCCAGTAAGTGGCGAATCAACCAAGCGACCTCGATGCCGGTGCTCACTTGGAATGCTCCGACGGCATCTGCCGGTGAATAGAACCGGTCGCCTGCGCGCAGGGTGACGCGGATGAACGCCCGTGAGAATGCGGCCGGAATGTCCTGCGCATCGCGCAACCGCCTGATATACTCGTGCGCTTTAGTGTGTCCTGCCTGGCGAGTGACTTGGGTTGCGGCAATCAGCACTGCCTCGATGGCGTTTTCATCTTCGCCCAGGCTGATCATCGACCGGAGGTCGGCATGACTCAAGCTATCAGCGGCGACACCAAACTGAAAGTACGTAGTGAAGTGGTCCGGACTGCATACGCGAAGCTCGCGTCGCCACTCGCCGAGAGATTCACCGCCGTAGACCATGTTCCCGAAGACACCTTCTAAACGTGGGAACAGCCTCTGCAACATCAGGCAAACGCCGCTGCGCAGCGCATCCGGTATTGCTGCCACCCAGTCATCATGGAAAGCGCGCAGCTCCTGTCGGTCTGGAAGCATGCCAGGGTTGGAATAGCCTGCGAAGTGTTCGCGGTGATCGTGGATGGTTGCGTAGGTGTCCGGTAGGAATATGCGCAGGAACTCCAAGGCGATGAAGTCGACGGAATTGACCTCGTCACGCACGGCAGGATAGGTCACCACCAGCGCATTGACGATGCGTACGATGTCGCGGGGTTTCGTGATCAGGGGTTCAAGGCCTTCGTGATAGACGTTTCCCCAGTAGTGGTTGTCGAATGGGACGGCGGTGTCTTCGCCCAGGACATGATTCAGGTCATTGACGAGTTTGTCATGCAGTTTCTGGCGACTGACGACTGGCAACTGGAACGGCGCTTGAACAATTTTTTCCAGGTACGCTTCGCCATCCACGCCGAGTTCGCGACCCAATGCCTGAGCGACAACCGCTCGGTCGAAAGCGAGGAGGTAGATGACGTTGGAAAAATCCGCCAATGCCTTCAGCACCTTGAAGAGTTCGCAAATTTCCGAAGGCATCAGGCGGTCAATGTCATCAATGATGAAGAGGAAGCGCCTGCCGCTGGATTGAATTCCGTCGGCAACACCTTGCTTGGCCTCGTGAACGCTCTTGGGTTTGATTCGGAAGAGCTTGAGCAACCAGCCCACTCCGACATCGATCAGGGGCACCCCGGTCGCCGTGGCCACGGCAGTGCCCAGCGCTGTCGAATACTCCGAAAGCGTGTTGCCCAGTTGCTTGATGGTGTCGGATTGCTTGGGCAACTGATCCCGGAACTGCTTCAGGAACTGCGCAGCAAGATCGTCACGATTGCTGAACCACCACGGGTTGAAGGTGATGATCAGCGGGCGATCGGAGTTGGGCAAGGACTCGATCTCGTAGCGCACGAAATTCAACAGCGACGACTTGCCGGATCCCCATGGCCCGTGGATGGCCATCACCAGCCCTTGCGGACTTGGGGTAGTGCAGACCGCCGCTGCGATCCTCTTTGCAAATGGGGCGTAGCCGAAGGCGTCGTCGCGTGGGTCGGTTTGCGGGGCGTCCGACCCCAACGCAGATGCCTGGTGTTGTGGGTCGGGCTTGTCGGTCATGTACGAGCTTCGGGCATTCAGGTCTATTTTCGAGCTGCGGCATTCGCATGTGCGGCGACCTCGGCGCAGGCCTGCATCAGCTCATCGAAGGGCAGGGCGTTGCCAACCATGACTTCGTCTTCGAGCATCTTGGCGTAGTCGGTGGCCAGCGCCTCCCGGGCGGCACTTTCGGGCACGATCTGCAACGCGCCTTCGACTGCGGCGAAGTAGTCGATGATGGCGCCGCCAGCATCCTTCTCGCTGAAGAAGTAAGACTTATGTTCGGCCACGGCGCGGGCCACTGTCCGGTCGCCAGTGACTGCGTCGAAGTGCGCGCTGCGCATGATGGCGGCCAGATCGTGCCAGTGTCGCGCGTAGCGCTCCCCTCGGATTCGCCCTTGGGCGCAGTAAACGTGTGTCGCGGTGGCTTTCTCCCAAAAGGTCCGCGCAACGCTCATCACCTGTGGAGAGGCGACGGGGAACGTTACGCCATCGACGTGACCATCCATGTCGCACGCGACGGGTAGCACCTCGTGTGGCTCTCCGGTCGCCCGGCCGCCGAACTCCAAGGTCACGACAGGAGGCATGTAGCCAGTTCCTTGCTTGATGGCCGGATAGTGCAGCAGCAGCTTGTCGTGCTCCGGACCGCCGATCTCCAGTGTTGCCTCCAACTGCTCCCGCTCCAGCGCCGCCTGAAGGAGCGGTTGCACCTCGGAGGCGATCCATCCGGGAAGGCGATCCCTAACGGCCTTGGTCCACTTGCTGGCTTGGCTTCGGTTCGTCGGCAGGAATTCTTCGCCGCCCGTGAGGTCCGTGATCAGCTTTCGGATGTCGTATGTGAGGTCGATGTCTTCGGAGAAGCGGTCGATGATCTTGTAGACCTTTGAGAGTGACGTACCACCCTTGAAAGTAAGGTCGGTGGCAACTGGCGACTCAAACAATGCCCCCAGCGTCCAGACAACCCACACGTCCTTTTCGAGCAGGTGAGTAGGCCGTCCAGTTTTTGCCCGGGCCTGTTCCAGAACTTCGCCTTGGTCCTCTTTGCTGAGGGCGAAGTAGTGCTCAGCCACGAAGCGCCTCTTCGCCGATGGCTCTTGCCATCCAGGACGGCAGTGCCGCGCGCGCTGACGTCAGCGTCCGCCACTCAGCGGGCGGCAGCGTGCGGCGCAAGGCTGCCAGCGACTCGCCGACATGGGCTGGCCCCATCCAGGCCAAAGCACGCACGGCCGCACCAGCTGGCCCAGCTCCAAGCGCCAGCATCCAGCGCGGAGCATGTTTCACCATGACCTCGGAGCGCCCGAGCTTGAGTGTGCGAGTGCGTCCCGAGGTCAGGTAGACCTCGCGAATCGGTACCTGCTGGGTCAGGCCCAGCGCGTTGGCGGCGTTCGCGCCGTGTGGTGTCACGACCTCGCCACTTTGGGCGGCCAGGGCGTGGACCACCTTCTCGGGCGCCGGCGCACGTGTCCCGAACCGGTTAGATACCGGAGTGACGTAGGTTCCGCGCGCAACGCGAAGGAGCTTGCCTTCCTTGGTGAGGCGAGACAGCGCCTGATCAATGGCTGCCCGGCTTCCAAGGTGCAGGAACTCTTTGGGCGACACCACACCTCCCTCAGGCAGGGACTGTGCGTGCAGCAGGATGGATTCAGGGAGCATGGTCATGATCATTTCCAGATATCAGAATTTTATCTCTGTTTCTGACATTTTGCTGCTGTTGTGATGTACCTTGGCGCTCAAGAAGAGGTTGACGATTTGAAAATATCGCACGAAAATCAAGTTGACGAAACTAAAAAAGTGCACAAATGAACCTGCCACTGCCCGCCTCCTTCAATTCGGAACTCAGTTCTGACCGACTGCAGTCGGTTGCGCAATGGCTTCTGGATGAGCTGTACGCGACCGAGGATGACCTATCGCGTTCGACCGACAGCGGCTACACCCGCGGGTGCACAACATTCGGTCGCCAGAGAAGTCGCATCCTCGCAGAGGCGCTTGCCGGCAATCACACTTGGCTCGGCCTCTCCAGCAGCAGCAATGACATCGTCTTTACAGTTGGCGGCGTGCCGTGTCGGTTCAGTAACGATGACCCATCGAACCCATCGAAAGACGCGGTTCTGACGGCCAATCGCTATCAACTGGACTTCCTGGAATTCGCCACCAAGGGCGAGCCCGGCCGGTTCTGCTTCGTCATCGACCGCGGCCATGACGGGTCCGCTGAGCCGAGGGTCGAGTTTCTGGGCTTCGCGCCCAGCGGCGAAGTTGCCTGCCGCTGGGTATCCGATACCGTGCGCGTACTGCGGCTCGAAGGCCAGCAATCTTTGGCGCCGACTGTCCAGGTCAGCAAGCCGCAGGTGGCACCGAAGCGGCGCGACGAAGGCGACGCGGCCACTGAAGCTGTGCGATGAGCGAGTTCATTGGGACAAACCTTCGACTCATCCGCCTCTTTCATGATCTGTCGCTTACGGACCTGGGAGAGCAGGTCGGTGTGTCCAAACAGTTTTTGAGCCGCGTCGAGACCGGCGCCGAGATCGCATCTGCCCACTTGGAAGCAGCCCTCGCTGAAACGTTGGAAGTTCTGCCGGAGTTCTTCTATCGCATAGACCCGAATCCGATCGTCGACGAGCAATGTCACTTCCGGCGACAGCTGACCACCAAGGTCGCGTTGCGCCAAGTCGCGCGTGCCCGTGGCGAGATGCTCAAGCGACTTGTAGGCGTACTGGACGAACACGTCGAGCTGCCGCAGTACCAGGTCGGTGAAGCTGATGCCGAATCACCCGAAACTATCGAGCGAGCGGCCGAGACATTCCGATCGCTGTTCGGTCTTGGCCTTGGGCCGCTGAGCAATGTCACGCGGATTGCCGAGAACGCGGGTGCCGTCGTCATGCGAGTGCGCGGCCTCGCACCGGAAATCGATGCCGTGTCCTTCGCCACAAAGAGGCCGCTGATCGCCTTGAACGGAGACGGTCGCTCTGCATGCCGGGAACGTTTTGGAGTGGCGCACGAGCTCGGCCACTTCTCGCTTCACATTGGCGTACTGACAGGTGACCGGCTGACGGAAACCCAAGCCAACCGATTCGCGAGCGCACTTCTGATGCCGCGAAGCACGTTTGCCACCGAATGTCGATTGGCATTGCGAGGTACGCGCCTGAACTGGCCAGGCCTGTCGGAACTGAAACTTCGGTGGGGTGTATCCAAGGCAGCGATCATATTTCGCGGTCGCCAGCTCGGTGTGTTCTCAGATGACCAGGCGAGGGCGGGATATGTCGGCCTCAATCGGCATGGAGAGGCGTTGAAGGAGTCAGAAGACCACCTTATCGCCAATGAGGCGCCCGAAGTCATTGCCGAAAGCCTAAAGGTGATGAGGGAGCATTTCGGCGTACCGCAATCTGCAGTTGCACGCGAGATGCGAGTGCAACCAGGGCTTCTGCAAACGCTGCTGGAATTGCCACAGGCCGAGCCGACGGGCAACGTCGTGAGCTTGCTGCGTTCGGCCAGAACTCTCAGTGAAACGAACATTCAATGAGCGGCGCCGCAGAGCACTACCGGGGCTACGCCGACTTGGCAAATGCCCAAATCGAAGGCACCGACTACAGAGTTCATGTCCGCCCGGTCGCGCATTCATCTGTCGCTGTCATTGCGCCGCATGGCGGCAGCATCGAGCAGTACACATCGGAGATCGCCTTGTCGGTGGCTGGTCACGACTTCAATCTCTATCACTTCGAAGGAATTCGCCGCTCGGGCAACTATGCGGCCCTCCATCTAACCAGTCATAGGTTTGACGAGCCGCGGTGTCTTGCGCTCTTGTCCAAGTGTGACCATGTGGTTGCGGTCCATGGTTGCGGAGGTGAAACGCAAAAGGTACTTATTGGGGGGCGTGATGAATCGCTGAAGGCCGAAATCGCCCGAGCGATCTCGGATCTCGGTGTCGACACGCAGGTAGCGGATCACCCATTTCCAGCCACAGATTCCATGAACATTTGCAACAGAGGGCGGAGTGGCGCAGGTGTGCAGATTGAACTGACCATGCCTTTTAGGCTTCATGGACCACGTGATGCGCTCGCTGGCGCTATCCGTTCGGTTCTACTGGCATTGCCGGACCCTCTTGAAGCCGGAGGCCGGAGCCGATGACCGCCTTGTTAGCACGAGGATCCGACGGCGCCACTTGTACCGTGGGTCCAGTCATCGTCCGTAGTGTGGTCGGTCGTGGCCATCAGAATTTTGGCAGCGCACGAGCGTTCGCTCACAACTAAAACAACCAAGGGGAGATAGCGATGCCACTGACTGCGTACTCTATTTCTAGTGAAAAGGAGCTGGATGTCGAGCAACTGCTTGACCAGCTTTCCGCAAGAGCTGGGATCGGCCGCATCTCGCTAGAGGATCTACCGGATGCATGGCGCGCGCATATCCGCACTGACCTTGAATGTCCATGTTGCTTCGTGGTGGGGGCTGAAATTGTCAGGGAAGCTGTTTCGCGAACTTCAGGACGGGCCGTTCGGCAAGCCTGCTTCCGCTTTGCTGTTCCAGGTCACCAAACCCACTGTGATTTCGCATCCAGCGAGAGGGCCAACGCAACGCCTGAGAACCTTATCCCGTTTGGCGTCGCTAACTCCAACCTTACTCGGGCAGTCCGTGAATTGGTCTGCACAGGAATACAAGTCGGCACGTTCAACCAACGTTCCATAAGAGACATGCGCGAGTGGTTTTTTAACAAGAAGGCTGAAGCGCTTTTCGAAGTCACGCTCGATCCTCGGGTTCCGAAGTGGGTAGCTGGACTTTCGCGCACCACTGCCCATTCTTTCGGCCCCCTCCCGCTTGGTGTGGCGCTGACGGCGGAGATTGCGTCGGTGCCTGGTTTCGATTGGGTGTCGGAAGCGTCACGGAGACAGCGCGCGCGCCACCAAGAGATTTTGGATGCCATCCAGCAGCAGCGTCTTTGGATCCATGACACAGCAGACCGGATCGAATCCTTGGCAAAGCGCTACCAGGGGCAAGTGGTTTTCGACCCCTCTGTGCTTGCTGTTGAATATGGCAAGAGCCAAGCGCTGGCGTCGTTCATCTTCCGCAACTATGACCCCATCAAGCCTGGCAGCCGAAATGGGAGCATCGCTGTGAGCGTGTTGGCGCTGTCGGCGCTGCTTCTTTTTGTGAGCAATTGGGATCTGAACAGCGCTACCGCCACCTTTGCGGCGATTGCGGCGGCGGCAGGGCGCTCCGATGAAACCCTCGGCAACGTTATGGGCCTCAACCCATTTCATGATTACGACGCCTGGGATCGGCTGAAACGGCTGCAGGCCCTGCGCATCGCAGTACCCGAAAACGACGATCCGAAAGCTGAGCTTAAGCAGATAGAAATGGAGATTCGAAGCCAATTTCAAGGTCTGCCGAAGATGCTGCCAGCACCGCTCGCGTGACCATCTGAGCCTCAAAATTTCGTATGTCGTTCAAATGCATTTCAGGCGATCAAGAACTGCTCTCCATCGACTTCGATGCAGAGGGTTGGGAAGAACTGCGGATTCGAAACCGTAAAGATCGTGCGCTAAAGACGACGTGCTGCGGCGCAGACGTGACGCTTCGGCAAACGAAGCTCGGCACGCAGTACTTCGCGCATGCCAAGAAGGGAAGCTGCGCAGCTGGCACAGACCCGGCAGAGGTCATGTTGGCCAGGGAGGTGATTGCCAAGGCTGTGCGTCGGGCGGGATGGAAATTTTCGGTCGAAGAGGCTGTTGTGTCGGGTAGCGAGGACGGTTGGATGGTCGACGTGCTGGCAAAGCAAGAGGGTGGCAAGCCAGTCGCGTTCAAGATTCAGTGGGGGCGCCTGCCGCTCGACGAAGTGGCTCGCCGCCAAGCCGTATCTCAGGCAGCGGGAGTCCGCACGCTGTGGCTTATGCGGCAGCAGAGCATCCCTATCGAAAAGGCTGCTCCGGCATTCAGGCTCAGCCATGATGCCGAGGCAAGCATGTGCGTTGTTTCGTTACCAGGGCCTTACTACCATCCAGCTTTCGCCACCAGCAAGAACAGCGACGGTCCGAATCACTGGCGTCAACACATTGAACTGAGCCGGTTTGTCGAGGGTGCGCTGGGCAGGAAACTGCGCTTTGCGCCGCAAATTGGCCTCACCCTGCCGTTGGACGTGTGCGCAGCGTACACAGAGTGCTGGCGATGCAAGAAGACGACAGGCCTCGTCATCGACCTGTGCTTCGCCGCCAGCCGCGTGCTTGCCGGCGCCGCAGATGTCACCGCCGATATCTACGATTTTGATGACGAGGGCAGGGGGACCGCGCTGTTGATGTCAACCTTGCCGGCCGAGACCCTTGCGGCCCATGGCATTGGAGCGATCAAGCCACGCCGCAGCCGCACCGTGGGTGAGACCTATCTGTCCAATGGATGCGTGCATTGTGATGCCTTGCAGGGGCGATTCTTCGACCACGAGGTCGCCTACGACGCGAAGCCGATCTTCAGCGTAGATGTGTTGTTCGACGACCGCTGGGCTTCGCACCTGGAGGACCGTGAAGCCATCGACAAGTGGTGGTTCGACGATCGACCAGGCGAAGGCGCCGTGGAAGAGGGCTCGCAAGGCTAGATTTTCTTACGTCCGTCCAGGGATGCGGGAGTGCGATGCGAACGGGAAATGGGAAGTACGACGAGGGGCACTTTGGCGCTGCGCTGTCTCCCATTGTGACAGCGAGCATCCAAAAACGCCGCTCCATGGTCCGGAACGGCGCTTGGATTGGCACCATTTGGTGGCCGTCGAAACATGAAGACTCGACCACGTATTTACGTGTTATAAATAGCGCAGTGTGACAGGAGACACTGCCGATGCCCGATCTGGTCGAAACTGCCCTGAGGAAAATCGGTCCCTGCGTCAGTACCGCCTTGGTAGCGGCGCTGATCAAGGAACACGGGCTGACCGCAGACAACGCGCGGCAGAAGGTCTCCCGCTCCACCTCGATCAAGAAGTTGGCGCACATCCTGTTCCCCCATCGCGCGCGCTTTTTGTATCTCCAGTCGGACTATGGGTCACCGGATTTCTGGGTGGCGCTGACGCGTGAACTGCTCGCGAACTCAGTGTCCTATGGAGGCGGATTGGCAGCCTTGCTGGCACGAGGCGGTGCTATGCCGGTCGCGCACTTTGCAATTGCCTGCGGCGCGCCTGTGGCCCAACGAGGGCACGTGTCCCCGGCCGGAATCCTGGAACGACTGAAGGCAGCCCAGTTGGTGCAAATCGTCACCGAGCCAGGCATCGGTGAGTGCGTCGAATTGTCCCACCAGAGTTCTGCCGATTCCTACGAGCTGGCGCGTATGCGCGCCCGCCTGCACACAGAGCAAGTGCTGCTGGGCGCGGTGAAGGATTGGGCGCGAAACTTGGGTCTGGTCAGCTACAACAAGGTGGAAATCCGGGATGAGGGAGGCCGTCAGCCCAAAGTCGGAACCTTCCATTGGGACATGGCCGGGCCTTCGTACTTGGGGCCGCTGGCGAAGCGGGCAGCCAACGCAAAACCCAAGCCCGGCTTCCTGGTTTGCGATGTGCTGCTGGGGGTGAACGTGTCATCGGTCGAACTGCGGCCCTTCATCAATAAATGCACCACCTTGAGAAGCCTTACCAAGGTAGGAGCCTGCCTGCAGATCTTTGTCGCCGATGGGTATGCACCACAGGCGTACGCGCTCGCCAAGGAGCAAGGTGTCATACCTGCGACGACGGAAACGCTGTTCGGGGTGGAAGTGGCCAAGGCGCTGAGGGAGTTGGCAGAGCTGCTGCGGGATGTCTATCCGCGCGCCGGCACTTTCGAAAAGGTGGACGCTGTGTTCGCGCAGCTCAGTCACATCGAAGGCGCGGCGAACAATCTGCGCGGTGCTCTGTTCGAGTATCTCGTCGCCGAGATCGTGCGGACCAACAGCGTGCACGACAACATACAGATGAATGAGGTGCTGCGCTCAGACAGTGGATCCGCTGAAGTTGACGTCCTGGTAGAGCACCGCAATCAGAGTGTCCGGTTCATTGAGTGCAAAGGTTACCGGCCCGGCGGCACCGTGCCCGATGAGATGGTGGAACGCTGGCTGGAAGACCGCATCCCGCTCCTTCGAAAGGCCGCGGCGTCCAATACGTTTTGGCAGAAGTGCAGGCTCGAATTCGAGTTCTGGACGTCGGGCACGCTGACACCTGCGGCGGAAGCCTTGGTCGCTGCTGCGGCCGCAAGGACGCACAAGTACGCAATCAAACTGGTGTCATCTCGCGACCTCGCGGCGCTTGGCAAAGCGTCGAACAACACTGCCTTAAAGAAAACTCTCCAGGAGCACTTCCTTGGCCATCCGCTCGAGAAGGCGGACCGCGTGGCTCAAGCGTCCAGACGACGCCTGGCAACTCCACCTGCGTCGCAGCTGGCCACTCGATAGCCAAGGCGAAAGAGAGATTTGATGGAGTCCAAATTGCCTTCTAAGAGCGACCATTCGACTCGGCGAGCGGGTGGACCCGTGCATTTCATCCGCCTCACTCTCACAAACTTCGGCCCGTTTCGCGAGATGGCCGTTGACTTCCAGCCAAGCGGCGTTTTCGTCGTCTCAGGTCCGAACGCCTCGGGAAAGAGCCAGCTGCTCGGCGCGGCGGTCGCGGCCATCGTTGGAAAACGCGCTATTGCACTAGACCCGACGGGAGTTGGGCCGTCGAATGTTGCGCTCGAGCTCGGGGATGGGAGCGCTAGAGAGGTTGCATCGCTGACGGTGGCTGCGGTCGCGGCAAGGCCGGGCGGCAGAGGCCCGCAATCTGAGATTACGCACACCTCAACGCCGATGGTCCGGGACTTGTTGGCGAACTTGAGTGAGAACTCGCGACCCCGCTTGCTCCTTGGTGAAACCACTGGGGTGAATCGCCTCAGCAAACGCGACTGTGGCGAGTTCGAGAAGCTCGCACCGCCTGAACTTGTCCGGAGCGACTTCTGGCAGGAAATGAAAAGCAGCGGTTGGCTCGAATCAAGCGCCCATTCCGGGGGCGTGGGAGTCGTAATCGATGTTGTCCATGAGTTCATTGCCCGAGCCAGTATGGGACATTTCCCCCTCTTGGTCGACGGCGTCTTCGGCCAGCTGGACCGGCGTGCGTCTGAATTCTGCGGGGATCTTCTCCGGCAGATAGGCCGTCACTCCCAGGTCATCGTGGTGAGCCCTTCGTTTGCAGACATTCACCTCGGCCATGTGCTGATCCGGTTGCCGTTGCATGAATCCCCGTTGCGAGCCATGGCGAACTACACCAGGCCTGCGAGATTTCAAGAAGTCCGGCGAAAGATCGCCGTGAGGGACCGGAAAAAGAGCTTCAAGCTTGGGGAGAGATTTCCCACGCCAGAGAACAGAGGTTGCGAGTTGAAGGAAGTGAAGGGGAGGAACCCTGTCGGATCAATCGGTCAAGTCGTCGACCAGTACGTTGTCGCATTCTTGAATGCGGGCATCGAGCAGACGGGCAGCATTTTTTGGGGCATCACGGATGAAGGCCGAACTGTCGTGGGAGTCCCGCTGACCGACCCGCAATGTGACGAAGTTCGTCGAGTCGTAGTGGAAAAGGTCGGCAACATCATGCCTCCCATTGCGCCGAGTGGCCTAAGCATTGAGTTTCACCCAGTGACGACGGCAGATGCTGTTCCGCTGTATGTGATAGAGGTTAGGGTGCAGGCGGTACTGGGCACATACCTCTACGCTACAGGCTCGGAAGACGTGTATGTCAAGACGGAGGCCGGCAAGAAGAAGCTCACAATCATGCAGATTCAACAAGAGTTGCTTCGGCGAATGAGTGTTGTGCCTCCGGGTGCTTAGCTTCTGACCGGCTCTCGCGGGAGCCCTCCCGCGCACCGATGGGCGATCAAGCGTACTTCGACTGCGAAGGGGCTGGGCCAAAGAAAAGACGTCGAACCTGCTTCTCGTACTCAGAGGCCGCCTTTTCGAACGCCTTCTGGCTTTTCGCGCTTGCTCGCGGCTTGCGCTTGGCGATTCCTCGATCGAAGCTGACCACTAAGTTGGATTGCCCCAGCTTCGTGAGTCCATCGCGGAATCGATCGGGTGACCGCACGATGTAGCGGGCTACGTCGGGCGGCACGGTGGTGCGTCCATCCGCTGCGTCGTCGAGTTCCTTCATCCGATGCGCGTACAGCTCGCTGAAGGCATCGACATGCCCCACCTCGTAGATGGCATCTAGTGCTTTCCACGTGCGTTCCCTGATGCTCTCCAGGAACGCCTCATCGAATTCCATCGTCGCCAGGCGCTCCAGCGTTGCTGGTTCAACATCCAGCAGCGGAAGTGGAGCGCCGATGATGGCCGCGAGCTCGTAGTGCGCTTCGATGACCTTAATTGCCTTCGTGAAATCCCTCCCCGATAGCCCATGCGTGTGCATGAAGTCGTCGCGGACGCTGACGAACGCAGTCGAACTTTTCCAGGAGTCGCGCGGGGGGAGGGCCCTGGCCAGGGCGCGAAGTTCCCATCGGACAGCTTGTCCGTGTACGTTCCTTGGCCGTATTCGTACGTGATCGCATCTGCCACCCGCTCAAATTCCTCACCTGCGGCGACCATCCGGGCAAAACCCTGGCCCAGAGCTTGGAGATTGATGATGCCTATCTCGGCGAGGTGTGTTTCGTCGCCCTTGCTCTTGCGGTATCGAAACGCCTCACCCGTTTTGTCTATCCGGGCGAATTCCGCGATGGCTGTCTCCAGTGGCGCGAGCAGCGCTGGAAGCCGGCGATCAGCGGTCGCACACAGTTCCTTCAACCTGTCCAGCAGATCGCCCAATACATGGGTCGAGTCCAGCACTATCGGCAGCGTGTTTCGCAGTGACGACACGCGGGCTATCTGCCGCTTGAGGAAGAGTTCGATGTGATGTCGGGCGCAGTACCCGATCGGGTAGATCAGCGCATCAACGTAAACCGCGACGTGCTCGTTCGAATCGGAGTCCACGTAACCTTGTTGCTTCGCGGTTGCGATGAGTGCCAGTGCGGCTTGCGCGAAGCCGGTGACGTACCCGTGGTCATCGTCGCTACCTGTGTTGTTCCCAACACAGGCGTTCAGGTCAGGACTGATGCCTACGTCAAATAATTTGGTTGTCATGTGGATCGTCTTCGCCGGCGTTGCGGACGGTACTGCCAAGGTGTGATGACGCTCCCGACGGCCCGCATCGCGGAGCGAAAGCCGTGGAGCGACAGAAGCCGTCGAGCATGGAGAATACAGTTGCAGGCTGCGGCGATACTTGACGATTGATGCGCTGGAGTTGCCGCCCCGCAAACCGAGTCCATCTCCCGCGCCAGTAAAAGCGCTCGTTTTTCGACGGTAGAAGTGACGGTAAAGTACGATGCCACGACCTTTAAAGCAAGCATCCATGCGGGTTCCCGGCCCTCGGAAACGATTGAGTGGGGGGGCAGGGCGCCTCAGCGTACTCCAGCGAAGCAGATCGTATTACCAGTTCCTGCCCAAAGGCGTCACGGCCGCGTTTCGCTGAGTCGGCAAAAGGAGCCTGAAAGTCTGGAAATCAACTTTGCAGGTTTGCGGTCGTTGGGGCATGAAGCGTCGTAATACTGCTTCACCACCAATCTCGGACAATAGGCAATCTGCATTGATCAAGCCTTGGTCAGCCGTTGCCTTGCCAATTTGGTTCCTTCTGCGAGCGCCTGCAGCTTGCGCCACGCCACATCCCGCCCCATCGGCGCCAGCCCGCAATTCGTGCACGGGAACAGCCGCTCCTTCGGCACGAACTCCAGCGCCCGGCCGATGGTGTCGGCCACTTCCTCGGCGGTTTCCACCACGTCGCTGGCCACATCGATCACGCCGACCATCACGTCCTTGCCGGCCAGCAGCCTCATGAGATCGGGGGGCACGTGGGAGTGGATGCATTCCAGGCTCACTTGGTCGATGCTGCTTTTGGCGAGCGCGGGGAACACCGCCTCGTACTGGCGCCATTCCTCGCCCAGCGTGCTTTTCCAGTCGGTGTTGGCCTTGATGCCGTAGCCGTAGCAGATGTGCACTGCCGTCGTGCAGGTGAGGCCCTGTGCTGCACGCTCGAGCGCCTTCACGCCCCAATCGGCGGCATCCTTCATGTAGACGTTGAAGGCGGGTTCGTCGAACTGAATGATGTCCACACCGTCTGCCTGTAGCGCGAGGGCCTCCTGGTTGAGCAGTTCGGCAAACGCGAAAGCCATCTTGACCTTGTCCCCGTAGAAGCGATCAGCCACGGTGTCGACGATGGTCATCGGTCCGGGCAGGGTGAACTTCAGCTTTTTCTTCGTGTGCGCGCGCGCCAGCTGTGCTTCGAAGGCATGCACGCGGCCTTTGAGGTGCAGCGCGGAGACAACCTGCGGCACCATCGCGTCGTAGCGGTTGTCGCGGATGCCCATCTTCACCTTGTGCTCGAAATCGATGCCTTCGACCTGTTCGAGGAAGCCGTGCACGAAGTGCTGCCGCGACTGCTCGCCGTCGCCCACGATGTCCAGGCCCGCGTCTTCCTGCGCCTTGATCCACAGCAGGGTGGCGTCGGCCTTGGCTTGGCGCAGTGCATCGCCTTCGGCCATCCATTGCGGCCAGAGTTTGTTGGTTTCTGCCAGCCAGGCTGGTTTCGGCAGGCTCCCGGCGACAGAGGACTCAAACAGCTGCGCGACACCGTGCGAATGCGAGTCGCTCAACGAGGGGAAGACAGAAGTGGAGGGGGACTGCATGGCAGGCAAAGGATTCTTCATGAAGGCGATCTGGATTTTGTGGATGGGTCAGTGCGCGAAATCGGCGGCCCATTCTTCAAGAACGTTTCTGTACGGCTTGATGAAATTTTCCTCCGTGAACTTGCCTTGTTTCACTGCCAGCTGGCCCCGTTCCTCTCGGTCGTAGACGATGCGGGTCAATGAGTAGTCCGAATTTCTCAGGCTGGGTTGATAGAGGCTCCCCGCTGCGGAATTGGCGTTGTAGATCTCCGGCCGATAGATTTTCTGAAAAGTCTCCATGGTGCTGATGGTGCCGATGAGCTCGAGATCGGTGTAGTCCCCCAGCAGATCACCGACAAAGTAGAAAGCCAACGGCGCGACGCTGTTTGGCGGCATGAAAAAGCGAACCCGCATACCCATCTTTTCGAAGTACCGGTCGGTCGGGGAACGCTCGTTCTGCTGGTATTCGGCGCCCAAGACAGGATGCCGATTGCCGGCCTGGTGGTAGGTCTTGCTGCTTGAAGCGCTGATGCAGATTACCGGCGGTTTGGCGAACCGTTTTTTGTAGGCATCCGAGCTCAGGAAGTGCTTGAAAAGCTTCCCATGCAGGTCGCCGAAATCAGTGGGAGTGCCGAACTCGGCGCTGTCGATGTTGTGCGCCGGAAGCACGACGCTGAAGTCGTAGTCACGTAGGTAGGATGAAAAATTGTTCCCGGCAATTCCGTCAATGCGTCTGCCGATTTGCTTGTCAACGATGTTCGGTTTCAGTATTTCAATCAGCGGGAACACGTCACTGCCGCTACCGGCGTCCATGTTCATCTCAACGGAGATGATTTCAAGCTCGACGGCATAGCGATCTCCCGTAGGGTTGTCCCAATGCGCCAAGCTGTTGAAACGGTTGTCGATCATCTTCAGGGTGTTGCGCAAGTTCTCCTGGCGACTGCTGCCGCGGGCCAGATTGGCGAAGTTGGTCGTGATGCGCGTGCTGTCTGATGGCTGGTAGTTTTCATCGAACCGGATGCTTTTGATGCTGAAGGTGAAGTGTTTGCTCATGATGATCAGGTGCACTGGTTTGATTTGAAGACCGCTGCTTGTTTCAGGTTTCGACCACTTCCTCTGCGGGGGCCGATCGTGCAAGGTGTGTCAATTCGAGCAGCGGCAAAGCGCGTTGGACTGCAAGTTGGGTTCTCTGAATCAAAGCCTTGCTCTGCAGCCGGTAGTCCGAGAAATCCTGGTCGGTCGCGTACACGCCCAACGGCAACGTGCGCGCCTGAAAGAAGCTGAACAGCGGCCGCAACTGGTGGTCGATCACCAAGGCATGGCGCTCGCTGCCGCCGGTGGCAGCCAGCAAGACCGGCTTGTCGATCAAGGCGTCCTGGTGAATGAAGTCAAAGAAGTGCTTGAACAGTCCCGTGTAGGAGCCACGGTAGACCGGTGTGGCCACCACCAGGACGTCGGCTTGCTCGACCGCGGCAAGTTCGCACTCCACCGCGTCGGGCAACTGGGAGCGCCAGACCGCGCCCGCAAAGTGCGGTGCGAGCTGGCCCAGCTCGACCAAGCGTTGCTCGCACGGAATCAAGTCGGCGATCAGATCCAGCACGTGCTCCGAAAGGGCCACGGCTTTGGAGGGACGTTGAAGTCCGCCGGAAACTGCTACTACGCGAAGTGGACGTGTCATCTTTGTGTGGCGATCAGGGTTTCTCAAACGTCCAGTAATCACGGAAAGGTTGAATCGTAGGATCGACGAACCGTGAAGTAAAATGGTTTTAATTCACGCATCCATGAATCTCACTCATTTGCCATGCTGGAGCGCGCTCATCTTTCCATCGTCCAAGAAGTGGACAAGCAAGGCTCACTCACCGCTGCCGCCGAGGTGCTGCACCTGACGCAGTCGGCGCTGAGCCACTCGATCCGCAAGCTGGAAGCCCAGATGGGCACCGAAATCTGGCAACGCGAAGGGCGCAGCCTGCGGCTGACGCAGGCGGGCCAGTACCTGCTGGCGGTGGCCAACCGGGTGCTCCCGCAGCTGGATCTGGCCGAGGAACGCTTGCGCCAGTTTGCGCAGGGCGAGCGCGGGTCGCTGCGTATCGGCATGGAATGCCACCCCTGCTACCAATGGCTGCTGAAGGTGGTGTCGCCCTACCTGGCGAGCTGGCCCGACGTGGACGTCGACGTGAAGCAGAAATTCCAGTTTGGCGGCATTGGCGCGCTCTTCGGTTACGAGATAGACCTGCTGGTCACCCCCGACCCGCTCTACAAGCCCGGTCTGCGCTACGAACCCGTGTTCGACTATGAGCAGGTGCTCGTGGTGCCGCGCGGCCACCGCCTGGCCAACGTGCCTTACGTGAAGCCCGCACAGCTAACGCAGGAGGTGCTGGTGACGTATCCGGTCGCCACCGACCGGCTGGACATCTACAACATGTTTCTCATGCCCGCCGGCGTGGCGCCCAGGCGCCACAAGGCGATCGAGACCACCGACATCATGTTGCAGATGGTCGCGAGCGACCGCGCGGTGGCTGCACTGCCACGCTGGCTGGTCGAGGAGTATGCCCAGAAGATGGACATCGTTCCCGTGCGGCTGGGCCCGCGCGGCATCGCCAAGCAGATCTTCCTGGGCGCGCGGGAAGCGGACACCGACATCAATTACCTGAAGGCCTTTGTCGAACTCGCACGGCAATCAGGCGGTCTTGTCGACAAGGGGCAGGCCCCGGCCCTGTGACACGGCCGTGCCGCCCCGCGACCTTCCACAGGAGGCCGCATCACGTGTAGCGCTTCTCCAGCGCGTCCCACTCCGGCTTGTTGACCAGGCGTTGGCGCTCGGCAAAGGTCGCCACCAGTCCGCTGGATTCCTGCACTTCCTTCTCGTCGCGCAGCACGGTCAGTGCCTTCTGCATGCCGGCCACCGCACCCTGTAGCGCGGCATTGGCATACAGCACGATGCCATAGCCCAGCTCACCCAGGTCCGTGGCATTGAAGATAGGCGTCTTGCCGCCGATCACCATGTTCATCAATTGCGGCTTGACCAGACGCCGGGGCAGCGCGCGAATCTCATCGGGAGTGGTCACGGCCTCAACGAAGAGGATGTCCGCACCGGCCTCGGCGAATTTTTGCGCCCGTTCGACAGCGGCTTCGAACCCGTGCGTGGCGGCCGCGTCGGTGCGAGCCATTATCAGGAGATCAGCATCTTGGCGCGCATCGACGGCTGCCTTGATCTTGCTGACGGCCTCTTCTGTGGAGATCACTTCCTTGCCCGAGAAATGGCCGCAGCGCTTCGGCGCCACTTGGTCCTCGAACTGGATGCAGTCGGCGCCGGCACGTTCGAGCGTGCGGACGGTGTGCCGCACGTTCAGTGCATTGCCGAAGCCGGTGTCGGCATCGACGATCAGCGGCACGCTGACCGCGTCGCGGATGCGCGCTGTGTGATCGGCGATGTCCGATAGGCCCATGAAGCCCTGGTCAGGCATGCCAAACCACATGTTGGTGACACCGGCGCCGGTAATGTAGATCGCCTTGAAGCCCAGGTCTTCGACGACCTTTGCGGACAGCGCATTGAATGCGCCGGGAACGATCAGGCCGCGGCGAGCCTCGGCGAAGGACTTGAGTTGCTTGCGGGTGGACATTCGAGAAATTCCGATCAGAAACTGTCGCCGGGAATACGTACCCAGCCTTCCATCAATACGCGGGCGCTGCGGCTCATCAAGGCCTTGGTGACCACCCATTCGCCGTCGACCTTGCTCGCCTCGGCGCCCACACGCAGCGTTCCCGAGGGATGACCGAAGCGCACGGCCTGGCGCTCGCCGCCGCCGGCCGCGAGGTTCACCAGCGTGCCGGGTATGGCGGCGGCCGTGCCGATGGCCACGGCTGCGGTGCCCATCATGGCGTGGTGCAGCTTGCCCATCGACAGCGCGCGCACCAACAGGTCGATGTCCGCAGCGGCCACTGCCTTGCCGCTGGACGCCGTGTAGTCCTTGGGCGGCGAAACGAAAGCCACCTTGGGCGTGTGCTGGCGCCTGGCCGCTTCATCTACGTGATTGATCAAGCCCATCTTCACCGCGCCGTGCGCGCGGATGGTCTCGAACATGGCGATGGCATTGGTGTCGCTGTTGATGGCGTCCTGCAGTTCGGTGCCGGTGTAGGCGATGTCGGCGGCGTTGACGAAGATGGTGGGGATGCCCGCGTTGATCAGCGTGGCGCGCAACGTGCCCACGCCCGGCACGTCGAGGTCTTCGACAACTTTGCCCGTCGGGAACATCACGCCACTGCCTTCACCGTCCCCTTCGTCGGCCGGCTCGATGAACTCCAGTGGCACTTCGGCCGCTGGGAAGGTCACGCCATCGAGTTCGAAGGTGCCGGTTTCCTGCACCTGGCCAGCGGTGATGGGCACGTGCGCGATGATGGTCTTGCCGATGTTGGCCTGCCAGATGCGAACGAGGCACGAGCCGTTTTCCGGGATGCGCGCCGGTTCGACGAGGCCCTGCGCAATCGCGAACGGCCCGACCCCCGCCGACAGGTTGCCGCAGTTGCCCGACCAGTCGACGAACGCACTGTCGATGGAAACCTGGCCGAAGAGGTAGTCGACATCGTGGTCCGGCCGCGTGGAGCGCGACAGGATGACCGCCTTGGAGGTGGACGAGGTGGCCGCGCCCATGCCATCAATCTGCTTGGCGTAGGGATCGGGGCTGCCGATGACGCGCAGCAGCAGCGCGTCGCGCGCGGGACCGGGCTGGCGCGCCGCTGCGGGCAGGTCCTGCAGGCGAAAGAACACGCCCTTGCTGGTGCCGCCACGCATGTAGACGGCGGGTATCTTAATTTGGGGTGCAGATGCCATGGCGATGAGGAGGGTGGTTGTCTTCAAGCGACCGACTTGTTCGCGGCCAGGAAGTCTTGCGCAAAACGCTGCAGCACGCCGCCGGCTTCGTAGATCGACACTTCTTCCGCCGTGTCCAGGCGGCAGGCCACCGGAACTTGCAAGGTCTCGCCGCTGCGGCGGTGAACGACCAATGTCAGGTCGGCGCCCGGCGCGGGCTTGCCGACGACGTCGAAGGTCTCGGTGCCGTCCAGGCCCAGCGTGAGGCGCGTGGTAGCGGGCTTGAACTCAAGCGGCAGCACGCCCATGCCCAGGAGGTTGGTTCGGTGGATGCGCTCGAAGCCTTCGGCCACCACGGTTTCCACACCCGCCAGTCGCACCCCTTTGGCAGCCCAGTCGCGAGACGAACCCTGGCCGTAGTCGGCACCGGCCACGATGATCAACGGCTGCCTGCGGTTCAGATAGGTTTCGATGGCTTCCCACATTCGCACGATTTGCCCCTCGGGTTCGATGCGCGTGAAGGAACCCTTCTGCTGCACTCCGTCGACCACCGCCATTTCGTTGACGAGTTGCGGGTTAGCTAAGGTGGCGCGCATCGCCGTCAGGTGGTCGCCTCGATGCGTGGCATAGGAGTTGAAGTCCTCTTCCGGCAGGCCCATCATGTGCAGGTACTCGCCGGCGGCGCTGTCCATGAGGATGGCGTTGGAAGGCGAGAGATGGTCCGTCGTGATGTTGTCGGGCAGGATGGCCAGCGGCCGCATGGCGCGCAGTGTGCGCGGCACGGCCGCCAGTGCCCCCACGCCCTCGCTGTCCCAGTAAGGCGGGCGGCGAATGTAGGTCGACTGCGGCCGCCAGTCGTACTGCGGACTCACTTTTTCTCCGCTGTCGGCATGAATCGCGAACATGGGTTCGTAGACCTTCCGGAACATCTCGGGCCGCACCGACGCCGCGACGATGGCGTCGATTTCCGAGTCGCTTGGCCACAGGTCGTGCAGGCGGATCTCCTTGCCGTCAACGACGTCCAGCACGTCGCGCTCGATGTCGAAGCGCATGGTGCCCGCGATGGCGTAGGCCACCACCAGCGGCGGCGAGGCGAGGAAGGCCTGCTTCGCAAAGGGGTGGATTCGGCCGTCGAAGTTGCGGTTGCCAGAAAGCACCGCCGTGGCGTACAGGTCGCGCTCGATGATCTCGTTCTGGATCTTCGAATCCAGCGCGCCGGACATGCCGTTGCAGGTGGTGCACGCGAAGCCCACGATGCCAAAGCCGAGCTGCTCCAGGTCGTGCAGCAGGCCGGCGTCGTGCAGGTACAGCTCCACCGCCTTGGACCCCGGTGCCAGCGACGACTTGACCCACGGTTTGCGCTTGAGTCCCAATCGGTTCGCGTTGCGCGCGAGCAGCGCGGCGGCAATCACGTTGCGGGGGTTCGAGGTGTTGGTGCAAGAGGTGATGGCCGCGATGATCACCGCGCCATCGGGCATCAGGCCTGCGGCCTCCTGCTGCCGGGCATCGGCCAGGCCCACCGCGATGTTGCGCTCCGCCAGTTGCGATGTCGGCAGCCGGCGGTGCGGATTGGAAGGGCCGGCCATGCTGCGTACGACGCTCGACAGGTCGAAGCTCAGCACGCGCTCGTAGACCGCCGTCTTCAGCGCATCGCCCCAGAAGCCGGCCGTTTTCGCGTAGGTCTCGACCAACGCGACCTGCGTGTCTTCACGACCCGTGAGCCGCAAGTAGGTGAGCGTCTGCTCGTCGATGTAGAAGAGCGCGGCGGTGGCGCCGTACTCTGGGCACATGTTGGAGATGGTGGCGCGGTCGCCGATCGTCAGGCCCTGCGTGCCTTCGCCGAAGAACTCCAGGTACGCACCGACCACTTTTTCCTTGCGCAGGAACTCGGTGAGCGACAGCACGATGTCGGTGGCGGTGATGCCCGGCTGGCGCCGGCCGGTGAGCTCCACGCCGACGATGTCGGGCAGCCGCATCCACGAGGCGCGGCCCAGCATCACGTTCTCGGCCTCTAAGCCGCCTACACCCACCGCGATCACCCCCAGTGCATCGACGTGGGGCGTGTGGCTGTCTGTGCCCACGCAGGTGTCGGGGAAGGCCAGGCCGTCCTGCACGTAAACCACCGGCGACATCTTTTCCAGGTTGATCTGATGCATGATCCCGTTCCCCGCCGGAATCACCTCCATGTTGGCGAAGGCGCGCTTCGTCCACTCGATGAAGTGAAAGCGGTCCTCGTTGCGCCGGTCTTCGATGGCCCGATTCTTCTCGAAGGCCTGCGGATCGAACCCGCCGCACTCCACGGCCAGAGAATGGTCGACGATGAGTTGCACCGGCACCACCGGGTTCACCTGCGCCGGGTCGCCGCCTCCGGCCGCGATGGCGTCGCGCAGGCCAGCCAGGTCCACCAGCGCCGTCTGGCCCAGGATGTCGTGGCACACCACGCGCACGGGAAACCAGGGAAAGTCGCGATCACGCCGGCGCTCGATGAGCTGCATCAGGCAGTCGTTCAGGATGGCGGCGTCGCAGCGCCGGACCAGGTTCTCGGCATGCACGCGTGCTGTATACGGCAGCCGCGCCCAAGCACCGGCCTGCAGCGCGTCGACGGCGGCGCGGGCGTCGATGTAGTCCAGTGCGGTGCCGGACAGCGGTTTGCGAAATTCTTCGTGGGGCATGAGCATGTGCATTGAATTGCTCAGTGGCGTTCTTCGATCGGCAGAAACTTCAAATCCTCTGGGCCGGTGTAGTTGGCACTGGGGCGAATGATCTTGTTGTCCGCGCGCTGTTCGATCACATGCGCGGCCCAACCGCTGGTGCGCGCGATCACGAACAGCGGTGTGAACATGGCCGTCGGCACGCCCATCATGTGATAGCTCACCGCGCTGAACCAGTCCAGGTTCGGGAACATCTTCTTGACTTCCCACATGACCGATTCCAGCCGCTCGGCGATGTCATACATCTTGGTGGTGCCCGCCCCGTCGGACAGGCGCTTGGCCACACCCTTGATGACCACGTTGCGCGGATCGCTCACCGTGTAGACCGGGTGGCCGAAGCCAATCACGACCTCCTTCGCCTCGACGCGGCGGCGGATGTCGACCTCGGCCTCGGCCGGGTTGTCATAGCGCTTCTGGATCTCGAAGGCCACCTCGTTCGCACCGCCATGCTTGGGGCCGCGCAGTGCACCGATGGCACCGGCGATCGCCGAGTGCATGTCGCTGCCGGTGCCTGCGATCACACGCGCGGCGAAGGTCGATGCGTTGAATTCGTGTTCGGCATAGAGGTTCAGCGAGGTGTGCATGGCGCGCTCCCACTCGGCACTGGGCTTCTTGCCGTGCAGCAGGTGCAGGAAATGCGCGCCGATGGAGTCGTCGTCGGTTTCCAGTTCGATGCGCTTGCCCTGCGAAGACCAGTGATACCAATACAGAAGCATTGAGCCCAGTGATGCCATCAACCGGTCGGCAATGTCGCGCGCGCCGGGCGTGCCGTGGTCGTCCTTCTCGGGCAAGGTGCAGCCCAGAGCAGAGACGCCGGTGCGCATCACGTCCATAGGGTGGGCGTTGGCGGGGATCTGCTCCAACGCCCGCTTCACGCTGGCCGGCACGCCGCGCATCGCCTTCAGCTTGGCCTTGTAGGCGGCGAGTTCGGCGCGCGTCGGCAGTTTGCCATGCACCAGCAAGTGGGCGATTTCCTCGAACTCGCAGACCGCGGCGACGTCCAGAATGTCGTACCCACGGTAGTGCAGGTCGTTGCCAGAGCGGCCCACGGTGCACAGCGCGGTATTGCCGGCGGTGACGCCGGAGAGAGCGACGGACTTCTTGGGTTTGAAGGCAGGTGCGGTGGTTTCGGTCGTGGTGGTCATGCTGTTTCCTTGTCCAGATAAGAGCGATCAATAGGGGCCGGGCGACCGGAGGCATCGACTGCCACCATCTCGAACACGCCCTTGAGGACTTCTTCCGCCGGGATGCCCGGCTTGTCGGCGATGCCGGTCACGCAAACAGTCATCGAACTGCGGCCGATGCGGCTGATCCAGCCGCGCAGGATGAGCTGGTAACCCACCGGCACCGGCGAAAGAAAGTCCACATGGGTCACGCTGGCCATCACGACCTCCTTCTGCGCCAGCCCGCGTGCTGCCAGAAAGGCCGCCTTGGCCATCAATTGCAGCCCTTGCCCGGCGAAGAGCGTGTTGTGGTGATTGGCTTGCAACGGCAGCACCAGTTCGCGCAGTTCAGTGGTTCCGGCGGGTGTTGTCATGTTTCGCAATTTACGCAGAAAATGCGCTTCACAGAAGGACTGAAAGGGCAAAGACTTGCGAACGAAATTCAGCAAAATTGCGAATTTTGCGAAGTTGAGCGAGCTCGGCCTGTCAACACAATGAAGAAAACGTTCATGGGGGTACGACTGCGCAAGCTGCGCGCCGAGCGCGGGATGTCCCAAACCGCTATGGCCAATGCGCTTGGGCTTTCCCCCAGCTACCTGAACCAGTTGGAGCAGAACCAGCGGCCACTCACCGTGGCCGTCCTGTTGAAGATCGACAGAGCGCTTGGCATCAACATCCAAGAGTTCTCGGAGGACGAGGAAGCGCGTCTGATCGCCGGCATGCGTGAAGCGCTGGCCGATGCGACTGAACCGGTATCGCTTCCAGAACTCAAGGAGGTGGCGTCGCAGATGCCCGCGTTGGGACGCGCGTTGATTGCCCTGCATCGGCGCAGCCTCGAGGTGCAGGAGCATCTCGAGACGATCGCGGTGCGCATGGGCGACGACCGTTCGGACATCACTTCAGCACGGGCTATGCCCTTCGAGGCGGTGCGCGACTTCTTTTTTGCGCATCAGAACCACTTTGAAGAAATCGACCGGAACGCCGAGGCATTGGCCGCTGAAGCGGGTGTGCGCGGCGCACTCTTGGCCGACTGGCTGGTGCAGCGCCTGCTTCAGCGTCATAAGGTGCGCGTGATTCAGCTGTCCGACGAATTTGGTGGCAAGCGGCAGTACGACCCCGCGCACCGTACGTTGCGCGTGTCGGCGGCACTTGACCCGGCCCAACAGGTTTTTCAGCTCGTGACGCAACTGGCACTCATTGAGCAGGCAGGCGCGATCGACTCTCTCGTCTCTGGCCACGCGTTGCTGCACGATGCGCCTTCCAAAAAGTTGGCACGCGTTGGTCTGGCCAACTACTTCGCTGGCGCGATGCTGCTGCCGTACGGACAGTTTCTCGGCGAAGCCGAGCGGCTTCGCTACGACATCGATCTGCTGGGAAAACAGTTCGCCGTCGGCTTCGAGACGGTCTGCCACCGGCTCAGCACCTTGCAGCGTCCGGGCGCCCCGGGCGTCCCGTTCTTTTTTGTTCGGGTCGACCGAGCCGGCAACATCTCCAAACGGCAGTCTGCAACGCACTTCCACTTCAGCCGCACAGGCGGCACCTGCCCGCTTTGGAATGTCTATGAAGCCTTTGCGCAGCCGGGCCGCATGCTGCCCCAGTTGGCCTCCATGCCCGATGGCCGCTGCTACCTTTGGATTGCACGAACCGTGACGAGCAATGAAGGCGCGTACGGCTCGCCACAGCGCATCTTTTCCATCGGTCTGGGGTGTGACGTTCGCCATGCTTCCCGGCTGGTCTACGCTCGCGGACTGGATCTGCGAGACCCGACGGCGGCTACCCCGATTGGCATGGGTTGCAAGGTCTGCGAACGCATCGAATGCCGGCAGCGCGCGTTTCCGTTCGTCGGACGTTCGTTGGACGTGGACGAAAATCAGAGCCACCTAACGCCGTACGGCATGACGCGATAAATGTGACTTGCTAAGGACTGACGGCCGTATGTAGTGCTTTGGCATGCGACCGCTTGGTGGCTTAAAGCGGCCAATCTTTGGGCTGGGTGGCAGGCCGCAACCAGTGGCGGATTCAACTGGTCGATGCAACACACTAACCGCTGCAGAGGCAGAAGGAGTGTTGCATATGAAGTATCGGACACGAACCTACTTCACGGACGCCCAGAAGACATTGATGTGGGAGCGCTGGAAGGAAGGCTGGATGCTTCACCAGATTGGCCATCTATTTGTTTGACCTCATACTTCTATCCAGACCATCTTGTCGAAGACGGATGGGCAGATCGCGGATGCCGTATCGATCTGCGAGCGCCCCGCATCTGTCGAAGATCGGGCGGTGCCTGGCCATTGGGAGGGTGACAAGGTGTCCGGCAGCGGCAACAGCCAGATCGCCACGTTGGTCGAGCGACAGACGCGATACGTGATGCTGGTCAAACTCGAGGGCAAAGACTCGCAGTCGGTCGTCAACGCGCTGATCGCCACGCTCGCCATCCTGATTGCCAACCGGCTGTTGCCCGAGACGCAGTTGGCCGGGTGGCTACAGGGCTTGCAGAACACAGGCGACCTGGAGCGGTACCTGTTCTGGGGCGCCTGGGTGATGGCGATGCTGCATGCCTTTGTGCGCAGCGCGCCGATGGCGCAGGGCCGCATAAGCCTCGCGTGGCGCGATCAATGCTGGGCCGTGGCGACGATGGCCGTGACCGCCGTGCTGCTCAACTCGGTGCCCACGGGCGACAACCTCGTCAAGACGCTGGGCGAACGTTACTGGCCGGTGGCCGGCGTGGACCCGTTCCTGCTGGCGAGCGCGGCGGCGGCCATGCTGGCGGCGCGCAAGCTCAAGGCGCGCAGCGAAGCCACTGCGCAGGCCCAGCGCGCGGAGGCGGTTCATACGTGAAGCTGCATTGCTGGCGGCTGCGCTGGCGTTGAATGGGGAAGGCATGGCTTAGTTGGCACTGGCCATGGACATGCACTGGGCGCAGGTGCGCCGCGATGCATCGTCTCGCGCAGCGGTTTGGCGGCTGCGCGCGCTGGGCGCGCTCGGCACGCTGGCAGCGCTGGCAGCGCTGGCGCTGTGCTTGTGGGTGGATCACGCTTTGATGGCCTTGCTGGTGTGGGTGATGGCCCTTGCAGCCTCGGCCTTGATGGTGGTGTTCACGATGACCTGGCGTCCGCACTGGCTGCGCTTGATGGCATGGGTATGCGCCAAGAAGAATTGACGATGCTGAGGGTCAAATCGCAGGCGCTTCACGGCGCGCGTGGTGCGCTGCATCAATCTTTGCTGCCGGCGTGCTGGCAATCCGTGTGTCATTGAATCCGCGGGAGAGATCCCTCGAGGGGCTGAGGTAAAGAATTTTCCGAAAGCCGTAGGCTGGAGAAGGCTCAGTAGTACAGTGGTGCGCCGTTGCGCAGCGTTTCACCGAGAAGGTGAAGGTGACGGTAAAAGCGACGGTATAGAGTTCATTAAAACCGCCAGATCCCTTTAACCATGCGGGTTAGCGAGACCTATTGATGATCGAGTGGGAGTGAACTGGCCCTCGATGGCTATGGAGCGAATGTCCCATTGCCAGGGGCATCTAAACCGCTGGCGGTTGGTTCTGATTTGCGTCTTTGACTTTCGTTCGGGGCGCAATTTATAACGGTCAGGCGTGTATGGATATAGCCTACGATAAGTTGGGTTCGACTCCGAATAATGGATCGTCGAAGAAAAAAGCAAGCCATAAAAAAAGCCACACGAATGTGGCTTTTTTTGTTGGTCAAGAAGCGTATTAGGCTTCCTTGTTTTCCTTGATGTTGAAGCCCATTTGGCTTTCCGCACCCTTGCCGCCTTGGTTGGTTTGTTCCCAGTACTGGGTCTTGACCTTGGCTGCCTGAAAGGCATAGTTCACCAGGACAGAGTCGCTGCCGTCGGTGCCGCTGACGGTCACGCTGGTCACCATCACGTCGGTCAGGGTGATCTTGCCGAATTCGATTTGCGTGCCGCCGGCCTTGCAAAGCGAGATTTCCACTTGGCCCAAGTGCTTGCCGGTGGAGCAGTGCTTGAGCACGGCCGGATAGCACTTGTCGATGGAGGCCACGATGTTCAGGTCATGGAAGGTGACCTTGCCGGCGCCGGCACCACCGCCGCTGGCCATGGAGTTCGGCTGGGTGGCACCCCAGGTGAACGAGTTGATGTCAGTCCAGCCCTTGTGGTTGGAGTCTTGCGACTCACCGCTGGCGCCTTCGACCTTCATGAACATATCGACTGACATTATTGCTTCTCCTGTAGTTGCGATGTTTGGTACGCAAAGTCAATGAAAAGTCTGCGGGCCCTTCAACAGACGGGACGCGCTGACCTGAAGAAACAGTCACTGTGTAGAAAGGCAACAAGAGGAGAAGATAAATGCCTGTGCGGGCGATCTCCCTCTGGACCGCGATTGCGATGCCGATCCGTGATCTGTTTATCTGCCGGCGATCATAAGAGTGCCGCGTGTCATTTCGGTGATACAAGTTCGGACTAATTGGCGCCCCAAAGAAACAGAAGAAACAATTTGTTTTGTGGTTTGAATTGGCTTCAATAGGTAACGGGTTTACCGCATGTGAAGGTAGACTCGCCACTTCCAAAAAATGGGCGTGATGGCAAGGGGTCTTGTTTTGGATGCTGCGATCTGAGGGGTCTACAGCGTCCCGGGCCTATCGCTGTTCTATGATGCTGCGGCAGCACGCCAGGGCTAGGCCCGGGTCGTGCGTGCAGGAACCCCGTCCACAATCCCGCTTGGCCTGTTTGGCGGCAAGTGCCCCTGCTTTTCATCTCTGCCTTGGGGCTCGGTGCGCAGGGCACTCAGAGTTGACTTGATTCGTTCTTCAACTTCCACGACATAGATGCGCAAAAGCGTGAAAACATGCACAAGGAAATAAGTGGTTCGGCGAACTGCCTGGCTCCCGGTGTCCAGGTTGGTGAATACCGACTGAGCGATGTCATTGGAGAGGGCGGCTTTGGCATCGTCTACCGGGCCAGAGACTTGAGTCTTGATCGCATCGTGGCGATCAAGGAGTACATGCCATCGACGTTGGCGGGCCGCAAGGAGTCCAATCAGATCCACGTCCGCTCCCAGCACCGCGGTGCTTTCGATGCGGGGCTGCGCAGTTTCATCAACGAAGCGCGTCTGTTGGCGAAGTTCTCGCATCCTGCGCTGGTGCATGTCTATCGCTTCTTTGAGGCGAACGGTACTGCATATATGGTCATGCAGTATTACGAAGGCCAGACTTTCCGGACGTTTTTGAACCAGCAGCCGAAGGCCATGGACGAACAATGGCTGTCGACCATTATCGCCCCCATCCTCGATGTGCTGGAGATGTTGCACGCTGCGGACTGCTATCACCGGGACATCGCGCCGGACAACATCTTCCTGCAATCTTCCGGCATGCCGGTGCTGCTGGATTTCGGTGCAGCGCGTCGAATCATCGGGGACATGACCCAGGCCCTGACCATGGTCTTGAAGCCGGGCTTTGCGCCCATCGAACAGTACGTTGATGACGGCGCCATGCCGCAAGGCGCCTGGACGGACATCTACCAGTTGGGAGCGTTGCTTTATCTCTCGATCACCGGTCGCCCGCCCGCGACGTCGGTGGCTCGGATGATCAACGATCCGGTGTCCACCCTCGTGCCTGAAAACTGTCCAGGTTTCAGTGCCAGATTCCTCAGTGGCGTGCACCACGCTTTGGCGATCAAACCCCAGGACCGCCCGCAGTCCATCGGCGATCTGCGGCACCTCCTGGGTTTGAAGGCGGTCACCTTGTCGTGGCCCAGCTCCGGTTTGATGGGTCTCAGCGCGGCCGAGGAAAGTGATCCTTCGATGGATGCGCCCGTGCACGTCCCATCGGCGGTCGCGGCTCCGGCGGCATTTACTGCACCGCAGCCTCCTGCAGAGGCCGTTGCGCCGGTCGCTCCGCACCCCGATGCGCGGCATGGCGCCGTGCCCAGCGAGGCACATGCCCCCGTTGTATCCGGCTTGGATACCACGCACCAGCACCGCCCATCCACCGAAGTTCGGCCCTCCAAGGCTGCCAGTGCGCCGGTGCATGCGCCGCCATCGCCCTCTGCAGAGTCATCTGCGAAAGCGCATTCCCGGAAAACCAAGCTTGCAACCAGCCAGCAAGGTTCCGGGCACACACCGCCCACCAAGCGCCCCGTGTGGCTGATTCCTGCATTGGGCTTCGCTGCGTTGGTTGTTGTGGCAGGCGGCGCATGGTGGATCACCAGCGGTGACGACGCCGCAAAGACGGCGGCCGTGGCCCAGGATGCCCAGGAATCGGACCAGTGGATGCTGGCCGCCCGCATCAATACGCCCGATTCGTTGCGGACTTATTTGAGTCTTTTTCCCAATGGTGCGCACCGTGCTGAAGCCGAAGAACGAATCGCTGCGCTGACGTCGGCCGTGGCGCCGGCCTCCGCTCCCGTGGCGCAGCAGGCCCCGGCTTCGGCGCCCGTGGTCGCCGCATCGGCACCCATGGTGGTGGCGGATGTTGCGCCCGCGAAGGTGCCTCCCGCATCCGTGCCGACGCCGGCGGCTTCGGCCCCGGCAGCGCCGAGTGCTCTGCCCACGCCTGAAGAGGCGGCGCGTGTGCCTGCGCAGGCTACCCGCACGGCAGATGCCGAGAACAAAGGCAAGATTATTTTGCGCGTCATGCCATGGGGGAACGTGTCCGTCGACAGGGTTCCCGCAGGAACGACTCCACCATTGACCCAGTTGACCCTGTCCGAGGGACTTCACCGCATCGATATCTCCAACCCGGTGGCACCCACCGTGACACAGATGGTGTTGGTGAAAAAGGGCGAGTCGGTCGTTTTAACGCACAAGTTCGAATGATGCATTTCAGGCCATTCATTGCGCTTGGACGCGTTGCTTATCTGGTGGCGATGATTCACGCGCCGTTGCTCCACGCCGCTGCAGATTGCGACGAAAAGGCTGCACCAAGCAGGGCTGAAACGTCCCCGATCAACACCGGTCGGCAATATCTGGGTCAAGGCATTGCGCTGTTTGACGCCAAAGACTTTCAGACCGCCGAGCGGGCGTTTCAATCGGCCTTGTTTGCCGGCCTTCCGGATGGACAGGAGCGCGCGTCAGCGCATAAGTATTTGGCATTCATCTATTGCACGAACGGAGAGGGCAAGCGCTGCGAATCGGAATTCGACGCGGCGTTCGCAGTACGCCCTTCCTTCAAGATCGATGGTTATGAACTCAACAACACGCCCTGGCGCAGCGCTTATTTCCGTTCGCAGGCACGATGGGCCACCCGCTGCGATAAACCGGTGCTGGATGCCTCTGCAGACCCTGGGACAACACCCGGCACTGCCCGTGCCGCGGATGCGGTCGCCGCAGCCGCGATTCCCGCATCCCGGGTGACTGCCGCTCAGACATCGAATTCCGTGCCGGTCAGCTCGCTGTTCAAGACCGCAGAGAAAGACGCCGCATTCAATGTCCGCATTCGGCTGTCGCCCTGGGGCCAAGTGCAAGTCGATGGCAAGGCGATGGGGGTGAGTCCTCCATTGACACAGTTGAAGTTGCCGGCTGGCTCCCATTCGCTGGAGTTGTCTAATCCAGGCTTTGAAACCGTTAAGAAAGTGATCACGGTCATCGATGGTGAAACGTTCACCATCGAACATGATTTTGATGCGAGGTAGCATGAAATACAGATTTCCTTTGATTGTTGGCCAGTGCATGCTCGGCCTGTTGCTGACTGCCTGCCAGACGCCCCCTCAGGGTGCGGCGACGCCGGGAGCGGATGCCGCAACGCAGCAGCCTGCCGTGCCTGAACCTGCCAAGCAAGATCCGGTGGCAGCCAAGGAACAAGCGCTGGCGCGTGCTTTGGATGTGTACGCAGATGGTCGTTACGACGATGCGATTGCTGCGTTGACCCCTTTGATTGGCGCTCCTGAACTGCCACTGGCCTCCCAGGTGAAAGTGCTCAAGTTCATCGCTTTCAGCCACTGTGCGATGGGCAGGCTCAGGCAATGCCGTCAGCATTTCGATCTGGCGCTCGAACAAGATCCCACCTTTCAGCTGACCGAGGCGGAAAAGGGGCACCCCGTTTGGGGCCGGGAGTTCAATGCGGCGCGCGCTGCGGCAGCCCGTGCAAAGCAGCGCAGCAATCGAAAAGCCCCTTAAGCAAAGCGGATCAGTCAGGCACCGTCCATGGATAAAGTCGAACTCAGAGTCGTTCAACAGGCCGATCTTGCAGTGGATCGGACTTGGTCTGCAGTTTTCGGCGTTGCCGGAGGCACCATCGGCCGAGGAGGGCAGAACAAGTTGGTGCTGCCCGACTCCGATGCCAGTGTGGCCCGCGTGCATGCGATGGTCCGCATGGAGTCCGAGGCGGCTTTCATCGCCAACCTGTGCGAGCGCCGCTCCATCACTGTGGCTGGACAAGAGGTACGCTCTGGCGAAGAGGTGCCGCTGGCGATCGGTGATGAAGTGGTCATCGGCCCTTATCGCTTGTACGCGTTGCTGCCAGGGCAGGCCTTGCCTGCACCAGCGGCGCCAGCTCTCGCGCCAGCCGTCAAAGCAGACGTTGCGCCGGTGGTACCCCTGCAGGTCCCCGCTGCCGCTCCGCAGGCGCCTGCAAGCGGCCTCCTGGAGGAGTTGCAAGCCCCGGCTGATGCGGGCGACAGCAATCCTTTTGCCATCCTGGGCCTGGCTTCAAATCCCATCGATGCATCCGCCGACGCAGAACGGCCGGCCGTGCCTGCGTTTATGGCGATGCCGCAAGAAGAGGCGGCCACTGCCGAGCTGCCTTCAGGTGTGGAAGCCGAGCCTCTGGTCTCCAATGCCTCCCGGGATGCCGGTTTGCAAGTGCCTCTGGTGCCGGCAGACCTATCTCCGACCGCCGGGGTTGCCACTGCGCCGCTGCCTTCCGGATGGGACGACACCCCATTGCCTCGGAGCGCGCCAGCAGTTGCGCATCGTGCACTGGTCATCCCGGACGATTTCGATCTGTTTGCACAGGACCCGAAGAAGCAGGCGCAAAAGGGCGACCCTTGGGCCGGAGGCTTGCAGACGAAGAGTCTGACGGACGTCGCCAATCTTCGCCATGACGAGTTGCTGAAAGCGTTGCCGGTCTCCGGACGCTTCGAGCATCAGATGGACAATCCTGCCCATACAGGCCTGCCCAAGGCGCTTGAACCCCGCAACGAGTTGGACCCGTTGCGTCTGTTCCAGCAGGACCGCGAAACGCCAGCCCTTCAAGACAATTCACTCGCAGTGCCTGGATGTGATCTATCGCAGGCTTTCAGCATGCCGAAGAGCGCGATTGCTGGAAGCGGTATGGACGAGCGTCTTCCTGTGGGGGCGTTGGGAATCGAGGCCATCAGCGTCGATGCGGCGGTGTCCTCCACGAAGGCCAAGGTCGCGCCTGTCGATCTGGCGATACCGGTACCGAACGAGCCTGTGGTAGCGCCTTTGCCAGGCCTTCGCAAGGTGGAAGGGCTGAACCTGGACAGCTTCGGAGGTGGACTGCCTGCAGCGGATTCCGATTGGCTGACTCCCATCGAGCCGGTGTCGCCAGTCTTGGAAAAAGGTGCAGTCCCGCCGGCCTTCTTGGAAGATCGGCCAGGGCAACACCGGGACGAAATCATGTCCTTTGCGGCACTTGTGGAGCCGCTTCCGCCATCCAATTTGCCTGCACCTGCACCTGCACCTGCACCTGCACCTGCACCTGCACCTGCACCTGCACTCTCGCCTTCTTCCGACTTTCCTGCACCGGCTACCTTGCCAGGACTGGCGGCCATGCCTCCCGCGGAGTTGAGCGCGTTGGTCACCGCTTTTCTGGACGGCGCCGGGGTGTTGCCGAAGAAACTGGAGCCCACGCTCACGCCGGAGTTCATGCGATCTTTTGGCGAGGCGTTCCGTGTCGCGGTGCAGGGAACCATTGACTTGCTGGCAGCCCGCTCCGAGATCAAGCGGGAGTTTCGCGCGGGCGTCACGGTGATCGCCTCCGGTGCCAACAACCCGCTGAAGTTCTTGCCAACACCGGATGGCGTCATCATGCAGATGATCGGGCAGAATTTTCCGGGGTTCATGCAGCCAGTTCCGGCCATGAAGGACGCCTACCAGGACCTGTGTGTGCACCAGTTGGCATTGATGGCCGGTATTCGGGCGGCCTATGCCGAGGCGCTGGCGCGCTTTGATCCGGTCGAGCTGGAAAAGCAGGCTGCTTCCATCGGCGGGATGCTTGGAAAGGTTTCCTCCATCGGCCGCAAGGCGGCTTTGTGGGACGAATACAAGAAAAACTTCGATGCCATCCGCCGGGATGCGGAGGACGATCTCACCGCCTTTTCTGGCCAGGCTTTCCTGGAAGCCTATGAGAACGCGGAAGCCGCTGCAAAGGCCAAGTTGTGATTGCACATGTTGTTGGCGATCAGTATCGGTTCCGTCTCACCGCAGCGTCGCTCTCGGACAGGGGCTCGCGCGCGACCAATGACGATTTCCTGGGAATGGTGGATGTGGGAGGCCGCGGGTTTTGCTGCGCATTGGCCGATGGGGCTGGCGGCCACGGCCACGGCGGATTGGCTGCGCGGCTGACGGTCAACGCGGTTCTGGATGGCTTTCGCCACAACCCGCTGTTCGCGCCCGCAGGCCTGGCCTCGTTGATTTCGCTGGCCGAGCATACGGTCGCGGTGGAGCAACCGTTGTCGGTTTCCCGCCGACACATGAGTGCCACGGTGGTCCTGCTGTGCCTGGACTTGGCCAAAGGCCGTGCGCTCTGGGCGCATTGGGGCGATTCACGCCTGTATTGGTTCAGGGACCAGCGAGTGCATCGCATGACGGAAGACCACAGCGTGGTGCAACAGCTGCTGCACGCGGGGGTCTATCGCAACGAGGACCCTCGGGATCTTCCGAACCGGAGCGTTCTTGCGGGCGCCATCGGGGCCGAGTCGCAGATTCCTCCCACGGTGCTTTCCAAGGCCGTCGATCTGGTTGCAGGAGATGCCTTCCTGCTGTGCTCGGATGGGCTTTGGGAAGGCATTCATGAAGACGATATGGAAGAGGCATTGCGGCTCAGCCAGAACCCGGAAGATTGGCTGGAGCACATGGAGGCCACGCTGCGTGCGCAGGGGAAGCCGCATCAGGACAACTTCAGCGCATTCGCCATTTGGGTGTCACCCAGTGAAGACGGGCTGTGAAAACAGTTCTACCAACAAAGGAATCGACGATGCTTGATCGGGTTTATGGATTGCGCCGTGCTTTGCTCGGAGGGGCCGTGGGTGTCGGTGTACTGGGCCTTGCCGGATGCGGTGTCATCAGTTCGATGAATCGCCCCCAGGAAGCCCCTACTGCCGTTCCGCCGGCCATTTTCGAAGTGGTCGCCGATGCCAAGCTCAATCCCGATGTGCATGGCGCTCCCAAGCCTATCTTGCTTCGGATGTACGAATTGCGTGCCACAGCGGCGTTCGACAAGGCCAGTTTTCTGGACCTGCAAGAAAAGGATGAAGCGCAGCTGGCAAGCGACTTCGTGCGTCGCGAAGAGTTTCTGGTGGTACCTGGAGAGCGGCGGGTCTTCGAGCGCAAGGGAAGTGCCGAGGTCCGTGCCTTTGCTTTTTTCGCGGGCTACCGTGATCTGGAGAAAAGCACCTGGCGCGCCACTGCGCCGGCACCCAATTCGGTGGAGATGCGCCGGCGCTGGTGGGGACTGGGTGAGACCGAACGCCTGAAGCCCGTGCGCTATCTGGTCACCGTCTCCCAGGACGCTGTCAAAGTTCAAATCCAAGAAAAAACGCAGTAACTATCATGGTCTGGCAGCGCAAGGTCGTATGGGCGGAGGGCATGTTCTTGCGCCCTCAGCATTTTCAGCAGCAAGATCGATTCACCGATTTTCTGGTGCAGGCACGCACGCTGCCCACGCAGTTCTTCTTCTGGGGATTTTCGAGCCTCGTCCTGGATACGGAGCTTCTCGCGCTGGGCAAGATCGGCTTGATCTCTGCCGAAGGGGTGTTGCCGGACGGCACGCCTTTCAGCTTTCCCCATCATGACGAGCCCCCGCCCGCGTTGAGCATCGGCAAAGACGTCAAAGACACGGTCATTCACCTGGCTTTGCCGATGCGCCGGCGCATGGCTGCTGAGGTGTCCCTGGGGTCAGAGCCGAGCGCGCTCGTGCGCTATGCCGCAGAAGTGATCGAAGTGGCGGATTCCAACGACGTCGGCGCGCAGGCGGCCGAGGTGCAGGTCGGACAGATCAAGCTCGCACTGCGTGCATCGCAGGACATTGCCGATGGCTGGGTCAGTCTGCCGTTGGTGCAGGTGGTGGAGCGCCGCGCAGATGGCTCGCTGCTGTTGGACCCCACCTTCATACCCACGGTCGTCACCAATGCCGACATGTCCAACCTCTCAGTGTTCTGCCGTGAGCTGTTTGGCCTGCTGCGCCAGCGTGGCGCTGCGTTGGAAGAGCGCTTGACTCAGCCGGGTCGCGGCGGCGTGGGGGAGGTCGGCGACTTCCTGATGCTGCAGTTCCTGAACCGCTGGGAGCCGGCGGTGGAACACTGGGTTCGGATCCGCGCCATCCATCCGGAGCGGCTGTTCGATGACCTTCTCAAAATGGCGGGCGAACTGGCCACTTTCACGCGCGACCAGCGGCGTCCTGCGCCCATGCCTGCCTATGACCATGACGATTTGCGAAGCTCTTTCCTGCCATTGATGCTGGAGCTGCGGCGTGGCCTGTCTTCGGTGCTGGAGCAAAACGCCATCCAGATCGAACTGCAGGAACGCCAGTATGGCGTGCATGTTGCACTGATCCCCAGCACCGAGCTCTTGACCAGCTGCGACTTCGTGTTGGCGGTGCATTCGCAGGCGACGGTGGAGTTTCTGCGGGCGCACTTTCCGACCCAGATCAAACTGGGCCCGGTGGAGCGCATTCGGGACTTGGTCAATCTGCATTTGCCTGGCGTCACTCTGCGGTCCCTGCCGGTCGCTCCCCGCGAAATTCCCTACCACGCCGGGTACTCGTATTTCGAGTTGGATACGGCGCACGACCTGTGGCGCCAACTTCAAAACTCCGGCGGCTTGGCCTTGCACGTCTCCGGCGAGTTTCCTGAACTGCAGCTTGAGATGTGGGCCATTCGCCGTTAAGAACCGATATGTCCATTCAAACCTCTGGCAATGTATTTGCCTTCGATACCGGCACCGGAACTGCCGCGCCTCGGGCTGGGGCCTCGGCACCCCAAGCCTCTGGCGGCGCGGTGCGCGAAACGGCGCTTCCGGATGTCGTCAGCGGGGGCAACCCCCTCGTGGCTGCCTCCAACACGCTGCTGAATCTGATCCCTCAGATCCGGGCCATGGCCACCAATGGCGACCCTGGCGGATTTCAGCAGTTTCTGTTGGAAAACATCCGGCAGTTCGAAAGCCGGGCCGGCAACACCGGCGTGCCGATGGAGACCATCATCGGCGCCCGGTATTGCATCTGCACAGCGATCGACGAAGCGGCGGCGCAGACCCCTTGGGGTGGCTCGGGTGTCTGGCCCAAGTACAGCCTGCTGGTCGCGTTGCACAACGAAACCTGGGGCGGTGAGAAGTTTTTCCAGTTGCTCTCCAAGCTGGTGCAAACGCCCAACCAGCACATCGACCTCATCGAGTTGATGTATTTCTGCCTGATGCTGGGTTTCGAAGGCCGGTACCACGTCGTCGAAAACGGCAAGAGCCAGTTGGAGAGCCTCAAGGCCCGTCTGCTTCAAGTCATCGAAGGGGCGAGGGGGGACCGCAGCGGTGCCTTGTCGCTGCATTGGCGTGGCGTTCAGCGCGCGGCGGTGCCGCCGTGGACCTTGATTCCCTTTTGGGTGGCTGCCGCACTGGCCTTGCTGATCGCGTTTTTGATCTTCCTCTGGTTCAACTACCGCTTGGCATCGCGGTCCGACGATCTGTTCGCTTCGATCAACGGCATTCGCCTTCCGCAGGCCCCTGCCGTCATCGCCGCTGCGCCCAAGCCCAGATTGCGCCAGTTCCTGGAGCCCGAAATTCGAGAGGGCCTGGTGGAGGTGAACGACCTGGCCGACCGAAGCATCATCATCCTGCGCGGCGATGGGTTGTTCGATGCCGGTGCCACGGTGGTGAAGCCTCGGTATGTCGGCGTGATCGAGCGCATTGCCGCCGCGTTGAACGAGGTGTCCGGGAAAGTGGTGGTCAATGGTTACACCGACAACTCTCCCATTCGCACCGCTCGGTTTCCTTCCAACTGGCATTTGTCCCAGGAGCGTGCGCAGGCCGTCACCACCATGCTGACGAAGAGCGTCTCCGATGGGCGCCGGTTGCATGCCGAAGGCCGCGCAGAAAGCGATCCGGTGGCGCCCAACACCACACCGGAAGGCAGGGCGCTCAATCGCCGCGTGGAGATCGTTTTGCATGTTGCCCCGCAGACCCGTGACAGCGAGCTGCAGATCACCCCGGGTGCCAATCCCCGGGGCGGCGCCACCAATCAAAAATAAGCATGTTCCGCAAGATATTCGATTTCCTGTTCAACCGGTTCACGCTGGTCCTGCTGGGACTGGTGCTCTTGAGCTTGGTCATCTGGTTCATCGGACCGCTGATCTACATCAAGCCTTACCAACCCCTGGAAAGCCCTCAGGTCCGTGGATGGTTGATCTTTGCGATCTTCGCGTTCTGGTTCTTGAAGCTCTTGGTTCAATGGTGGCGAGCGAAGCAGATGAACGCTCGCCTGCTGTCCCAACTGGCCCGTTTCGGCACGGGTGACCGGCCGGCTGAAAAAGCCGGTCCAGGGGAAGAAGAAGTTGCCGAACTCGAAACCCGCTTCAAGGAAGCGATCAGCGTTTTGAGCAAGACGCGCTTTGGACAAACGGAACAAGGCTGGTTCGGACGGCTGAATCGCCGCTACATCTACCAGTTGCCCTGGTATCTGATCATCGGCTCGCCCGGCTCGGGCAAGACCACGGCGCTGGTCAATTCCGGTCTGGATTTTCCGCTGGAGGCGCAGTTCGGAAAGGCTTCGATTCGAGGCGTGGGTGGCACGCGCAATTGCGACTGGTGGTTCACCGATCAGGCGGTGCTTCTGGACACCGCAGGACGTTACACGACCCAGGAAAGCGATGAGACCCAAGACAAGGCCGCCTGGGGCGGATTCTTGTCCTTGCTGCGCCGATTCCGGGGGCGGCAGCCTGTCAATGGCGTGCTGGTCACGTTGAGTGTTCAGGAGTTGCTGAGCAGCACCGACGCGGAGCGTGAACGCCTGGCGCGGCTGATTGGCATGCGCCTGGGCGAACTATGCGAAGAGCTTGCGATCAAGTTCCCCGTGTATGTGCTGGTCACCAAGACCGACTTGCTGGCCGGGTTCAACGAATTCTTCGGCAACATGAACCGTGAGGAGCGGGCCCAGGTCTGGGGGTTCACCAGCCCATACAACGAAGGGGGTGTGCAAGAGGAGCCGGCAGCCCGCTTCCGCGCTGAATTCGACGAGTTGGCAGGGCAGATCAATCGCCTGTTGCCGCAGCGCCTGCTCTCCGAGCCCGATCTGGCGCGCCGGGGCTTGATCTATGGCTTGCCGCAGCAGTTTGTCGGTTTGCGCGATGTGTTGCAGGAAACGCTTTCCACCATCTTCGCATCGTCCCGGTTCAAGGAAAAGCCGCTTTTCCGGGGCGTGTATTTCACCAGCGGAACGCAAGAGGGCATGCCGTTCGACCGGGTGCTGTCGGCACTCTCGCGCCGGTTCGCGGTTCCTTCCCCCGCAGGGGCTTCGGTGGGCGCCAAAAGTGGCAAGAGCTATTTCATTGAAACGCTGCTCAAAGGCGTGATGTTCAATGAAGCGGGCTTGACTGGCCGCAATGCCAAGAAAGAACGGCAGTTGCGCCTTGCCCAGGCAGGAGGGCTCATTGCCCTGGTTCTGGCCCTGGTCGGTGTGACCGTCGCCTGGACCGTCAGCCACGACAACAACGTGGCCTACATCGGAGAAGTGAAAGACCGGGTTCCCGCGCTCAAGCAGGCGGTCAACGATGCCCGCGATGCCGACCCCGAAGACATGGTGAGCTTGCTGCCGCTGTTGAACAATGCGGAGTCCCTGGCCGTGAGCCAACGCTACGAGGGCGACTCCGCCCCGTTGAGCTGGCGCCAGGGCTTGCTGCAGGTGCCCAAGGTCCAGACGGCTGCGGATGCCACCTACATGCGCCTGCTCGAAGATGCCTGGCTGCCGCGCCTGTCCCGGCATTTGCGCCGGTCGCTGCAGCAGACGTCCACGAGCAACCCGGAGGCGAGCTTCGAAGCGCTGAAGGTCTACCTGATGCTGTACGAGCCTGAGCGCTTCAATGCCAAGGCCATCCGTGCATGGATGGTCAACGATTGGGAAACGTCTCTTCCGCCTGGTTTGGTGCAATCCGGCGTCGTCAACCAGCTCGCGCATCACCTCGACAATCTGATGGAAGACCGCGCGCTGGTGGCCCCGGTGCCGATGGATCAGCAGCTGGTGGCCGAAGTGCGCCAGCGGCTGGCCCAGATGTCGCCGGCACAACGGGCCTACAGCCGGCTCAAGCAATTGCTGCTCACGGGCAATTCGTTGCCGCCCGAATTCACGGTGGTTCGCGCCAGCGGTCCCGAGGCGCCACAGGTGTTCTCCCGCCGCAGTGGCCGTCCGCTGACCCAGGGCATTTCCGGCCTGTTCACCTATGACGGGTACTACGGGGCGTTCGCACAGGAACTGCCCAAGGTCACGGCGTTGCTGTCCCAGGAGGAAAGCTGGGTGCTGGGCAAGGCCGATGGGCGGCGCAGTACGGCCAACGAAGTGCTGACTGGTCAGCTGGCGCTCGAGGTCAAGCGGCTTTATCTGATGGAGTACGCGAAGCTCTGGGAGGACTTCCTGGCCGATGTGCGCCCGGTGCGCATCGCCTCTCTGGATCAGGCGGGCGAGCAGGCTCGCCTTTACTCTGCCGCCAATTCCAGCTTGGAGCAGTTCATTCGCGCCGTCGCGAAGGAAACCACCCTCGGCCAGCGCCCTTCCGCTGGGGGCGGAACCAGCAGTTGGCTGGGCGAGAAAATCAACCGCATCAAGGAAGAGCAGGAGCAGTTGAGCCGCCTGACCGGCAAGCAGGTGAATGTGGCGGGGCTGACCTCCAGCGGTACGCTGGAGGCGGATCTGGTCGATTTCCGCTTCCGCGAGTATCGGCGGCTGGCCACCTCGAACGGTTCGGGCCCTTCTCCCATGACTGCGAGCCTGCAGGTGCTGAACGAGGCGGCGGCGGTGATCGCATCGGCGCGGCAGCAGGTCAGTGCCGGTGGCACAGTTCCGCCTTCGCTGTCCGCCACGCTGGAGCGGGTACGCACGGAAGCCAAGCGCGTGCCGCCCCCTCTCAACGTCATGTACGAAGATCTGGCGGGAGCCACTTCGGCTTTCGTGGGTCGCGACGTGCGCGCCGCGGTGGGCGGTAATCTCAACGCCACGATCGGCGCCTTTTGCCGGCGCGCGATCCTGGGTCGCTATCCCTTCACGCGCAGCGCAGGCCGCGATGTGACGACGGATGACTTCGCCCGCCTGTTCTCCGTGGGCGGCACCATGGATGAATTTTTCCGCACCACGCTGCAGCCGATGGTCGATATTTCCACCAACCCCTGGAGCTTCAAGCAGGGTGTGGACGGTTCGCCCGTGGGCGGCTCTGCCGCGCTGGCTTCGTTCCAGCGCGCCTCCGTCATTCGGGATGTCTACTTCCGGGCCGGCGGGAAGGCCCCCTCGATCCGGCTGGACATCAAGCCCTTGGAGATGGATGCGGCCATCACGCAAATGGTGCTGGATGTCGATGGCGAAGTGCTGCGCTACCAGCACGGGCCTCAGATTCCGAAGTCGGTGAACTGGCCGGGTGCCCGTGGCACGGGGCAGGTCCGGCTGCAGTTGACCGGATCGGGGGCCGAAAACACCGGCTTGGTCACCGAAGGACCTTGGGCATTGCACCGGTTCTTCGACCGGGCGCAGATTCTGCCTGGCAACGCACCTGAGCGCTTCATCGCGGCTTTCAATATCGATGGGCGGCGCCTGCGATTCGAAATCACCACAGGCAGCGTGCTGAATCCTTTCCGTCTCAAAGCCATGGAGGAGTTCGAGTGTCCTGGCAACCTGTGAGTCAAGCGTCGCCGCAAGTGCAGTCCCGCATCGCCTGGTTTGGAAAGCTGCCGGGGCAGGGCGATTTCGTGGGACGCAGGATGCCCCGCGCCATCGGTGACGAATGGGACGCCTGGTTGAGCCGCGGGCTGGAGCAATTGCGCGCGCAGGGCCCGGGGCAATGGGAGCCTGGCTTCATTCAATCGCCGCTGTGGTTCTTCATTGCCAGCCTGGGCGGGAAGACCTTGCCGGTGTGCGGCGTGCTGGCCCCGAGTGCGGACCGCATCGGGCGGTGCTATCCCATCACGGCGGTGGCCATCGCCACCGATCGGACCAGCGCTTTGGTATCCGACCCGACTCTGGAGCGGTTCTTCTCTGGCACACGAGACGCCATCATCGAGGCCCGCAGGCTGGCCCTGCCTGCGGAAGAGCTGGATGCACGGCTTTCTTCGTTGCCATGGCCGTTTCACGCAGACAAGCCTGCACCTGCACCTGCACCAGCGGCTGCGCCCTCGATGGCGGGCATCCTGGCGGACCTGGGGCTGAGCCCATCGTCCGGTGGCGGCACCGTCAATGGCCGGCCCTGGAGCGCCGGGCGCGATATCTTGCGCTCGCAACAGGCGCGCAGCGTCTGGTGGTCCGATGCGGCTGGGGGCAGCGAAATGGTGGAGCACGGAGGTGCCTTCGATGGCCATCTGTTCTCTCGGCTTTTCAAAAAGGCCCCCTAGCCATGTCGCTGCTCTTCTTTCTTCTTTTATTGAGCCCGAGCGAGCATCTTCGATGCGAACTGACAGGTATTTGAATGATCGATCTTGACGCCCTGCTGGCGCCCACCAGCGATGCCCCACCTTGCGGTGAGGACCTGACGTACGACGCCGAGTTTCTTGCCCTGGAAAACGCCGCGAATGGCAAGCCGGAGCAGCAGTTCGGCGAGACGGTGATCCCGGCGGAGCCGCCGGACTGGCGTGACGTGGAAAAGCGCTCCACGGGGCTCCTGTCTCGCACCAAAGACATCCGGGTGGTGGCGAAGCTGTCCCACGCCCTGACCAACACGCAGGGCGTTCGCGGCATGTCCCAGGGGGTGCAGCTGATGTCTGCCATGTTCAGCCAGCATTGGGATCACCTCCATCCGCTGCCGGAAGACGGCGATCACTTCATGCGGATGAATGCGGTGGCTTCGCTGAACGACGTCACCGGGCAACTGCGGGATCTTCGCCAACAGGATTTCTTGCGGTCTGCTGCGGGTGCGATCAATGTCCGGGATGCGGAGGCCCTGGCGCGCGGCACGGCAGCCGATGGCACCATCAAGATGTCGCTGGATCAATTGCGTGGTGCCGTGTTCGACGCCTGGCGGCAGGGCAACGAGACGCTCCGCGCATGGGTCGTGGCCAGCGAGGCTTTCGATTCGATGCAAGCCATCTTCCGCGATCGGCTCGACGCGGACCAACGACCCGATCTGGAGCAGATTCGCGGCGTGTTCAGCGTGCTTCGCGATCTGATTCCCAAGGATGCCGATGCTGCCGCGCCGGTGTCGGACACGGTGGAAGAGGCGGGAGCCGTACCTGCTGAAACGCTTGTGGCTGTCGCAGCCAACCAGGGATTTGCGCTGCGCACGCGGTCCGATGCCGTGTCGCGCCTGATGGAGATTGCTGAATTTCTGGAACGCACCGAGCCTACCAATCCTGCTCCCTTGCTGATCCGAAGGGCCGTGCGGCTGATGGGCCTGGATTTTCTGGACATTCTTCGCGAACTGTCTCCAGACAGCGTGGCCCAAGTGGAAAATATCACTGGGGTGAAGAGCCCTCTGTAAACGTTTTGTAGCATTTAGTCGCGAAGGGCTGGAGATACTTGCGGGACGGAGCGCAGTGCGGATACTGCAGCCTGTCCAAAGTTCCAATCATGGGTTGGAGCCTGGATCCGCGGACCCTCTCTGCGGTATGTTCCAGTAGCAGGGTAGTAATCCAGCCGACCAAGAACGGTGAGACGGCGCGCCCAAACAAATGGGTGTTCCATTTTGTTATGAATTTGTAAGTTGGTGTTGTTGCGAAGTCGTTGTAATTGCGATGCCTTCACAAGACCCTACGCTCACGTTTTATAAATCCTAGGAAAAGAGAAGTTACATCATGACACTGAGCAAAACGGGCAAGAGTGGTCAGAAATTCATCGCTCGCAATCGCGCGCCCCGGGTCCAGATCGAATACGACGTGGAAATCTACGGCTCTGAAAAGAAAGTGCAGATCCCGTTTGTGATGGGCGTGATGGCCGACTTGTCCGGCAAGCCTGTCGAAGCGTTGCCGGAGATTGCCGACCGCAAATTCCTGGAAATCGACATCGATAATTTCGATGCGCGGATGAAGTCCATCAAGCCCCGCGTCTCTTTCAACGTGCCCAATACCCTGACCGGCGATGGTCGCCTGCACATCGAACTCACGTTCGACAGCATGGAGGATTTTTCCCCCGCGGCCATCGCCCGCAAGGTCGGTGCGCTCAATTCCATGCTCGAGGCACGCACGCAGTTGCACAACCTGCTGTCGTACATGGACGGCAAGCAAGGGGCCGAAGAATTAATCAGCAAGGTCTTGAAGGATCCGGCATTGCTCAAATCGCTCGCCGCCATGCCCAAGCCGGCTGACAGCGCTGAACCATCGACGGACGTGAAATAAGCGAGGAGTGACCCGACCATGAACGCACGCCAAATGGAAGCGGCACCAGCCGCCCAGACACTCGAAGGCAACGAATTCGCTTCGCTGCTGCAAAAAGAATTCAAGCCCAAGACCGATCAGGCACGCGAGGCCGTCGAAGCCGCGGTACAGACCTTGGCGCAGCAGGCCCTGGCGGCCTCCGCGACGCTGTCAGATGACGCCTATCAAACGGTGCAGGCCATCATTGCGGAAATCGACCGCAAGCTGTCCGAGCAGGTGAACCAGATCATTCACCACAGCGAATTCCAGCAACTGGAAGGCGCATGGCGCGGTCTGCACCATCTGGTCCACAACACCGAAGTGGACGAGATGCTCAAGATCCGCGTGATGAACATCTCCAAGAAGGAACTGCATCGCAACATGCGGCGCTACAAGGGAGTGGGCTGGGATCAGAGCCCCATCTTCAAGAAGGTGTACGAAGAGGAATACGGTCAGTTCGGTGGCGAGCCCTTCGGCTGCCTGGTCGGCGACTACCACTTCGACCACAGCCCGACCGATGTGGAATTGCTGGGCGAACTGGCCAAGGTGTCCGCCGCGGCGCATTGCCCCTTCATTTCCGGCGCCTCGCCCGCCATGATGCAGATGGAATCCTGGCAGGAACTGGCCAATCCCCGCGACCTGACGAAGATCTTCACCAACACCGAGTACGCCGCCTGGCGCAGCCTGCGCGAGTCCGATGATTCGAAGTACATCGGCCTGGCCATGCCGCGTTTCCTGGCGCGCCTTCCCTACGGCGCCAAGACCAACCCGGTGGACGAATTCGATTTCGAAGAGGAAACCGCCAGCGGCGATCACAGCAAGTATTGCTGGGCCAACTCGGCCTATGCGATGGCCGTGAACATCAACCGCTCGTTCAAGTACTACGGCTGGTGCACGTCCATCCGCGGCGTCGAGTCCGGCGGTGCGGTGGACAACCTGCCTGCCCACACCTTCCCGACGGACGATGGTGGCGTGGACATGAAGTGCCCGACCGAAATCGCCATCAGCGACCGCCGCGAAGCGGAGCTCGCCAAGAACGGCTTCATGCCCCTGGTGCACCGCAAGAACTCCGATGTGGCCGCATTCATCGGTGCGCAGTCGCTGAACAAGCCGGCCGAGTACTATGACGCCGACGCCACGGCCAACGCCAATCTGTCCGCGCGCCTGCCTTACATGTTCGCCTGCTGCCGCTTTGCGCACTACCTCAAGTGCATCGTGCGCGACAAGATCGGCTCGTTCAAGGAGCGCTCCGACATGGAGCTGTGGCTGAACGACTGGATCATGAATTACGTCGATGGCGATCCAGCCAACTCGTCGCAGGAAACCAAGGCCCGCAAGCCGCTGGCGGCTGCCGAAGTGCAAGTGGAAGAGGTCGAGGGCAACCCGGGTTACTACACCTCCAAGTTCTTCCTGCGTCCGCACTACCAACTCGAAGGCCTGACTGTTTCGCTGCGCCTGGTTTCGAAGCTGCCGTCGGTCAAGCAAGCCGGCAACTGATCCAGCGCTCTTGCGACAGGCGTCGGGGGTCATGACTCCTACGCCTTTGGATTCACCACAGCGCTGACTTTCGATGGGCGCAGACCACGGGGTGCCTGACATGGCATCGGCCCTGGTCTCGCGCCGGCTTCCCGCCGGGAGGATGCATCGGCGGCGCTGTCTTCATGCCCTTTCGTTCAAGGTCCCATCCGTCCCATGATCTTTGATTCCAAGCTTCCGTTGGATACGCAGCTGACTTCGTTGAAGGAGGCCATTCGCAAGGATCCGGCGGATGCGTCTCTGCGCGTTTACTACTTTCAGATGCTGGTGCTGTTCGGCGAGTGGCAGAAGGCGCTCGACCAGTTGCAGATCTGCGCGCAACTGGACAGCAAGACGGCGCCGATGGCCAAGGCCTACCGCGAGGTGATTCTTTGCGAAGTGGCTCGGCGGGACGTGTTCGCTGGCCGGCGCACGCCGCAGATTCTCGGGGACCCACCGGCCTGGCTGGGCTGGATGGTCGAGGCGCTCCAGTGCGCGGCGGACGGCCAGGCCGAAAAAGCCGCCGAACTGCGCAGCAGTGCCTTCGATGAGGCACCCGCTTCGCCGGGTGAACTGGACGGCAGCCCGTTCGAGTGGCTGGCGGATTCCGATGCACGGCTGGGCCCGGTCTGCGAGTTGTATGCCAACGGCGGGTACTACTGGGTTCCTTTCACCGCGATCCAGCAGATCAACTTCGAAAAACCGCAGGACTTGCGCGATCTGGTCTGGTCGGCCTGCGAGGTGACGCTGGTCAACGGCGGGCAGATGCTCGGATTCATTCCCACCCGGTACCCGGGCTCGGAGAGCGTGGCATCCGATGGCGTGCGCCTGTCGCGCACCACCGAGTGGAGCGATCTGGGACAGGAACAGGTGGCTGGGCTCGGCCAGCGCGTGTGGATTTCCGAGCAGGCAGACCATGCACTGCTCGACGTGCGCCGCATCAAGTTCTCGGCCGAATCGACTCAGGGCTGACCCGATCCATGGCGACCACGCGCCCCAATGACAACTTCGGCAACGGAAAGGACCGCCTTCAGCCGGCCCTGCTGGACCGCCTGACGGACCACGAGCCCAGCAAGCGCACCGAGCGTGCCGATGCCGTCTATGTCACCGAGGCCCGCCTGCGCCAGGCCCTGTTGCGGGATCTGAACTGGTTGCTCAACGCCTCGGATGCGACTTCGCACATCGATTTCGAAGGCCTTCCCGAGGCCGAACGGTCGGTGATCAACTTCGGCATGACGCCACTGGCAGGCCAGTTGCTGTCCGAGCTGGACTGGAAGGACATCGAGAAAGCCATTCGCAAGTCCATCCTGGCCCACGAGCCCCGCATCCTTCGCGACACGCTGACGGTGGCCCTGGCCCCCTCCAGCAAGCTGTTCAGCCACCACAACACGCTGCAGTTCGAAATCCGTTGCCAGTTCTGGTCCGCGCCTTATCCGATGGAATTGCTGCTCAAGACCAGCCTGGACCTGGAAACCGGGCAGGTGGTCGTCTCTGATTTACGGTGAAGTGATCCAGGCCATGCATAGTTGCGCCATCCGACCGGTCCTCGATGTGCCGGAGGGCATCTCCCGATGAATCCTCGCCTGGTCGAGTACTACAACCGGGAGCTCAGCTATCTGCGGGAGCTGGGCGCCGAATTCGCGGCCGCCTTTCCCAAGGTGGCTGGCCGCCTGTCGCTGCGCGAGTTGGAGGTGGCCGACCCCTACGTGGAGCGCCTGCTGGAAGGGTTCAGCTTCCTGACCGCCCGCATCCAGATGAAGATGGATGCGGAGTTTCCGCGGCTCTCCCAGCGCATTCTGGAAATGGTCTGTCCGCACTATCTGGCCCCCACGCCGTCGATGGTGGTGGTGCAGATGGACCCCAGCGCGAGCGAAGGCAGCCTGGCCGATGGCTACACGCTGCCGGTGGGCAGCGTGCTGAGGGCGCGCAAGACGGCGGAGGAGCAGACGCCGTGCGATTTCCGCACCGGGCACGAGCTCACGTTGTGGCCGATCGATCTCACGCAGGCCCGTCTTGGCGGCCCGCCGCTGGACCTGCCGCTGTCGCGGCTGCGCCTGTCCGAAGAGCCGGCGGCACACCTGCGCATCGACCTGTCCACCCGTGGAGCGCTGCGTTTTTGCGACCTGCGCATGGACCGGCTGGAGGTGCACATCTCGGCAGGCGATGCGGTGGCATCGCACCTGCAGGAGCTGATCCACGAGTCGCTGATCGGCATCGTGGTGCACGATGCGCAGGACCCCTCGCGGGTCTGGGCCCACCTGCCGGCCGATGCCCTGCAGGCAGAAGGCTACGAGCAGTCGCAGGCCCTGCTGCCGTACTCGCACCGCAGCTTCCAGGGGCACCGGCTGCTCCATGAGTATTTCGCGTTCCCGGCGCGGTTCCGGTTCTTCTCGATTCGCGGGCTGCAGACCGCTCTGGCCAAGGCCGAGACCAAGGCCATTGCGATCACCTTGCTGCTGCGCCGTGCCCAGCCTGCACTGGAAGCCCAGGTGGATCGGCACAAGTTCCTGCTGCACTGCGTGCCCGCGATCAACCTGTTCGAACGCCCGGCCGACCGCATCCATGTGGCGCCGAACGTCAACGAATACCACGTGGTGCCCGACCGCACCCGCCCTCGGGATTTCGAGGTCTACAGCGTTCTGGGCGTGACGGGCCACCGCGAGGGGCAACTCAACGACCGCGAGTTCGTGCCGCTGTTTTCTTCCATCCATGGCATCCGGTCCAGCGACCAGGCCTACTTTGCTGCGCGCAGGGAGCCTCGCCTGTTTTCGGAACATGCGGCGCGCTTCGGCCCCCGAACGCAGTACCTGGGCAGCGAGGTGTTCATCTCCCTCGTGGATCAGCGGGAAGCCCCGTTCTCGGACGATCTCAAGCAGCTGAGCGTGCGCACCCTGTGCACCAACCGCGACCTGCCGTTGCTGATGGGCGGGCGCAGCAGCGAGGGCGACTTCACCACGGTGGAATCCGTGCCGGTGGACCGCGTTCGCACTGTAGCGGGCCCCACGCGGCCCACATCCAGCGTGGCCGAGAACGAGATCACCTGGCGCCTCATCTCGCACCTGTCCCTGAACTACCTGGCGATGACCGACCTGTCGGAAGAAGAGGGCGCGGCCACGCTGCGCGATCTGCTGCGGCTGTACCTCGACCTGGGCGACAAGGACCTGTCCGGCCAGGTCTCCAGCATCAAGGGCGTGGGCATTTCCGCCATCACCCGCCGCCTGCCGCAGCATGGGCAACTGGTCTACGGCCGGGGCGTGGGGGTCTCGGTCGGCGTGGACGAAAGCTCGCTGGCCGGTGTCAGCCCCTGGCCGCTGATGGCCGTGCTGGAGCGCTTCTTCGCGCGGCACGTGGGGATGAACAGCTACACCGAACTGGCCCTCGATTCGCGCCAGCGCGGCCGCATCGCGCAGTGGCGGGTGCGGCCCGGCCAAAGGCCCTGCACATGAGCCGTTTGCCCACGCTCGACGCGGGCGACGCCCGGCAGGCGCGGATTGCACGGCCACCGAGTGATGTCGGGGTGGCGCTCTTTTGGCAAAAGCTGAAGGACAACCCGCACGAATTCGATCTGTTCTTCACGCTGCGGCTGCTGCAGGCCCGCCAGCCTGAGTTTCCCCGGTTCGGCCGGGCCCTGCGGCCCCAGGGCGAGTCCCTTCGCCTGGGCCAGGACCCGTCGCTGGCCTTTGCCCCTGCGACCCTCGCGGAGGTCCTGCCCGCTGTGGCGGGCCAGCCAGAGCGGCTGATGGTGTGGAATTTCGGGCTCTACGGGCCCAACGGGCCGATGCCCACGCACCTCACGGAGTACGTGCGCGAGCGCCTGCGGCAGTACGACGACCCGACGCTGGCGCGCTTCTCGGACATCTTCCACCACCGGCTCTTGCTGCTGTTCTTTCGGGCGTGGTCGGACCCGCAGCCGACCACCTCGCTGGACCGGGCGGGCGACGATTCCTTCGGCCGGCACCTGCGCAGCCTGGTGGGGCTGGGCGAGCCCACACAGCGGTCCCGCGACGCGGTGCCGGACCACGCCAAGCAGTACATGGCGGGCCACCTCACCCGCTGGACGCGCAACCCGGAAGGCCTGACGGCGGCCATTCGCCTGTATTTCGGCGTGCCGGTGGAGTTGATCGAATACGCGTTGCACTACCTGGAACTCGAACCCCGCCAGCAGACGCGGCTGTCGCGCAATGCCTGCAATTCACAGTTGGGCGTGGACACCGTGGTCGGAAGCCGGGTGCCCGATGCACAGAGCAAGTTCCGGTTGCGGATCGGGCCGCTCACGCTGGCGCAGTACGAACGTTTCCTGCCTTCGGGCGAAGACTTCCAGGCGCTTGTGGACTGGGTGCGCAACTACCTGGGCATCGAGTTCGCGTGGGACTTCGAACTGGTGCTGCGCCGCGAAGACGTGCCCCCCTGCCAGCTCGGCGGCGCCACGCGGCTGGGGTGGACGACCTGGTCCCTGTCGGCACCCGCCACCCGCGATCCGGACGACTTCCGCCTGGACCCCGAGCACTGGCTGATCCTGCGCAAGGGCGCTGCCCGCCGCGCCACCTCGCCACCCACATCTGCGCACGCCTGATGCGCTCCCTTTTTAAAAACTGACTCACCGAGGTCCCATGTCTGAAATTAGCCGGCAAGCCCTTTTCGGAAAATTGAATCCCCTGCTGTTCAAGTCGCTGGAAAGCGCTACGGTGTTCTGCAAGCTGCGCGGCAACCCGTATGTGGAGCTGGTGCACTGGTTGCACCAGTTGCTGCAGGAAACCGATTCCGATCTGGTGCGCGTGTTCCGGCACTTCGAGATCGACGCTGAAAAGCTCGCGGCGGACGTGCTGCAGAGCCTGGACTGCCTTCCGCGCGGGGCCACCTCGATCAGCGATTTCTCGGCCCAGATCGAGACCGCCATCGAGCGTGGCTGGGTCTATGCCACGCTGATGTTCGGCGAGTCCCAGATCCGCAGCGCCTACTGGCTCTCCGGCATGGTGCGCACGCGGGCGCTGGCCAATGAATTGCGGGCCATCTCCAGCGAACTGGGCCGCTTGACGGAGCCGGCCTTGAGCGACGCGTTCGCGAAGCTGCTGCCCGATTCGCCGGAATCGCGCCTGGGCGCGGCAGACGGTTCCGGCCTCTCGGGCGTGCCCGGCGAGGCCAGCGGTGCCACGGGCCCGGCCGGCACGGGGCGTGGCGAGGCGCTGCAAAAATACACGGTCGATCTGACCGAGCGCGCGCGCCAGCAGGAACTGGACCCCGTGACCGGGCGCGACGAAGAAGTGCGTCAGATGGTCGACATCCTGATGCGCCGCCGCCAGAACAACCCCATCCTCGTCGGCGAGGCCGGCGTGGGCAAGACGGCCGTGGTCGAAGGCCTGGCGCTGCGCATCGCGGCGGGCGATGTACCGCCGCCGCTCAAGGACGTGCAGCTGCGCGTCGTGGACATCGGCCTGCTGCAGGCCGGCGCCAGCATGAAGGGCGAGTTCGAGAACCGACTGCGGGCCCTGCTGGACGAGGTGCAGGCCAGCACGGCGCCCATCGTGCTCTTCATCGACGAGGTCCATACGCTGATCGGCGCGGGCGGGCAGGCCGGCACGGGCGATGCGGCCAACCTGCTCAAGCCCGCGCTCGCGCGCGGCGTGCTGCGCACCATCGGCGCCACCACCTGGGCCGAGTACAAGAAGTACATCGAGAAAGACCCGGCGCTCACCCGGCGCTTCCAGCTCGTGCAGATCCACGAGCCGGACGAAGCCAAGGCCGTGCTCATGCTGCGTGGCGTGGCCGCCAAGCTGGAAGGCCACCACCGCGTGCGCATCGGTGACGACGCGGTGGCTGTTGCCGTCAGCCTGTCGCACCGCTACATCCCCTCGCGACAACTGCCGGACAAAGCGGTGAGCCTGCTGGACACCGCCTGCTCGCGCGTGGCGATGGGCCTGCATGCCACCCCGGCGCGCCTGGAGGCCGTGATCCGGCAACTGGAGTCGCTGGCGGTCGAAAAGGACATCGTGCAGCGCGAACTGGACCTGGGCGTGGGGGAGACCGAGCGCTTCGACGAAATCAATGCGTCGCTGGCGCGGCTGGAGGCAGAGCATGAGGTGCTCAAGGCCCGCTTCGAAAGCGAAAAGGCCATGGTGCAGCAGATCGTGGACGCAGAGGCTGCCGTGCTGTCCCGCCGCGTGGCCAAGGAGGCCGCGGCACAAGCTGCGCCGCCCGCCGAAAGCGCCGCGCAGGACGGCACCGTGGCACTCGCCGATGCGCAGGGGCCGGCCGATTCGGCACCTGCGCCAGCGCAGGGCGATGGGGCGGACCCCGCGGCCGTCCACCAGTTGAGCGGCCTGCGCGGTGAACTGCTGCGCATGCAGGGCGAGGACCCGCTGCTGCAGCCCGTGGTCGATGCCAGCGTGGTGGCCGCCGTGGTGGCGGAGTGGACCGGCATTCCGGTGGGCCGCATGGTGCGCGACGAGGTCAAATCGGTGCTCACGCTGGCGGACACGCTGGAAAAGCGGGTGATCGGCCAGCGGCATGGCCTGGAGGCCATCACGCGGCGCATCCAGACCGCCCGCGCGCAGCTGGACAACCCGGGCAAGCCCATCGGCGTGTTCCTGCTGGCAGGCCCGTCGGGCGTCGGCAAGACCGAGACCGCGCTTTCGCTCGCCGAGGCGCTGTACGGTGGCGAACAGAACCTCATCACCATCAACATGAGCGAGTTCCAGGAAGCGCACACGGTCTCGACCCTGAAGGGCGCGCCGCCCGGCTACGTGGGCTACGGCGAAGGCGGTGTGCTGACCGAAGCCGTGCGCCGTCGGCCCTACAGCGTGGTGCTGCTCGATGAGATCGAGAAGGCCCACCCCGACGTGCACGAGCTGTTCTTCCAGGTGTTCGACAAGGGTTGGATGGAAGACGGGGAAGGGCGTTACATCGATTTCAAGAACACGGTGATCATCCTGACCTCCAACGTGGGTTCGGAGCTGATCGCCGGCATGTGCCGCGACCCAGATCTGGTGCCGCCGCCCGAGGCCCTGGCCAAGGCCGTGCGCCAGCCGTTGCTCGAAAAGTTTCCGGCTGCGTTGCTGGGCCGGCTGGTGGTGGTGCCGTATTTCCCTATCTCCGACGCGATGCTGGACCAGATCATCCGCCTGCAGTTGCAGCGCATCCAGACCCGCATCCTGGAGCGGCACAACGCGCAGTTCACGTTCGACGAGGCCGCGGTGCAGCTGATCCGCCAGCGCTGCAGCGAGGTCGAATCCGGCGCGCGCATGGTGGACGGCATCATCACGCAGAACCTGCTGCCGCGCCTGGCCATGCAGTTCCTGCAATCGTCCGTGGACGCGCACGTGATCCGCCAGATCCAGCTCAGCGCATCGGACAGCGATTTCGAGATCGTGTTCGGTTGATGCCGATGCTCCATGGCTCCCGGCGCAGGGGCCATGGAGGCTGGCGCCAGCCCCAGGACCGCCAGCAAGGAAGAGGGAATGGTGCTGGCGGCAGGCGCTCGCACGCCGGTGAAGGCCGCGCGGCATTTGCAGTCTGGAAAGGACGCCGTTCATTCGTTCGAACGGGTGCATTCATCGCAAAAAAAGCCTGGCTACGCGAGCACGCCCGTTGGCTGGCAAAAAACGACCCGTCGGACGGAGAGTCCGGGAGTCGCCCCACGATGAAACCTATTGGGGGCTGACCGGATTGGCGGTGGATTCTGAGAAGAACCACCGAACATCCTGGCCAGCGATTGACGCCAGTGTATCATTAAATGAGAATGGTTATCAATCAAATGTGCCGCGCTTGCAGCGGCACCTCAGCAGTTCACTGCGGGTCGAGCAGGGGCGCAGCCGGGTGCGCCGTGCTGGCATCGGGCTCGTCCCGCATCGGTTTGAAAAGGGAGCGCAGATGACCGACACGCCGTTGGAAGATCTCATCGAGGAACACCGGGTCCTTCTGGACGGGTATGGGCGGGCGCAGATCCGCTGCAGCCGTTTACTGGCCATGCAGGCTGCAGAGATCGAGCGCCTGCAGGCCCAGTCCATCCGCCTGCGGGCACGGGCCATCGTGGCCGAGACGGCGCTGGCATTCGCCCGGGAGGAGGCCGCCGAAGGGAATGCCGCTGCGCTCCAGGGCCCGGCGCGGCGGCATGCCATGGGCCGGCAGATCGAAGCCCTGGGGCAGCGCATCCATGAGCTCATGCGCGAGGTGCTCCACTGGCAGTGGCGGGCCGCGCGTTCCCATCACACCATGCCATTGCCTGCCATGGCGTTGCGGGCGGTGGCGACCGAGGCGCTGTCGGCCCGGCCAGGACGCATGCGGTCCGTGGTTTGCATTGCGCCGGATGCCGCGGGCAGCCTGATCGCGCAGCCGGTGGGCCGCAAGCCGGAAGCGGCGGTGGAAGAAAGCGCCGCCGCATTGCCCGGCGGAAATGCGGCGCTGGAAGCCAGCCTGATCGCCGCCGACTTCGTGATCTGCCAGACCGGCTGCGTCGGCCATGACGACTATTGGCGGGTGCAGGACCACTGCAAGCGCACGGGCAAACCGTGCGTGCTGGTGGACCAGCCCCAGGTCGTTCAGATCATGCGGGGGCTGGCGCATCCGCAGGACGAGCCCTTGCTGCAGCGGTAGGCCAGTAGCCCACGCACCGCGGGCTTCGGACGGGCGCGACCGGTAGCGGCTGATGATCGGTTGCTATGAAATTTATAGCTATATGCCATAGTCGATCATGTGCTGGAGGCCATTTTGACCATGGACCCCTTTGCCGCGCATCAGGCCATGGTCATCAGGCTGGCGTTGCCGCCGGCCGCTGCGGTGTTCACGCTCAGGGCGCGTTCGATCACCAGCCGCTCCAGCGGCACCACCGTGGTCCCCGCTGCCAGCGTGGTAATGCCCACGATGGGACCCGGCCGCTGCGCCATCTGATAGCACAGCGCCGCCAGTGCCTCGGCGCTCCCCTGGTGCAGCACGGCGTCCAGCGCCACGGCGGGGCTGCGCCAGTCGTTCGCCAAGGCCACGCGCGTCTGCACGCTGGCGGGCAGCCGGGCATGCAGGGCGCTGGCTTCGGCCACCGGCCACACCGCGCTGCCCCCGACGGCCAGCACTGCCGCCAACTGGGTCAGGCGATCGCTGTCGTTGTCGGCCAGGCAGAGCGTGCGGGCGCGGGGCGCCAGCGTGTACTGGTTGCGCTCGCCCGTGGGGCCCGGCAGGGTGCAAGCCAGGCCGGCCACCGCGGCATCGGACAAGGCCGTGCAGGTCGCGGCCAGCGTGGCATGGCCTGCGCCCGGTGCCCAGTCGGCCAGCGCCTGCAGCGGGGCCTGCAGCACGGCGCGCGCAGCGGCGTCCGGTGGGGAGGCGGTCGTGCTGTCGATCGCGGCACGGGCGGCGTCGGCCGGGTGCCGGGAGAGCAGGCGCAGCAGGTACAGCGGCCCGCCGGCCTTGGGGCCCGTGCCCGACAGGCCCTCGCCGCCGAAAGGCTGCACGCCCACGACGGCGCCCACCATGTTGCGGTTCACATAGACATTGCCCGCGTGCGCGCGGCGCACCACGCGCTCCACCGTCTCGTCGATGCGCGTGTGCAGCCCCTGCGTGAGGCCGTAGCCCGTCGCGTTGATCTGGTCGAGCAGGGTGTCCAGCCCATCGCTGGCGTAGCGAACCACGTGCAGTACGGGGCCGAACACTTCGCGTTTGAGTTCGCCGATGCTGGACAGCTCGATCAGCGTCGGGGCGACGAAGGTGCCGCGTGCGAGCACCTTCGCATCCACCGCTGGGCGGAACACGGCGCGGCCTTGGGCGCGCAGCGTGGCCACGTGCTCTTCGATGCCGGCGCGGGCCTCATCGTCGATCACCGGGCCCACGTCCACCGCCAGCAGGCCGGGATCGCCCATGGTCAACTCGGCCATGGCGCCCTTGAGCATGGTGATCACGCGGTCGGCCGCATCGGCCTGCACGCACAGCACACGCAGGGCGGAGCAGCGCTGGCCGGCGCTGTCGAAGGCCGAGGCCACCACATCGCCCACCACCTGCTCCACCAGCGCGGAGGAGTCCACGATCATCGCGTTCTGCCCGCCGGTTTCGGCAATCAGCGGAATCGGGCGGCCCTGCGCGTCGAGCCGTCCGGCCACGCTGCCCTGCAGGATGCGCGCGACTTCGGTGGAGCCGGTGAACATCACGCCCATCACACGGGCATCGCCCACCAGCCGGGCGCCGACCGTCTCGCCACGCCCTGGCAGCAGTTGCACCGCACCGTGCGGCACGCCCGCTTCATGCAGCAGGCGCACGGCTTCGGCCGCGATCAGCGGGGTTTGCTCGGCGGGTTTGGCCAGCACGGTGTTGCCGGCGGCCAGGGCGGCGGCCACCTGTCCCATGAAGATGGCCAGCGGAAAATTCCACGGGCTGATGCAGACCACCGGGCCGAGCGGGCGGTGGGTTTCGTTGTCGAAATGGCCCTCGGTCTGCACGGCGTAGTAGCGCAGGAAGTCCACCGCCTCGCGCACTTCGGCCACCGCGTTGGCGCAGGTCTTGCCGGCCTCGCGCATCAGCAGGCTCATCAGCTGGGGCAGGCCCGCCTCCAGCAGGCCGGCGGTGCGCCGCAGCGCAGCGGCCCGTGCGCCGGGCGCCATGGCGGCCCAGGCGGGGCCGGCATCGCAGGCAGCCTGCAGCGCGCAGTCCACATCGGCCTCGGTCGCCTCCTGCACGTGGCCCACGACATCGGTGGGGTCTGCAGGGTTGCGCACGGCCAGCGTCGTGTCTGCATCGGCCACCGGCCCGTCGATGAGGGGCTCGGCTTGCCAGAACTGCTGCCTTTCAGCGGCCAGCGCATTCGACAGCCGGGCCAGCACGGATTCGTTGGACAGGTCCACCCCCGCCGAATTGGCGCGGCGGGCTCCGTACAGGTCCTTGGGCAGCGGAATGCGGGGATGGGGCAGGGCGGTGGTGCCTTCCGCCGCCGCGGCGGCATCCACCGTGGCGACGGGGTCGCTCACGAGCGATTCCAGCGCCAGCGTGGTGTCGGCCACGCGGTTCACGAACGAGGTGTTGGCACCGTTTTCCAGCAATCGGCGCACGAGGTAGGCGAGCAAGGTTTCGTGCGTGCCCACCGGCGCGTAGATGCGGCAGGGGCGGCCCAGCTTGCCGTCCGATGGTGCGCCCACCACCTGCTCGTACAGCGGCTCGCCCATGCCGTGCAGGCACTGGAACTCGTACTGTCCAGGCTGGTAGCCGGGGCCCGCGAGCTGGTAAATGGTGGCCAGCGTCTGCGCGTTGTGCGTGGCGAACTGGGGGTACACCATGTCGGTGGCGGCGAGCAGCTTGCGTGCGCAGGCGATGTAGGAGACGTCGGTGTTGGCCTTGCGGGTGTACACCGGGTAGTCGGACAGGCCGTCCAGCTGAGCGCGCTTGATCTCGCTGTCCCAGTAGGCGCCCTTGACCAGGCGGATCATCAGGCGGTGCCCGGTGTTGCGGGCCAGGTCGATCACCCAGTCGATCACGTGCGGACAGCGCTTCTGGTAGGCCTGGATGACGAAGCCGATGCCGTTCCAGCCCGCCAGCGACGGGGCGCGGCACAGCCGCTCCAGCAGGTCGAGCGACAGCTCCAGCCGGTCGGCCTCTTCGGCGTCGATGTTCAGTCCGATGTCGTACTGGCGGGCCAGCTCGACCAGTTGCAGCACCTTGGGGTACAGCTCGTCCATCACGCGGGCATATTGCGCCCGGCTGTAGCGCGGGTGCAGCGCCGACAGCTTGATCGAGATGCCGGGCCCCTCGTACACGCCGCGGCCGGCGGATGCCTTGCCGATGGCATGGATCGCCTCCACATACGAACGCAGATATCGCGCCGCATCGTCGGCGGTCAGCGCGGCCTCGCCCAGCATGTCGTAGGAGTAGCGAAAGCCCTGTGCCTCCATCGCGCGGGCGTTGGACAGCGCCTGTTCGATCGTTTCACCGGTGACGAACTGCTCGCCCATCATGCGCATCGCCATGTCCACGCCCTTGCGGATGAGGGGCTCGCCGCCCTTGGCGGTCAGGCGCCGCAGCGCGGAAGTCAGGCCGCGCTCGCTGTGCGTGGCCACCAGCTTGCCGGTGAGCAGCAACCCCCAGGTGGCGGCGTTCACGAACAGCGAGGGGCTCTTGCCCAGATGGGGCTCCCAGTCGCCCGAGCGGATCTTGTCGCGGATCAACGCGTCGCGCGTCGCACTGTCGGGAATGCGCAGCAAGGCCTCGGCCAGGCACATGAGCGCAACCCCTTCCTGGGACGACAGGGCGAACTCCTGCAGCAAGCCCTGCACGATGCCCGCCCGTCCGCCAGCGCTCTTGCGGTGGCGCAAGGTATCGGCCAGACGCAGGGCCAGCGCCTGGATGTCTCCGGACACACTGGCCGGCAGGCGCGCCAGATCCAGCAAGGGAGCCAGCGCCTGCGGCTCGGGCCGCCGGTACGCGGCGGTGATGGCGTGGCGCAACGGATGACTGTCCAGGGGGCGGGGCGCGAAGGCGAAATCGTCGGTTGCGGGTGCGGCAGAGTCGGCGGAGAGGGACATGGCGGCGTAGGAAGACCAGTGAGCTGGAGGTCTGTGCATCATGCAAGCGATTAATTTGAATTACTTTCCAAAAAAACCCGATAGAACAGAATAAAAATCCAAAGATGCAAGACGCCGAACCCTCCCTGGATCGCATCGATCGCCGCATCCTCAAAACGCTTCAGGAAGACGGACGCATCGCGAACCTCAAACTGGCGGAACGCGTGGCGCTGTCGCCCACGGCCGTGCTGTCCCGCGTGCAGCGCCTCACCCGCGACGGATACATCTTGGGTTACGAGGCGCGGCTCAATCCGCTCAAGCTCGGGGCCGGGCTGCTGGTGTTCGTGGAGGTGTTGCTGGACCGCACGACCCCCAATGTGTTCGACCAATTCAAGGCGGCGGTGCAGGTGCACCCCGAGATCCTGGAGTGCCACATGGTGGCGGGCGGGTTCGACTACCTGCTCAAAACCCGCTCGGCCGACATGACGGCCTACCGCGAATTCGCCGGCCATGTGCTCTGGCAATTGCCCGGCGTGCGCGAGACGCGAACCTACGCCGTCATGGAGGAGGTCAAGCACTCCACCCACCTGAATCTGGGCTGAACGGGGCGCCGTCTGTCGCACCGGGGCTCCCATCGCTGATCTGCCGTGGCATGAAGTCCGCAATAATCGGCGCCATTCACCTGTGATAACGCACCGAGGAAGGGATCCCACCATGCCAGCCATCCGCTATGCCGCTGCCGCGCTTCTGGCCGGCTTTTTCTCCCAGGGCGCGTCTGCCGCCTGCTACCTCGTCTATGGCGCCGACCAGCAGGTGCTCTACCGCTCGCAACGGCCTCCAGTGGACCTGGCCCGCCAGGTGCACGAAACGCTTCCCCGCGTGGTTCCCGGAGGCACGCTGGTGTTCACGCTGGACAACTACGGCTGCGAATTGGAGATCAACCGGCTTCCCGTGTCTGCATCCATGGGCGGCGCTTCGGTGCAAGCGTTGCCTGCCACCCCGCGTCGCGCACGCGCCGACCGCAGCTGACGCCTCGCGCCGGGAAGGGCGGCCCGGCCTGAGACAATCGGGGGATGAGCGACCCCACAGAAACACCGATCCCCACGAACGAATGGCCGCAAGGCTGGCTGGAAGTCACGTCCATGGACATGGACGCCCAGGGCGTGGCCCGCAAGCCCGACGGCAAGGTCGTCTTCATCGACGGCGCCTTGCCCCACGAACTCGTCACCGCCAATACCCACCGCAAGAAGAACAACTGGGAGCAGGCCAGCCTCACGGCAATCCACCGCGAATCGTCGCAACGCGTGCGCCCGGGCTGCCCGCATTTCGGCCTGCATGCCGGGGCCTGCGGCGGCTGCAAGATGCAGCACCTGCACGTGGCCGCTCAGGTGGCTGTGAAGCAGCGGGTGCTGGAGGACAACCTCTGGCACCTGGGCAAGGTCAAGGCCGAGACCATCATGCGGCCCATCGAAGGTCCGGCCTGGGGATACCGCTACCGTGCGCGCCTTTCGGTCCGCTACGTGATCAAGAAAGGCCAGGTGCTCGTCGGCTTCCACGAGCGCAAGAGCCGCTATGTGGCCGACATGGAGATCTGCCCCGTGCTTCCCCCCCATGTGAGCGCCATGTTGGTGCCGTTGCGCGCCCTGATCGCCTCCATGGAGGCCCGCGACACCTGCCCCCAGATCGAACTGGCCTGCGGTGACCACGTCACCGCCCTCGTTCTGCGGCACCTGGAACCCCTGAGCACGGACGACCTGGCCAAGCTGCGAGCCTTTGCGGCCGAGCAGGGCGTGCAATGGTGGCTGCAGCCCAAGGGGCCCGATACCGTGAAGCTGCTGGATGCCGATAGCGAGCAGCTGTCCTATGCACTGCCTGATTTCGGCATCACCATGCCGTTCAAGCCCACGGATTTCACGCAGGTGAATCCGCACATCAACCGCGTCCTGGTGTCGCGTGCCTTGCGCCTGCTGGACGCGCGCAAGCAGGAGCGGGTGATCGACTGGTTCTGCGGCCTGGGCAACTTCACGCTGCCGATCGCCACCCAGGCGCGCGAAGTGCTGGGCATCGAAGGCAGTGAGGCCCTCGTGGCCCGTTCGCGCGAGAACTACCGGTACAACCAAGCCTTGACCGCCGAAGGGCAGCCCCTGGCCCCGACGGACTTCGTCGCGCGGAATCTATTCGAAATGACCCCGGAGATGCTGGTGGCCGATGGCGTGGCGGACAAGTGGCTGGTCGACCCACCCCGCGAAGGGGCCTTCGCCCTCGTCAAAGCCCTGGCGGACATTCACCAGGCACGCCTGGGTGCCGAAGAGGCGCCTGCGCTGCCGGCAGGGGCCGAAGGGTGGGTGCCACCCCAACGCATCGTGTACGTGAGCTGCAATCCGGCCACGCTGGCACGCGATGCGGGGCTGCTGGTGCACCAGGCGGGCTATCGGTGCGTGGCCGCGGGCGTGGTCAACATGTTTCCCCACACGGCGCACGTGGAAAGCATGGCGGTGTTCGAGCGCGCCTGACGGCGCCGTCAACGCTGGCTGACCAGTGTGGCGGTCAGCTGCGGTTGCGGGAGGCGGCGCCTGACTCGCCAGACTCCCCGGCTTCACCGCCGCGGCTGGCGCGATCGGGCTTGGCCTCCAGCTTGCCCAGCACCGAGGGCGAGCCCTCGAGCTTGTTGTCACGCATGTATTGATCCATGTCTTTCCAGCCGGCAAAGACCGAGGCCTTGGCGGCCTTGGGATTCAGCGTGAAGCAATCTTCCAGGCCGCGCAGCGCATGCCGGCAGGCGCCGCCGATCGCCTTGGCTTCGGCCTCCTTCTGAACCACTCGGGGATCGGGTCCCAGGCCCGGAATCTCGCAGCCGGACAAAAGCACCAATGCCAGGGATGCAGCGGCGTAGCGCGGACGGAGGAGGGGGGCTGGAAGATGAGCCATGTGCCTTGATTATCGGCACGGCGCCTGGAGGATTGAGGGCGAGGCCCTGCTTTTCCGTGGAATATTCCCGAACGCATTGATGCAACACCCCCTGCACCATGGAAAAAAGGCCTCTTGCGAGGCCTTTTTTGCGTCAACGTTCAATCAGAGCAGCGCATCAATCGCGCTCGCCACCCGCGATGCCCAGCAGGGCCAGCAGGCTTTGGAACACGTTGAAGATGTCCAGGTACAGGGCCAGCGTGGCACTGATGTAGTTGGTCTCGCCACCGTCCAGGATCTGCTTGAGGTCATACAGCATGTAGGCGCTGAAGATGCCGATGGCGGCGACCGAGATCGCCATCATGCCGGCCGAAGAGCCGACGAACACGTTGATGATGGCGCCGACCATGAGCACCATCGCGCCCACGAACAGCCATTTGCCCATGCCTGACAGATCGCGCTTGATCACGCTGGCCAGGGTGGCCATCACGAAGAACACGCCTGCCGTGCCGGCAAAGGCGGTCATGATCAGATCGGTACCGTTCTTGAAGCCCAGCACCATGCCGATCAGGCGAGACAGCATCAGACCCATGAAGAACGTGAAGGCGAGCAGCACGGGAACGCCCGCAGCAGAGTGCTTGGTCTTCTCGATCGCATACATGAAGGCAAAAGCGCCGCCCAGGAACACGATCAGCCCGACGCCGCCACGCAGCGACTGGGTGATGCCGGTTGCGACGCCGACCCACGCGCCCAGCACCGTCGGCAGCATGCTCAGCGCAAGCAGCCAATAGGTATTGCGCAGCACTTTCTGCCGCTGCTCCTGCGAGACCCCATATCCCGCTGAGCCCAGGGTGGTGACTTGGTCGTTCATCTTCTATCTCTCCTTTGAGGCCTGCACAGCGCAGACGTACAAATTCTAGGTGGTGCCGATCCCGGCGCTTTCAAATACCCTCTCTCGATCCCGTACTTTAAGGATGCAGTCTTTTGCCTTGGGCCCGCAGAGCGCCGCCATGGGGAGCCGGTATGCTCGTGGACTTCGTTGGGCCATCGGCCCTGCCTTCCCTGATTTGAACTGGACTGGACTGCTTACCGCCATGAAAAACAAACCCGAACTCGAAGCCGCCGATGTCAAGAAGATCGCCGCGGCGGCCGAGGCCGAAGCCCTCAAGAACCAATGGGCGGTCACGATTGCCATCGTGGACGATGGTGGGCATCTGCTGTCCCTTCAGCGCCTGGATGGGGCCGCTCCGGTGTCGTCCCACATTGCTCCCGGGAAGGCCCGCACGGCCGCACTGGGACGCCGTGAAAGCAAGGTCTACGAAGACATCGTCAACGGGGGCCGCACGGCCTTCCTGAGCGCCCCATTCATCGACGGACTGCTGGAAGGCGGCGTGCCGATCATGAAGGACGGTCAGTGCCTGGGCGCAGTGGGGGTGAGCGGCGTGAAATCGACGGAAGACGCGCAGATCGCCAAGGCGGGCATCGCCGCATTGGGCCTTTGAATCGAAGGTGGTCGGGATGCCGAGCCAATGCCGTGTTGTGGGCATCACGCGCGGCAGACGCCGGATCCGCATGGCACATGAAAAAACCGGCCTATAGGGCCGGCTTTGTTTTGGGTGGGGTGAGAAAAAAAGCCTGGCTACGCGGGCAACCCGTTGGCTGGCAAATACGACCCTTCAGGCACTGATGTGCCCTGGAGTCGCCCCACGATGAAACCTATTTGGTCAGAATCAGTTTGCCCAGTTTGGTGGCCTGCAGGCGGTAGACCGAACCGTTGTGACAGATGGCCACGGTCTTCTGGCCTTTGAGCAGTTCCCGGCTATCGACAGCGGGTGCGGAGCTTGCCAGGTGCGCGGCGCCGGACGGCTCGCGCTCCTGAAAAACGGCGGAGCCAAAAAAAGACGAAGAAGGCAGGGCGTTGAGACTGGCGTGCATGAGAAATCCTCTGTGCTTTGCGATTGAGTTAATGATAACCATTCTCAATTGTTCGTCAAGTGAAGCGCCTGCCTATCTTGTAAATATTTATCACTGAGGCTCGGTCACGAACCCGATCTTGCGCACGCCGGCCCGTTGGGCGGCAGACATGGCCTGGGCCACGCGCTCATAGCGGACTTCCTTGTCGCCACGGATGTGCAGATCGGGTTGCGGATCCTTCACCGCTTCGGCTTTCAGGCGGGGTTCGAGTTCGTCGTCGCCGATCGTCAGTTCATTCCAGTGGTATTTGCCATCGGCGGTGACACTGAGACGAATGGTTTCGGGCTTGACGTCTTCGCGCTGATTGGAAGCGCGTGGCAGATCCACTGGCACGGCATGCTTCATCACCGGCACCGTGATGATGAAGATGATGAGCAGCACCAGCATGACGTCCACCAGCGGCGTCATGTTGATTTCGTTCATCACCTCGTCGGAGTCGTCCTGGGTTCCGAAAGACATGGTTTTCAGCCCTTCTTGATCGGCAGCACCTTGGCTTGTTCGCCAGGGGCGCTGACGCGTGCGCCCGTCACGAAGTAGGCGTGCAGGTCATGCGCGAAGCTGTTCAGGTTGTTCAGGATGGACTTGTTTCCCCGCACCAGCGCGTTGTAGCCCAGCACGGCCGGAATCGCCACGGCCAAGCCGAGGGCCGTCATGATCAGGGCCTCGCCGATCGGGCCGGCCACCTTGTCGATGGTCGATTGGCCCGAAGTGCCGATCGCCACCAGCGCGTGGTAAATGCCCCAGACGGTGCCGAACAGGCCGATGAACGGGGCGGTCGAGCCGACCGAGGCCAGCACGGCCAGGCCCGATTGCACGCGGGCCGTGAACTCGTCGATGCAGTTGCGCAGGCTGCGCGTGACCCAGTCGCTCACATCCAGGCTGTCATGCAGATGCGCCTTGGTATTGCGGTGGTGCGCCGTGGCTTCGCGCCCTTCCAGGGCCAGATGGCGGAAGGGGTTGGCAGGGTCGTCGCCGAGCTTGCTCAGGCCGGCGGCGAAGTCTTCGCTGTGCCAGAAATCACGTGCGCCACGCGCATGTTTCTTGAAGCGGAAGATGTCCATTGCCTTGATCAGGATGACGATCCAGGAGGCCAGAGACATGCCGAGCAACAGCACGGCAACAGCGCGGGTGACAAAGTCACCCTGGATCCAAACGTTGGCAATGCCGAAATGCGATTCCATGAAAACTCCTGAAAATTATTCGAGAACAAAATTGACGGGGACCAGGTTCCACATGGTCTCGGGCTCGCCGTTGCGTTTGCCCGGCACGAAGCGCCAGCGCATCACGGCGTCCTGGGCCTGGCGATCCAGCCGGTCGAAGCCGCTGGACTTGTTGATTTCCACCTTCTGCGGAAGCCCGTCCGTGCCGATGAGCACGCGCAGCACGACCTTGCCTTGTTCACCCAGCCGCTTGCTGATGGCGGGGTAGGTCGGCCTGGGGTTGTTCAGGTAGGCCGCATCGCTGGAAGGCAACTCGATCTTGGGAGGCGCCGGCGGCGCTGGAGGAGCGGGCGGTGGCGCAGGGGGCGCCATCGGTGCCGCGATGGGCGGTGCAGGAGGTTGGGGTTCGGTGATTCCAGTTGGCGCATTGGGCGCGGGTGTGCGATCGGGAATGGCCACCGGCATGGGCGCCGGACGCGGGGCAGGCGCTTTGGGGGCCGGTTTCGGCGAAGGCGGCGGCGCCGGCTTGGGGGGCGGTGGAACGGGCGGGGCTGGGGGCGCTGGCGGCGTGATGAACTCGCTCAGCACTTCGGCAGGCACGATGACCTCTGCGGCCTTGCGCAGCAGGCCCGACTGCAGTGCCCACAATCCGGCCACGTGCAACAGCACGACGGAACCTGCGATCACGGCGTTGCGGCTCACACCCCGTGAGGAGCCATATCGATCAAATTGGGACATAAAAATGATAGCTGCCAACGCCCACAGGACAAGCGCCAGAGGCCTAGAAGGCCAAGTTATTTACGGAAGATCCACCACACGGAGCCGATGACGAGAATCAGGCTGCCTGCGAGGGTTGAGAGCAGTTCCATGCTTTGCTTTCCAAGATGGAGTTGGCAAGCTGGATCGTCTGCGAGGCGATCTCTTTGTGCAGCGCGGCGACCGGATGCGAAACGCTGCATTGGGCCACGACATCCCGTGCGCAGCTTTCGCAACGGCCGCATTGGGTGGCCACGCCCAGCTCGAACTGGATCTCGTCGAAACTCATGCCAGCATGTGCATGGCGTGCAATTTCGCGGTCAGAAACCCGGCGGCAGACACAAACGATCATGGTGCAGGCAGTGTTGGCTGGCTGTTGACAATGGGGTATTATAAATGCGAATTCATCGCATTTGCAATCCTTTGGTTTTTTGCTTGTTGAAAAGCAGTGGATTGACACACCGGCAGCGCATGGGTTCCCGGTGCTACGGGCGAAAAAAAAGCCGGCAGTGGTGCCGGCTTCGTTTTTCATTCGCCGCCTGCTGAACGTGCAGACGATGGAATGCTTACTTCACGTGCTTGCCGATCAGGCCAGCCATTTCGAACATGGAAACCTGGGGCTTGCCGAACACTTCCTTGAGCTTGGCGTCGGCATTGATCATGCGCTTGTTGCTGGCGTCTTGCAGGTCGTTGGCCTTGATGTAGACCCACAGCTTGCTGATGATCTCGGTACGGGGCAAGGGCGTGGAGCCCACGACGGCAGCCAGGGCAGGGCTGGGCGTAAGGGCTTTCATGAAAGCGGCGTTCGGGGTGCGCTTCTTCGCGGGGGCTGCGGCCTTGGCTTCGGAGGCCGGCGCTTTCTTTGCAGTTGCCATGTTGGGTTTTCCTTGTTGGAAGTGAAATATCGTCACCAGCGAAAACCTGCTTCTCCACTGGCCCGCAGATGCTACTGGGAAAAAAACGCGTTTCCAAGCGAGGCATGGCTTTTTTTGCCTCCATTTGTTGCTTGGGTACCGCGCAAACGCCACGGTACTGGCGCCCGTCACGGCTACTGCAGTGAGGTGCGCATGCTCTCCGGTGGCGCATCGGCGGCGATCTCAGCGCGATCGCCGCGAAACGAAAATGGCCACGACCGCGGACAGGATCAACGCGCAGGCGACCCATTCGCCGGCGGTCAGGTGCTCGCCAGCGATGGCGCTGCCGAGCAGCAAGGCGATGAGCGGGTTGACGAAGGCATAACTCGATGCCAGTGCCGGCGTCGCGTGGCGCAACAGATAAAGGTAGGCACTGAATCCCACCAGCGAGCCCAGCGTCACCAGGTAGAGCCATGCCAGCACGGCTTCGGGTCGCGGCGGCCACGCAGGCTGCTCGCCCAGCGCCAGGGACACGGCCATCAGCACGGCACCCCCGCACAGCATTTCGCTGGCGAAACCACTGGCCCCGTCGGCCAGCGGGAAGCGCGTGGTGGACAGCACAGATCCCAGAGACCACGACAAGGTCGCCGCGAGGATGCAGACCATGCTGATAGGGGATGCAGAAAAGCTGGCGCCTTGCATGAGTACCAAAACACCCAGGGCGCCCAGCAGCATGCCCACCGTCTCGCCGCGTGTCGGCCGCCTTCCCCACAAGAGCCCCCATGCGGCGATCATCATGGGCACCACGGCCACGCAAGCCGCGATGAGGCCGGAGCCGACGTGCACGCTGGCGGTGGCCGTCAGCCCCATCCCGCCGCCCAACATCAGCGCACCGACGATGAGCGCATGGAGCCATTGCCGCTTCGTCGGGAACTTCGGTGGGTTGCCGCTTTGGGGCTTGCGCCATGCCACCCATGCCATCAGCAGTGCACCTGCAGCGAGAAAGCGGGTTCCCATCTGGAAGAACGGTGGAAAGCTTTTGAGAGCCACCTGGATGGCGAGATAGGTCGAGCCCCAGATGAGATAGCAGGCCAAAAGGGCCAGGAGCAGCACCGTGGGGAGGCCGCGTGCAGCGGGGCTGGCGGGGGATGTGGAAAGTGAAGTCATGCTGCAGATGCTATGCAGGCTGGGCGTGCTCTTCCATGGCATTTGCAAGGCTGAAGCTATGAATCGCCTTTGTTTCAATGGTTAAATAATGCCATGACCGAAGTTTCTCAATTGGATGCCCATGACGGCAGAATTTTGGCCGAATTGCAGCAGGATGCGCGCATTTCTATGGCAGAACTGGGCCGGCGGGTGCACCTCAGTCAGCCCGCGGTGACCGAGCGGGTTCGCAAACTGGAAGCTTCGGGCGTGATCCGGGGCTATGGCGTTCGTCTGGATTACGCCCGCCTGGGCTATGGCATTCGCGCCATCATCCGCGTGGGACGGGCGGAATATGCCCGGGTGGTTCGACTGATCGAAGAGACTCCCGAGGTCTTGAATGCCTACAACGTCACGGGGGAAGACAGTTGGGTCCTTGAAATCGCAGTGATCGATGTCAGCCATCTGGATGCGGTAGTGACGGGGTTCTGCCTGCTGGCGGAAACCTCAACGTGCATCGTGCTCAACGCCCCTCGCGAGCATGCGCAGGTGTTGCCGGCGCGGCGCGACAGCATCAAGCCCCCCATCCGCAAAGTGACGGGGCGTTAGCCCCTGGAGCAGAAGGCGGCATCAATGCCGATGCGATTGCGAGTGCATCGCTTCGGCAGCTGCTTTTTGGGGCGGGCGGCGCGTACCGTTTTTTTCGGGCAGCGTGGCCAGGACGACGCTGGCGATCGCAATGCCAAATGCGAGCAGTTGAACCGCGGCAAGGCGCTCTCCGAGCACCAGTACCCCCACCAACGCCGCGCTGATGGGCAACATCACGGTAAAGACGCCGCCTTGTGCGGCAGGCACCGCCTTGAGCCCTGTCATCCACAGCCACACGGTCCACATGCTCGCGGCCAGTGCGTAGAAGACGAGCAAAGTCCAAAGACCGGGTGTGAGGCTGGCAAAGTCAAAATGCCATGCTGCGTACAGTCCCATGGGGGTGGCCAGCACGAATCCCCACAGGTTGATCAACGAAGTGATTCGGCGCGGCCCCAGCGTGCCCGTCAGTTTCTTGCCGATGACCGAATAGGCCGCCTCGCACAGAACGGCACCCAGCAAGAGCAATTGCCCAAGCCAAACCAGATTGGGAGCGTTTTCGCCCTCATGCCGGGAGTTTAATTGGGTGTGATGCTCTGAATTTGATAGCGAAAAGAGCGCGATGCCGACGACGGCGCACCCGACCGCGATCCAGGTCCTCGCAGAGACCTTTTCCTTCAGGAAGAACCAGCTCATTACTGCCACTGCGGCAGGTATTCCGGCCATCGTCACCCCTGCCGATACGGCGCTGGTGAGACTCACGCCCGAGATCATGCAAAGGGTGAAGAGGAAATTGCCCAAAAAAGATTCGAGAAACAGCAGGCGCCGCACCTGCGGTGTCATGGGGCCTTCATCCGCCGGTTTTTTGAGCCAGTGGAGCATTCCCAATCCCCCAATGCCGAACCGCATCCAGGCCAGCAGGAAGACCGGCAGCGCGGCCGCCAGTGGCTTGGACAAGGCGACATAGCTGCCTACGAGCGACATGCTCAATGCAAGGCAGAGATAGGCGATGGGGCGGCTTGGCATGTTCGCGTGTTGGCTAGACTTTGCGGGTAGTACCCTGGAGCGCGCCATCATGCCCGACGAAACCCTTCATCCTTTTTCACGCTACGTTTTTGTCTATGGCACCTTGCGCCGTGGCGGCAGCAATGACATTACCCGACTGACGCCCCGCGCGACATTCCTGGGGGAGGCCACCGTCTGCGGAACGCTTTATGACCTCGGTGCCTATCCAGGCATTGCGCTGCATTTGGCGGACGCGTCGGAGCAGGGCGATTTTGTGGTGCACGGGGAGGTCTATGCGATTTCGCCCGAGCTGGAGATCCGGCTGGACGAAATCGAGGGGCTGCTGCCCGAGCCCAATGGCGAGTACGAGAAGCGGGAGATCTCGGTCTCCGTCGGGGTGCAGGAGCTGGAATGCCTGGTGTATGAAATCAATTCCGAATACTTGAAGAACGCCACCCGGATCGTGCATGGCGACTGGATGAGCGGTCGCCAAACCTGATTTTTTGTATCGCAAAATTTGATTTTCACATTGCAAAAATACATGATGCTGCGCTGCGGCAAAATTTCTTGATATGAGAAATTAAATTTCGCAATAAGAGATGGTGTGAATAAGTTGTTGATTTAAAACAATAAATTTTATCTCTTATATAAGACATAAGAGCTTGATTAAGTCTTGTACAAGACTTAAAGTGATCTCCAAGGGCGGCCTCTTGCAGCCCGGCTCATCAACCAACCCACGGAGTGACTTATGCCGCAATCCTTCAATGAACAGCTCAGCCGCGAACAGCAAATTGCCGCCCTCGAAAAAGACTGGGCACAGAACCCGCGTTGGAAGGGCATCAAGCGCGGTTACAGCGCTGCGGATGTCGTGCGTCTTCGGGGCTCCTTCCAGGTGGAATACACGCTGGCACGGCGTGGCGCCGAAAAACTGTGGGGGTTGGTCAACAACGAGCCTTATGTGAACTGCCTGGGCGCACTCACGGGAGGCCAGGCCATGCAGCAAGTCAAGGCCGGCATCAAGGCCATTTATCTGTCGGGCTGGCAGGTTGCGGCAGACAACAACGAATATGCGGCGATGTACCCCGACCAGTCGCTGTATCCCGTCGATTCGGTGCCGAAGGTGGTGGAGCGCATCAACAACGCTTTCACCCGCGCCGATGAAATTCAATGGTCCAAAGGGGCCAATCCTGGCGACGCCGGTTTTGTCGACTACTACGCGCCTATCGTGGCCGACGCGGAGGCAGGCTTCGGTGGCGTGCTGAACGCCTACGAGTTGATGAAGGCCATGATCCGCGCGGGGGCCGGCGGCGTGCATTTCGAAGACCAGCTGGCGTCTGTGAAGAAGTGTGGCCACATGGGCGGCAAGGTGCTGGTTCCCACCCAGGAGGCGGTGCAGAAGTTGATCGCTGCACGCATGGCTGCAGACGTCTACGGCGTGCCGACCCTGGTGATCGCCCGGACCGATGCGGAAGCCGCCGACCTGATCACCAGCGATTACGACGCCAATGACAAGCCGTTCCTGACGGGTGAGCGCACGGCCGAAGGTTTCTACAAGACCAAAAAGGGCTTGGATCAGGCCATCAGCCGCGCTGTTGCATATGCGGATTACGCGGATCTGGTGTGGTGCGAGACAGGCACGCCGGACCTGGAGTTCGCAAAGAAGTTTGCGGATGCCGTGCATGCCAAGCACCCCGGCAAGCTGCTGGCGTACAACTGCTCGCCATCATTCAACTGGAAGAAGAACCTCGACGATGCCACCATCGCCAAGTTCCAGCGCGAACTGGGCGCCATGGGCTACAAGTACCAGTTCATCACGCTGGCCGGCATCCACAGCATGTGGTTCAACATGTTCGATCTGGCGCAGGATTATGTGAAGCGCGGCATGTCGGCCTATGTCGAGAAGGTGCAGGAGCCTGAATTTGCAGCGCGAGATCGGGGCTACACCTTCGTGTCGCACCAGCAAGAAGTGGGCACCGGTTACTTCGACGACGTGACCACGGTGATCCAGGGTGGCAAATCCAGCGTGACGGCACTTACGGGTTCGACCGAAGAAGAGCAGTTCCACTGACCTGGCGTTTTCGATTGGCCTGGGGCTTCAAGGCTCCAGGCTTTTTCCATTGGGGGCAGGTTAGAATCCCGCGACCACCCATCAGCACAAGAGCGAGAAAGGCACATCTGGTTATGACACCGCGAACTACAACGGAGATGTTGACCGGCCTTTAAGGCTGCCTGTTCGCGCCTGCACAGATTTGCACTCTTCTTCCAAAAGCGCGGACTTCGTTCCGCGCTTTTTGCTTTGTGGCACCGCGCGCCACCCCCTCGACAAGGATTCTTCAATGATTCAGATCACGCTCCCCGACAATTCCCAACGCGAATATCCTGGCCCGGTGACGGTGGCAGAGGTGGCCCAGTCCATCGGTCCAGGACTGGCCAAGATGACGGTGGCAGGCAAAGTGGATGGGCGCTTGGTGGATGCCAGCGATGTGATCGACCACGATGCCCGCCTGCAAATCATCACGCCGCGCGATGAGGAAGGCGTGGAGATCATCCGCCACTCCTGCGCGCACTTGGTCGGCCACGCCGTGAAGCAACTCTATCCGACGGCCCGGATGGTCATCGGCCCCGTCATCGACGAAGGCTTTTACTACGACATCGCCTATGAGCGGCCTTTCACGCCCGACGACATCGCTGCCATCGAGCAGCGCATGAAGGAGTTGATCGCGCAGGACTACGACGTGATCAAGAAGATGACCCCGCGGGACGAGGTGATCGAGGTGTTCAAGGCGCGTGGGGAAGACTACAAGCTGCGTCTTGTGGAGGACATGCCCGAAGAGAAAGCCATGGGTCTGTACTACCACCAGGAGTACGTAGACATGTGCCGTGGCCCCCACGTGCCCAACACACGATTCCTGAAAGTCTTCAAGCTGACGCGGGTGTCCGGTGCGTACTGGCGTGGCGATGCCAAGAACGAGCAATTGCAACGCGTCTACGGTACCGCGTGGGCCGACAAGAAAGACTTGGACGCGTACGTCAAGCGCATCGAGGAGGCCGAAAAGCGCGATCACCGTCGCCTCGGCAGAGAGCTGGACCTGTTCCACATTGACGAGCACTCGCCCGGTACTGTTTTCTGGCACCCCAAAGGTTGGACGATCTGGCAGGGCGTCGAACAGTACATGCGTCAGGTGTATCGCGACAACGGCTACCAAGAGGTGAAAGGCCCGCAAATCCTGGACAAGCACCTGTGGGAAAAAACGGGGCACTGGGACAAGTACCGCGAGAACATGTTCACGACGGAGAGCGAAAAGCACGACTATGCGCTCAAACCGATGAACTGCCCCGGGCACATCCTGATCTTCAACCAAGGCGTGAAGAGCTATCGCGATCTGCCTTTGCGCTTCGGCGAGTTCGGCCAGTGCCATCGCAATGAGCCGACGGGTGGCCTGCATGGAATCATGCGGGTGCGTGCGTTCACCCAGGATGATGGACATATCTTCTGCACCGAAGAGCAGATCCAGCAGGAATGCATCAACTTCACCACGCTGCTGCAAAAGGTCTATAAAGACTTCGGCTTCACGGACATCATCTACAAAGTCGCCACCCGGCCTGAAAAGCGCATCGGCTCCGAAGAAAGCTGGGACAAGGCAGAGAATGCATTGATTGAAAGCCTGAAAGCCTCTGGCTGCGACTACCAAATCGCCGTCGGTGACGGCGCTTTCTACGGCCCCAAGCTGGAATACACGCTGCGCGATGCCATTGGCCGTCACTGGCAATGCGGCACGATTCAGGTCGATCCTTCCATGCCTGAGCGGCTGGGTGCCGAGTACGTTGGGGAAGATGGTGCCCGCCATCGCCCCATCGTTCTTCACCGTGCCATCGTTGGCAGCCTGGAGCGTTTCATCGGAATTTTGATCGAGCAGCACGCAGGCGCGTTGCCGGTCTGGTTGGCACCAGTGCAGGTGGCTGTGCTGAACATCACGGGTGCACAGGACGATTACTGTCGTGAAATCGCCGCAAAGCTTCAAAAAGCACTGCCGAATCAAGACCTTAGGGTGGCGCTTGACCTGCGTAACGAAAAGATTACGTATAAAATACGAGAGCATTCGTTGCAAAAGCTGCCTTACATCATCGTCGCCGGTGAGAAAGAAAAGGCTGCAGGAGCTGTCGCAGTGCGCGCCCGGGGCAATCGAGACCTCGGTGTGATGTCCCTCGAAGCGTTCGTAGCGCTGATCGCCCAGGACATCGCTTCTAAAGCTTGATTTGATGTCAAACTTGGCTTTAGCCCGCGTGAGCTGTGCGGTACTCGCTACGTTATTCGTAGCATTTTGATTGAAGGAAAATAGCCATCGCTACTGAATTTCGTGATCGTCGCCAGCGCGAAGAGCGCAAGCACCGCCTGAACCGTGAAATCATGGCCCCTGAGGTTCGCCTCTCCGGCCCTGAGAATGAGCCGCTCGGGGTCGTGAGCCTCATGGAAGCCCTCCGCATGGCGGGCGAGCTGGATGTGGACTTGGTGGAGATTGCCGCCACGGCCAACCCTCCCGTGTGTCGCCTGATGGACTATGGCAAGTTCAAGTATCAGGAGCAAAAACGCGCGGCAGAGGCCAAGGCCAAGCAGACGGTCATCGAGATCAAGGAAATCAAATTCCGTCCCGGTACGGATGATGGTGACTACAACATCAAGATGCGCAACATTCGCCGCTTTCTGGCGGAGGGTGACAAATGCAAGATCACCCTGCGCTTTCGCGGTCGGGAAATCACCCATCAGGAATTGGGCTTGGCCTTGCTCAATCGCATTCGCGATGATTTGGGCGACACCATCCTAATTGAGCAGTTTCCCAAGCTCGAAGGCCGGCAAATGATCATGATGATCGCGCCTGGTAAGAAGAAGCCTGCTGGCAAACCGGCAGCGGAAGGCGCCACCACCGCTGCTTGATGTGGCCGGTGAGCTAAGTGTTTAAGTAAATTGACCGGGCCAGCCTCAAGGCTGGCTCGGGCATAGGGGCCGTGAAAGCGGCACCGAACGGCAGGCCAAGGCCTTGCCGTCAAAAAGTGACTCGGGGCCAACAAGGTTGCGGATCGGTTCGCAAACGCCTCGCGAGCACAAACAAAAGGAGCATTCACATGCCCAAAATGAAGACCAAGAGCAGCGCGAAAAAGCGTTTCCGCGTTCGTCCCGGTGGCACCGTCAAGCGCGGTCAAGCCTTCAAGCGTCACATCTTGACGAAGAAGACCACCAAGAATAAGCGCCATCTGCGTGGTGCAGTTTCTGTGCATGAGACCAATATGGGCTCCATTGCGCAAATGCTGCCTGGTGCTGGCCTTTAACAACGACGAACAAGGAGTACTCACATGCCTCGCGTCAAACGTGGTGTAACGGCCCGTGCCCGTCACAAGAAAGTTCTGGCCCTTGCTAAGGGTTTCCGTGGTCGCCGCGGTAATGTTTTCCGTATCGCCAAACAGGCGGTAATGAAGGCTGGGCAGTATGCCTACCGTGACCGCCGCACCAAGAAGCGCGTGTTCCGCCAACTGTGGATCGCCCGTATCAACGCCGCTTCGCGCGAATTGGGCCTGACCTACAGCCAATTCACGAACGGTCTGAAGAAGGCTGCCATTGAGATCGACCGCAAGATGCTGGCCGACCTCGCGGTGCACGACAAGGCTGCTTTTGGCAGCATCGTGGAGCAAGTCAAGGCCAAGCTGGCTGCTGCTTGAGTTCACGACTGGTAGCTATCTTATTGATAGCTGCTTGCGCAATAAACGCAAGGGCTAGGGCTTGAAAAGGCACTAGCCCTTGTTCATTTCCAAGAGACGATGAGAGCTGGTATGAACGAGTTGGACTCCCTGGTCGAAAGCGCGCGGAACCTGTTCGCGCAAGCCGTCACCCCTGCCGATCTGGAAAATGCCAAGGCGCAGTTCCTGGGCAAGTCGGGGCGAGTGACCGAGCTCATGAAGGGCATGGCCCAGCTGTCCGTTGAGGAAAAGAAATCCCGCGGTGCCGCCATCAATGTCGCCAAGCAGGCCATTGAAGCATCCCTGAACGCAAGCCGAAAAGCGTTGGCGGATGCCGAGCTGGAGGCACAACTGCAGGCGGAATCGTTGGATGTCACCTTGCCTGGACGCCAACGGGGGCAAGGTGGATTGCATCCCGTGTCCTTGACCCTGGAGCGCATCGAGGGCATTTTCGGCTCGATGGGTTTTGACGTGGCCGAGGGGCCCGAGATTGAATCCGACTGGTTCAATTTCACGGCGTTGAATACGCCTGAAGACCACCCGGCGCGCTCCATGCACGACACGTTCTATGTCGAGGGCGGCACGGCCACCGCTCCGAACCTGTTGCGCACGCATACCAGCCCCATGCAGATCCGCCATGCCGTTCAGCATGTCAAAAAACACCGCGCTTTGATCGACTCGGGCCAGGCCATGCCGGAGATCCGCGTCATTGCCCCGGGCCGTACGTACCGCGTGGACAGCGATGCCACGCACTCACCCATGTTCCATCAGTGCGAAGGCCTGTGGATCGGCGAGAACGTGAGCTTCAAGGATCTGAAGGTCGTCTTTACCGACTTCTGCCGTACTTTCTTTGAAAGCGATGATTTGGTCTTGCGCTTTCGGCCCAGCTTTTTCCCTTTCACCGAGCCCAGTGCCGAAATAGACATCCAGTTCCAGACAGGCCCCTTGGCCGGGCGCTGGCTCGAAGTGGCGGGCTCTGGTCAAGTGCATCCGAACGTCGTGCGGAACATGGGCCTCGATCCAGAAAAATACATCGGCTTTGCGTTCGGCATGGGTCCTGACCGGCTGACGATGCTGCGCTATGGGGTCAATGATTTGCGCCTCTTCTTTGATGGCGACATTCGTTTTCTTTCGCAGTTCCAGTAAACCGCACGCTGCGTTCCATACAGGCGGCCCACCTAACGAGGGCTGCTGCGCTCAAGAATCACTGAAGACTGAATATGCAATTTCCAGAATCCTGGCTGCGCGAGTTCTGCAATCCTCCACTTTCGACCACAGAATTGGCCGAGACACTGACCATGGCAGGGCTCGAAGTGGAAGAGCTGCAGCCTGTGGCGCCTCCTTTCACGAAGATCGTGGTGGGAGAAATCAAGGAGGCGGTGCAGCATCCAAGTGCTGATCGCCTGCGCGTTTGCCAGGTCGATACGGGGCAGGGTGCTTTGCTCAACATCGTGTGTGGTGCGCCCAATGCACGCGTCGGTATCAAAGTGCCTTGCGCGCTTGTCGGTGCGGAGTTGCCTCCCGGGGAGGATGGCAAACCGTTCTTGATCAAGGTGGGCAAGCTTCGCGGTGTGGAAAGCCAGGGCATGCTGTGCTCCGCCAGGGAGTTGAAGCTCTCGGAAGACCATGGAGGCCTTTTGGAATTGGCGGCCGATGCTCCGCTCGGGCAGGACATTCGGACGCATCTGAACCTGGACGACACGCTGTTCACCCTCAAGCTCACGCCCAATCTGGCACATGCCTTGAGCGTTTACGGCATCGCGCGTGAAGTCTCTGCCCTGACTGGAGCGCCGCTGAAGCCGCTGCAGTTTCCGGCGGTACCGGTGGGTCATGGCGACGTTTTGCCAGTCAAGATCAGCGCCTCGGATCTGTGTGGGAGATTCTCGGGACGTATTGTTCGCAACATCAACACGCAGGCTGCGACTCCGCAGTGGATGCTGGACCGGCTTGCACGTTGCGGGCAGCGAAGCGTCTCCCCGCTGGTCGATATCTCCAACTATGTGATGTTCGAGCTCGGTCGCCCCTCGCACATTTTCGATCTGGACAAAATTCACGGCGCCCTGGATGTGCGTTGGGCGCGTGCAGGCGAAGAGCTCAAATTGCTGAATGGCAACACCGTCGCCCTCGACGAAAAGGTGGGCGTCATTGCGGATGCAAGCCAGGTCGAATCGCTGGCGGGCATCATGGGGGGCGATGCGACGGCCGTGTCGAACGACACCCGCCATATCTACATCGAAGCGGCTTTCTGGTGGCCCAAGGCCGTGGCTGGCCGCTCGCGCCGCTATAACTTCTCGACCGATGCTGGACATCGTTTCGAACGTGGCGTGGATCCGAGCCAGACTGTGGAACACATTGAGCGCATCACGCAGTTGGTGATCGACATCTGCGGCACGCCTGAAACCGCTTGCGGGCCGATGGACGACCAGTGTCCGAACATGCCTGAAGCCAAGCCCGTCACGCTCCGTGTTGCCAGAACCGTCAAGGTGATCGGCATGCCATTGACGCAAGAGCAGTGTGCCGATGCGCTGAAGCGCCTGGGACTGCCAGTGACCTCTGGCGAGGGCACGTTGACGGTGCTGCCGCCTGCCTATCGGTTCGATCTCGCGATCGAGGAAGATCTCATCGAAGAAGTGGCTCGCATGGTGGGCTACCAGCAACTGCCTACCACGCCGCCATTGGCGCCCATCACGCCCAAGCTGCGTGCCGAAGAGCGTCGGGGGCCTTTTGCCGTGCGTCGTGCACTGGCGGGGCTTGGATACCAGGAAACCATCAACTTCAGCTTCGTGGAGGAGCATTGGGAGCACGAGCTGGCGGGCAATCCACAGCCCATCCGTTTGTTGAACCCCATTGCCAGCCAGATGAGCGTGATGCGCTCGTCGCTGCTGGGCTCCTTGCTGCAGGTCTTGAAGTTCAACCTGGATCGCAAGGCGTCGCGCGTGCGGGTTTTCGAGTTGGGCCGGGTCTTTCTGCGCGATGCGTCCGTTGCGGGGTCTGATACCACGGTAGAAGGTTTTCATCAGCCCATGCGCGTGGCTGGTCTTGCGTACGGCGCAGCCGACCTTCTTCAGTGGGGCCGCAGAGAGCAGGGCGTGGATTTCTTCGATGCCAAAGGCGATGTCGAGGCGCTGCTTGCTCCCCTGAAGCCCGTTTTTGAGCCTGCAACGCACCCGGCCATGCATCCTGGTCGGTGTGCCCGCGTGCTGTTGAATGGCCAGGCCGTTGGGTTCATCGGGGAGTTGCACCCTCGGTGGCGCCAGTCCTGGGAGCTTCCCCAAGCCCCAGTCATGTTCGAGCTGGAACTCGATGCGGTCATGCAGCGGCAGGTCCCTCGTTTTCATGCAGTGGCCAAGCATCAGGCTGTGGAGCGGGATCTGGCCGTAGTGGTTGCCGAGCGGATCACGCACGCCGATGTGATGGCGGCCATTCAGGCTGCCGTGCCTCCTACACGGCTTCGCGCGGCGGTGCTGTTTGATGTGTTCCGGCCCAAGCCTTTGCGTGATGGCGAAGCCGCTGTTGGTGGTCTCGCCAGCGGTGAAAAGAGCTTGGCCGTGCGCCTGACGCTGGGGGCTGATGGCGCCACGCTGACGGATGCTGAAATCGAAGCGACGATTCAGTCGGTGGTCGAACAACTGTCGAGCCGTACCGGTGCGAGGTTGCGGTGATGACGATGCTGAACGGGAGCGCTGACGTGATGGAATTTGCGGTAGAAAGCCTGGAAACCCCTGCGCTGACGAAGGCACAGCTGGCGGACCTTCTGTTCGATCACATTGGTCTGAATAAACGTGAATCGAAAGACATGATCGATGCTTTTTTCGATCTGATTGCGCAGCGCCTGGTGGACGGTCAAGACGTGAAGCTGTCGGGCTTCGGTAACTTTCAGATCCGTACCAAAGCCCCGAGGCCGGGGCGAAATCCCCGCACGGGCGAGGCGATTCCGATTCAGGCCCGCCGTGTCGTGACTTTCCATGCCAGCAGCAAGCTCAAGGAGCAGATCCAGAACGCGGGCGCTGCTGGCTGAAGCGCTGTCTCTTTCCCGCCTGCCACTGAACGGAAGTGGCTGGCGCCTTTGTTCCGGCTGCAGTACGCTGCTTGTTTATTCGCTAGAAACCGCGTCCCATGGGCACACCGCTTCCTCCCATCCCGGCCAAACGGTATTTCACCATTGGAGAGGTGGCCGCGCTCTGTGGCGTCAAACCGCACGTACTGCGCTATTGGGAGCAGGAGTTCACGCAGCTTCGGCCCATGAAGCGCAGGGGAAACCGCCGCTACTACCAGCACCACGAGGTGCTCATGATCCGTCGCATCAGGGATCTGCTGTACGAGCAAGGCTTCACGATCAGCGGCGCGCGCAATCGCCTTCAGGAGGTCGACTCCCTGCCGCCGGAGATGGATGGCAACTCCTCTTTCGCCCTGCAGGCAGCACATGGGACCGACCTGTCGAGCCAGACAACAGCGTTGCCCTCGATTGCTCTCTTAGATGCTCAGGTCCTGCGGCGGGAATTATTTGAAATTCGTGCGCTGCTTTCCTTGAACTGAGTTTTTTGTGCATATAATCTAAGTCTTGTCGGCGTGTAGCGCAGCCTGGTAGCGCACTTGCATGGGGTGCAAGGGGTCGCGAGTTCGAATCCCGCCACGCCGACCATTTATAAAAAAATCAACGGGCTATCGCCAAAAGCGGTAGCCCGTTTTTTCTTTGTCTTACCGCATTCTCTTGCCCTCTGGGCTTTGCGGTTCCCACAGTGCAGGGTCGACCTCTCCATTCCTCCCTGCACCCGCATTGATCGTTGCTCGGTCAGTCGGCATCAAGGCGATCTACGGCCCCGTGCTCGCTAGGGGGCGCTCCAGATAAACCGGGACCCGGCTTTGGCCCGCTTGCCTGCGCTTGTGAGGGATTCATCAACCAAGCCGTAGAAAGCTCGCGAAACGTTCAGCAATGCCGACATCGCTTCGCAATACGCTTGGCTCCCTACAAAAAAGGGAGGGCATGGATGAACGATCGGGTAATATGGCCGGCAAGCATGGGAGCGCTGACCCGTTTTGAGGCGCATGGCTGGAGGGTGCATGCGACCCAGGAGGTTTCATATGAAGTGCGCCAGATCGATGGCATCTTCGGTCTCGACTCCCTCGAATTGATCGCCTGCGGCAGGGCCCAGCCTTGTTTGCGCCAAGCCATCGTGATCGATGCACGCGTGGATCAACTCTACGGCGAAGAAATGCGTGCGTACTATGGTCACCATGGAGTCGAGGTTTCCATCCTGAGTCTTTCCGTTTCGGAAGAAACGAAAGACCTGGATGCGGCCATGACGATCGCCCGCCACCTCGAATCGGCAGGGGTGCTGCGCCGTTCGGAGCCCGTGGTTGCCATCGGAGGTGGCGTGTTGCTCGACCTCGTCGGTTTTGCAGCAGGGCTCTATCGGCGAGGGATTCCTTACGTCAAGGTTCCCACCAACGCCATGGCGCTGTGGGATGCCGCGGTGGGTATCAAGACGGCCGTGAATGCGCTGGATCGTCGCAACCGCCTGGGCTCATACCACGCGCCCACCGTTGCCCTGCTGGATCGCAGCTTCTTGTCGACGGTGGAGTCCCGCGAACTCTCCAATGGAATGGGAGAGTTGCTCAAACTCGCGGTGATCAAGAGCCCTCGGTTGTTCGACCTGCTGGAGCGGCACTCCGAGATGCTGCTGCTGACCCGCTTCCAGGACGGGATCGTCGCTCCGGAGGTCATCGGTCTGGCGGTGGAGGGCATGCTGGAAGAGTTGGCTCCCAACCTGTGGGAGCTCACGCTGGACCGATGCGTCGATTTCGGACACTCGTTTGCTCCGCTGATCGAGATGAAGGCGCTGCCCGAATTGCTGCATGGCGAGGCGGTCGCTTTGGATGTGCTGTTCTCTTGCCGCCTGGCGCGGGCGAGAGGACTCCTTGCAGACCAGGATGTGCGTCGGGTCGTGCGTGTCATGAAATCCATGCAATTGCCTTTGCGGCATCGCTTTTTCGAGCAGCCCGACCTGCTTCAGGAGGCGCTGGCCGACACGATGCGTCATCGCGATGGCCGGCAGCGACTGCCACTGCCCTACGGGATCGGCGCATGCCGCTTTGTGAATGATGTGGACGCCGATGCCATCCGCATTGCTGCCGAGGAGATGGCGCATGCAGATGCCTGAAACCGGTCTTTCGCGGCTGAGCGCCAGCCAGGCGCAGCAATTGGTGCAAAGCGCGCTGATCACAGGCCTGGACGAAGGCCTGGCCGTTTCGGCGGCGGCGGTGGACAGTTCCGGACACCTTCTGGCGTTTGCCCGTGCGGACGATGCCTTTCTGGGATCGATCGATGCGTCGATTGCGAAGGCGCGGACAGCGGTTTATTTCCGCAGGGACACCGCCGCGATGCAGCAGGCGCTGGAACAGGGCAAGACCGCCTATCTCGCCCTGGCCGACGTCCTGCCCCTGGAAGGCGGCGTTCCGCTGCTGGTGGGAGGAACCTTGGTGGGCGGACTCGGAATCAGCGGTGCCGCGTCTGCCCAGGATGGGGTGCTGGCCCGGGCCATCGCATCGTTGCTGAACTCGTTGTCAGGTCGGACCCCATGAACGCTTTCAAGGACAAGGTGGTGCTGGTCACTGGCGGAGGCACGGGCATCGGGCGGGCGACGGCGCTTGCGTTCGCCAAGCAAGGCGCCCACGTGGCCATCGCGGGCCGCACGGTGTCTTCCTGCGCTGAGACCGCCAAGATGATTCTGGACGCCGGCGGAATCGGCTTCGCGGTGGCCTGCGATGTCGGCAGCGAGAACGACGTGATGAACCTGATGGACGATGTCGAGCGCCGCCTTGGTGTCGTGGACATCGCATTCCTCAATGCGGGCGTTGGAACAGCCTCGGCCATCGTCGACCAAGACATCGACGCGTTTGAAGCGGTCATGCGCACCAATTGCACAGGGTTCATGCTGTGCATGAAACATCTGCTCAGACCGATGTACGAGCGGCGTTCGGGTTGCATCGTCAACAACCTGTCCGTACACGCCCATCGCACGATCCTGGAAGGAACGGGCGCGTACACCGCTTCCAAGCATGCAGCGCTTGCGCTGACCAAGGCCGCCGCAGTCGAGGCGGCTCCTTATGGTGTGCGCGTGAATGCCGTGTCCCCTGGGCCGATTTCCACGGAGATGCTGGCCCGCTCCAGTGCTGTCTCCGGCGGTCTGGAGGGATGGGCCGAGCGGCTGCCCATGAAGCGCGTGGGTGAGCCGAATGACGTGGCGCAAGCCGTGCTTTGGCTCAGCAGTCCCCAGGCCTCTTTTTTGACGGGCGCGGTGGTGCCCGTGGACGGCGGCTTTCTCGCACTTTGATGCCCGAACATGACATGGATTGCTTTGGGCCTGCTGGCCGGGTTGGTGCTGGGAACCTACGACTTTTTGACCAAACTCGCCCTCAAGGAAAAAACGGTCCTGGAGGTGGTGCTGTGGTCGTCCGTTCTCGGCGCGCTGATCTGGGCTCCGTTCTTTTTCCTGCCGGCCGCTTGGGCAGGCACGCTGCAACCCATGGGGTTGTACCCTGCCGCGTTGACCCGGGCCGAGCAGTTGGCCTTGCTGCCCAAATCCGCAATGATGGTGGTCACGTGGATTCTTTCGTACTACTCGGTCAAGTCCTTGCCGTTGTCGATCTCCGCGGGCGTGCGCGCTTCTGGGCCGCTCTGGACGGCGGCGGGTGCCATCGTTTTTCTGTCCGAGCAACTCAACTGGTGGCAATGGATGGGGCTCGCAGTCTCCATGGGGTCCTACTACCTGTTCTCTTTGATCGGGCAAAAAGAGGGCATCCGGTTTCAGCGCAACGGGTGGGTGCTGTGCATGCTCGCGGCCACGTTGCTGTCTTCGGCCAACGCGCTTTACGACAAGCACATTCTGGCAACCCTGCAATTGGACTTGGCCGCCGTCCAGGCGTATTCGGCCATTCAGCGGGGCGGCATGGCGCTGCTGCTATTGCCCTGGGTTTTCGGGGCGATGGAATGCCGAAGCCTGTTGTCCCGAAATTGGGCGGTTCCTGCGATTGCCGCTGCGTACATATTGGCCGAGTTCATTTATCTCACGGCCGTGCAGACCGAAGGCGCTCTGATCTCGGTGATATCGGTGCTTCGGCGAACCAATCTCGTCATGGTGTTCGCGTTGAGCGCCCTGTTCTTCGCCGAGCGATTCATTCGGCAAAAAATGCTGGCAATTTCAGGCGTGTTGGTCGGCATCGTGCTGACCATCGTTCATTAGCCATCTTGCACCAATGCGCGGATCCAATGGATCACGGTGCTGCCGTGGCGAGAGATCAAGGCCCGCTCCGATGCGAGCAGGAAATAAGCCTGCTCCGACGGAATGGCGATGTCGGAGACCCGCACCAGACTGCCGTTTTGAAGAAGGCCTTTCACCAGAGAACGCCGACCCAGTGCGATCCCTTGCAGATTGAGGGCTGCATCCAGCATGAAGCCTGTGTCGGAATAGGTCAGCGTGCGCTGCGCCGGCGAGATCTGTATGCCGGCCTTCTTGAGCCAGGGTTCCCAGGGCTGCCTGCTATGGGACAGGAACACCGCGCGTTTGAACAGGTCCTGGACACTGGGCGCATCGCAACGTTTCAGATAGGCCGGTGCAGCCACTGGAAACCACTCGTCCTCCAGCAGCGGTTCGCAATGGTGGGCCTGGGGCCGTGCTTTGGCGAACCGGATGGCAATGTCTGCCTCTCCCTGATCGACGTCCACCTTGCATGTGGTCGGCGACACCTCGATGGAGACGGCCGGGTGCAGGCGCTGGAATTCGGTGAGGGCTGGAACCAGCCGAAAGCGTGCAAAAGAAGGCAACACGCTGATTCGGATCACGCTGCGCTCCTGCGTGAAGCCCGAGAAGGCCTCTTCCAGCGTGTCCAACGCGTCTTTCATCTGCTGATGCAAATGCTCGCCTTCGGGGGTCATCGCGACCGAGCGGGTCGTCCGTGTGAACAGGCTATTGCCCAGCAGTCGTTCCAGTTCACGAATCCGGTGGCTGACGGAACTGTGGGAAATATTCAGCTCGTCTGCCGCTTTGTTGAAGCTGCGCATGCGTGCCACAGCGTCGAACGCAAGAATCAAATGGATGGGGGGTATCTTTCGCATGGACGCGGATAAGGAAAATTCGAAGGAAAGATTCCATATCGGGATCGATCTGGGCGGGACGAAAATCGAAGGCATCGTACTCGACCATCAATATCGAGAATGCCGGCGAATCCGAATGGAGACCCGGGCCAGCGACGGCTATCTTCCAGTTTTGCAGCGCATTATCGAAATGCATTCCCAACTGGCTGCTGTGGTTTTGGGTGAAGACGCGACATTGGGAATCTGCACCCCGGGGTCCATTTCGAAAACCACCGGCTTGCTGAAAAATTGCAATGCAACCGAGTTGAACGGCCATCCTCTGCAGGCGGATCTGCGCCAGCGGCTGGGCCGCCCATTCGCCATGGAAAACGATGCCAACTGCTTTGCGATGGCTGAAGCCCTCCAAGGCGCAGGCAGCGGTCACGGCTGCGTGCTCGGGCTCGTGCTTGGCACAGGAGTGGGGGCAGGCATCGTGGTCAATGGTCGCGTGTGGAGCGGGCGCCATGGCATCGCCGGAGAATGGGGCCATATGTCCATCGATCCGGACGGGCCTGCCTGCTATTGCGGCCGCCAAGGATGCGTCGAGCGCTATCTGAGCGGAACTGCGCTGGAGGCCGGCTACCGGCAGTCCACTGGGCAATCCGCCGATGCCGCCCGCATAGTTGAAATGGCGCGCCATGGCGAGGGCGCAGCCGTCGAACTGCTGGACCGATTCCTCAGTCAATTTGCCGGCGCGGTCGCCAACGTGGTCGCCATTCTGGACCCGGATGTGATCGTCATCGGCGGTGGGCTTGCCAGCATGAATGAACTGTATGAAGAGGGTGCTCTTCGGCTGCAGCGCATGGTCTTCAACGATGACTTCCACACCCCCGTGCTGCGCAACAGGCTGGGCAATTCGGCGGGTGTGATCGGCGCTGCCATGGTCGGGGTTTGAAGTGCGTGTCCTGACGATTGGTGGTGCCACGCTCGACATCGTGGTTGCAGGGGTGGACGCGATGCGTGGCACCGGAGCCAAACACGATGTGGCCAGCGTGCAATGGTCCAGTGGAGGCGGTGCGGTGAACGCGGCGCTGGGATTTGCGGCCTTTCACGCACAGGTCACGGCCTGCTGCGCTGTCGGCGCGGATGTGGAAGGGCGATGGCTGAGCGACACGTTGGACCGGCAAGGCATCGCGGTGGAACGTGTGCAGACCATCCCCGGATGCTCCACGGGAAAGGCCGTGATCCACCTGGACCCGCAGGGCGATGCCACCGTGTTCGCGCAGCGCGGTGCCAGTACCCGGCTGTCGTTGGCGGATGCCTCTGGGATGCTCATGCAAGCCGAGCTTGTCTATGTGTCCGCGTTGGCCGATGCCGCCACCGACGAGTTGAGCCACGCGTTGGCGGGCCTGCCGTCCCGGCCTTTCCAACTGGTGGTCAATCCGGGCGCACGTGCACTGCGCCAATCGCCTGACCCCTTGGAACGGTTGCTGCAAGCGGCGGACCTGGTCTGCCTGAACGCGATCGAAGCGCGGTGGCTGGCCGCCCACAGAGGTGTGACCTGCGCCGCGGAGATGGATGCCCACGAGGCCGTGGCGCTTGCCGCTGCATTGGTACGCCGCCAGGGGCAAGGGGTGCTGGTCACCCTCGGCGCTGGCGGTGCGGCGTTCTTCGATGGGCAGCACGGCCACCACCACCCTGCAGAGCCCACCACCGTCGTGTCCACACTGGGTGCAGGGGACGCCTATGCGTCGGCGTTTGCCTTCCACTGGTTTTCGGGGCGTGGGGCCCGGGCCTCGCTGGAGGCGGCCAACCGCCGTGCGGTGGATGTGCTTGGCGTCGCGGCTGCGAATCTCGCCACCTTGGTCATGTAGGGCAACGAGGCGTCAACGCTGCATTGCGGCACGCAATAAAAAAGCCACCCGAAGGTGGCTTTTTTGTTCCCGACTTGGAATCAGGACTGTTTTTGGCGGAGAGGGCGGGATTCGAACCCGCGGTGGGGATTAGCCCACACACGCTTTCCAGGCGTGCGACTTAAACCGCTCATCCACCTCTCCGAAGCCCGCGATTGTAGCAGTGGTTTTGGCCTGTTTTTGGAAAAACCGTTGAAGGGCCGTTCAAGGCGCGCGTTGGGTCGTTTGAACCATCTTCATGGCGGAGCCGATCAGAGCAGACACTTCGCTCATGTTGCTGGGCACGATCAGTGTGGTGGTCGCATCCGCGGCCACCTTGCCGTACGCGTCCACGGCGCGCTCGGCCACCTTCAGCTGCACGGCCTGTTCGCCGCCCGGCTGCCGGATGGCCGCGGCGACTCGCTCGATGGCCTGTGCGGTGGCTTCGGCCACGGCCGTGATGGAGGCAGCCTCGCCCTGGGCGTTGTTGATCTGCGCCTGCTTTTCGCCCTCCGACCGCGCGATGAACGCTTCGCGCTCGCCGGTGGCGATGTTGATCTGCTCCTGGCGGCGGCCTTCCGAAGCGGCGATGAGGGCGCGCTTTTCGCGCTCGGCCGTGATCTGCGCCTGCATGGAGCGCAGGATTTCGGCCGGTGGCGTGAGGTCCTTGATTTCGTAGCGCAGCACCTTCACGCCCCAGTTCAAAGCGGCCTCGTCGATCGCCTGGACCACCTGGGCGTTGATGATGTCGCGCTCTTCGAAGGTCTTGTCGAGTTCGAGCTTGCCGATCACGCTGCGCAGCGACGTTTGCGCCAGTTGGGTGACGGCCATGATGTAGTTGCTGGAGCCGTAGCTGGCGCGCATGGGGTCGGTCACCTGAAAGTAGAGGATGCCGTCCACCTGCAGCTGGGTGTTGTCGCGGGTGATGCAGACCTGGCTGGGCACGTCGAGCGGAATTTCCTTGAGGCTGTGCTTGTAGGCCACGCGGTCGACGAACGGCACGAGGAAGTTCAGCCCCGGCGTGAGGGTGCCGGCATATTTGCCCAGCCGCTCCTTGACCCAGGCGTTCTGTTGGGGAACCACCTTCACCGAGCGTGCGATGAAGATGCCGGCGATGACGACGATGACGAGGGCAATGATTTCCATGGGGTCCTTTGCGATGGTGAAGATTCGGATGGGTGCGTTGCGTTGCGTTGTGGCGGTGCGTGAGGGGGCAGGGGGCCGGCCTCAGAGCTTGTCGACCAGCAGCCGGTTGCCGATGACTTCCGCCACGCGGTGCATGCCGGAGGAGGGCGCATTGCCGGGGCGCAGGACCACCGTCCATTGGGCGCCGCGGTAACGCACCTGCGCGGTGCCGTCGGAGTTCCAGATCTCCACGTTCACGGACTCGCCCACATCCATGTTCACATCGCGGTTGCTCGATGCGGGCTGGGCGCCCGGGTTCTTTTTACGGAACACATAGCAGCCCACCACGCCCGCGGAACCGACCGCGGCCGCCGCCAGCAGCTGCGCCGCGACCGAGCCGCCCGCATGGGCCGCCAGGGCACCGGCGGCCAGGCCGATGGCCAGCATGAGCAGGTAGAACGTGCCCGTGAACAGCTCCACGGCAACGGCCCCTCCCGCCATCAGCCACCAGAGGGTGGATTGCTCTATCACTGCGCGCTCCTCGTTGTGTTTAGTGCACCACATTCTGGGTCAAAAGACCGGACCGTCAAAGGCGTGACAACGTTATTCCTTACACTTCGCGCCTGTTTCGTTTTTTGGGCCCGCTCGCTCGGAGGCTGCGCATGAAATTCCGCTTTCCCATCGTCATCATCGACGAGGACTATCGTTCCGAGAACACGTCGGGCCTGGGCATCCGCGCGCTGGCGCAGGCCATCGAGTCGGAGGGCTTCGAGGTACTGGGCGTCACGAGCTACGGCGACCTGTCGCAGTTCGCGCAGCAGCAAAGCCGCGCGAGCGCGTTCATCCTGTCGATCGACGACGAGGAGTTCACCCTCGGCTCGGGCCTGGACCCCATCGTGCTGAGCCTGCGCACCTTCATCGCCGAGGTGCGCCGCAAGAACTCCGACGTGCCGATCTACGTGCACGGCGAGACCAAGACCAGCCGCCACCTGCCCAACGACATCCTGCGGGAACTGCACGGCTTCATCCACATGTTCGAGGACACGCCGGAGTTCGTGGCCCGCCACATCATCCGCGAAGCCAAGAGCTACCTGGAGAGCGTGCAGCCGCCGTTCTTCAAGGCGCTGCTGGACTATGCCGAAGACGGCTCGTACAGCTGGCACTGCCCCGGCCACTCCGGCGGCGTGGCGTTCCTCAAGAGCCCCGTGGGACAGATGTTCCACCAGTTCTTCGGCGAGAACATGCTGCGCGCCGACGTGTGCAATGCGGTCGAGGAACTGGGCCAGCTGCTGGACCACAACGGCGCCATCGGCGAGAGCGAGCGCAATGCCGCGCGCATCTTCAATGCGGACCACTGCTTCTTCGTGACCAATGGCACCAGCACGTCCAACAAGATGGTGTGGCACCACACGGTGGCGCCCGGCGATGTGGTGGTGGTGGACCGCAACTGCCACAAGTCCATCCTGCACAGCATCATCATGACGGGCGCCATTCCGGTGTTCATGAAGCCCACGCGCAACCACTTCGGCATCATCGGCCCGATCCCCCAGTCGGAGTTCGAGCCCGAGGCAATCCAGGCCAAGATCCGCGCCAATCCGCTGCTCAAGGGTGTGGATGCCAAGGCCGTCAAGCCGCGCGTTCTCACCCTCACGCAATCCACCTACGACGGCGTGCTCTACAACACCGAAACCATCAAGGGCATGCTCGACGGCTACGTGGACAACCTGCATTTCGACGAGGCCTGGTTGCCGCACGCGGCGTTCCACCCGTTCTACGGCAGCTACCACGCGATGGGCAAGAAGCGCGCGCGGCCCAAGCACTCGGTGGTGTATGCCACGCAGTCCATCCACAAGCTGCTGGCCGGCATCAGCCAGGCCAGCCATGTGCTGGTGCAGGACTCGCAGACGGTCAAGCTCGACCGGCCGCTGTTCAACGAGGCGTACCTGATGCACACCTCGACCTCGCCGCAGTACAGCATCATCGCCAGCTGCGACGTGGCCGCCGCGATGATGGAGCCGCCCGGCGGCACGGCGCTGGTGGAGGAAAGCCTGCTTGAAGCCCTGGACTTCCGCCGCGCGATGCGCAAGGTGGAAGAGGAGTTCGGCAAGGACGACTGGTGGTTCAAGGTGTGGGGCCCGGACAAGCTCGTGGACGAGGGCCTGGGCCGCGCCGAGGACTGGGTCATCCGCAGCGACGGCAAGGGCAAGAAGAACCACGCCAGCAAGTGGCACGGCTTCGGCCAGCTGGCCGACGGCTTCAACATGCTGGACCCGATCAAGTCCACCATCGTCACGCCCGGCCTGAACCTGGACGGCAAGTTCGACGAGAACGGCATTCCCGCCTCCATCGTGACCAAGTACCTGGCCGAGCACGGCGTGGTGGTGGAGAAGACGGGGCTCTACAGCTTCTTCATCATGTTCACCATCGGCATCACCAAGGGCCGCTGGAACACGCTGCTGACGGCGCTGCAGCAGTTCAAGGACGACTACGAGAAGAACCAGCCGATGTGGCGCATCCTTCCGGAGTTCTGCCAGCAGCACAAGCGCTACGAGCGCATGGGCCTGCGGGACCTGTGCCAGCACGTGCACCAGCTCTATGCCAAGTACGACATCGCGCGCCTGACCACCGAGATGTACCTGTCGGACCTGACGCCGTCGATGAAGCCCAGCGACGCCTATGCGCACATCGCGCACCGCAAGACCGAGCGCGTGGAGATCGATGCGCTGGAAGGCCGCATCACGACCAGCCTGATCACGCCGTACCCACCCGGCATTCCGCTGCTCATTCCGGGCGAGGTCTTCAACAAGAAGATCGTGGACTACCTCAAGTTCTCGCGCGAATTCTCCAAGCTGTGCCCGGGCTTCGAGACCGACATCCACGGCCTGGTGGAGATCGAGGACGACAACGGCAACGTGCGCTACTACGCCGACTGCGTAGCCGCCGCAACGCAGCCGCCGTCCGCGCGCAAGAGCCGCAAGAACGCGCCTGCCGCCGAAGACATCGTGCAGGTGGGCAGCGACGGACCGTTCGGCCGCAAGGTCTGATCGCCGCGCAAGGCCGTGGGCCTTGACTCCGAAAGCCCGGCTGCGCGAAAGCGCCTCCGGGCTTTTTGTATGGGAATGTCACGGGATTGAATCCAGGCGGCTTCCTGCACCGTATCAGTGTTCAGCCGCGCGAATTTTCGGGCGGCATCCACCCACTGACACAACGGAGATTTCCATGACCTTTCGCATGAATGCCCGCCTGGCCGCCGCCAGCCTCACGCTCGCCTTGTCTGCCGCTGCGATGCCCGCTTTCGCGCAGGTGACCGTCGGTGGCGCGCCGATGTATCCGACCAAGGACATCATCGACAACGCGGTGAACTCCAAGGACCACACCACGCTGGTCGCCGCCGTGAAGGCCGCCGGCCTGGTGGACACGCTGAAGGGCCCCGGTCCTTTCACGGTGTTCGCGCCCACCAACGCCGCCTTCGCCGCACTGCCTGCCGGCACGGTGGACACGCTGTTGAAACCCGAGAACAAGGCCACGCTGACCAAGGTGCTGACTTACCACGTGGTGGCGGGCAAGGTCGATGCGGCGGCGCTGTCCAAGATGATTGCCGACGGCAAGGGCTCGGCCAGCCTGAAGACCGTCGCCGGTGGCACGCTGACGGCCAAGGCCAGCGGCTCCTCGATTGCGCTGACGGATGAAAAGGGCGGCATGTCCAACGTGACCATCGCCGATGTGTACCAGTCCAACGGCGTGATCCACGTCGTGGACAAGGTGCTGCTGCCCAAGTAAGCCGCGCCGGGCGGTCCGCATCGTTGGCACCCGATGGCGCCAGCCGATGCGGGCCTTGCCAATGCATCCAGGAAAGCCGCAAGGGTACCCCGGAGGGGCCTTGCGGCTTTTTCCGTGGGAGCCCGGCCCCAGGCCTGCTAGGGTGCGGCGGCGTGCATGTCCTCGCGCACGCGCAGGAAGCTGGCGAAGCGCGGCAGGCCGCCCTCGTGCGTGCCGCGAAAGCGGTAGGTCACCCAACTGCCCAGGGGCGGTGGATGCGCCCGGTCCGCATCGGTGAAGCCGGCGCCGAGCCGAAAGCGCTGGCCGCCGGGCATCTCCACCAGCAAGGCGCCCATGCGGCCCCGGTGCCGGCCTTTGCCGGGCACGTAGCCCACGACCCGCGCTTCGGTGTCTTCATGGGTCTTGAGCTTGATGAGATCGTCGCTGCGGCCGGCCTGGTAGAGCGACGCCCCACGGTGCAGCATCAGCCCTTCGCCCCCGTCGCGCACCGTGCGGTGCAGCAGGGCCTGCAACCGGGCGTCGGTGGCGATGCGCTGCTGGGGCACGGCCTGCACCCAGGGCTGGCCGATGCCGGCCACGGCGGCCTGCAATGCCGGCAGGCGCTCGTCGAACGGGCCGCCCTGCGCGGGCAGGTCGAACACCATGAACTGCAGGTGGCGCCAGGCCACATCGTCAGGCCGCTGCTGCCGCACGGTGGACTGTGCCTGAGCGAAGCGGCCCCGGCCGGCCCACAGCTCGCCATCCATCGGCATCGCGGGCCAGCCCTGGGTGAACCAGGCGGGCGCATTCACCCGCTCGCCACCGCGCGTGCGCAACTGGTGGCCGTCCCAGTAGCCGCGCACCCCGTCGTACTTTTCGCTCACCCAGTAGTCCGCCAGCGGCAGCCCGGCGCGGTAGACGTTGGCCAGCAGCAGGGGCGGCGGCGAGGCGGTCGATGCCGGCGCTGGGGGTTGCGCCCAGGCCGGCAGCGCGCCGCAGACCAGCAGGACGGTGATGGCGATGCGGCGAAGCATGGCACTGTTTTGCTATAATTTTAATAGCGGTATGCCCTAGAGAAATATGCGCCGGCGGCCGATTCGGCTTGAATCTCAGGACAGCTCGGCGCTTTCCCGGCTGATGCCGCCCGTCTGGCTGAAGCCGCCGTCCACGTACATGATCTCGGCCGTCACGCCGCTGGCCAGGTCCGACAGCAGGAAGGCGGCGGCATTGCCCACGTCTTCGATCGTCACGTTGCGGCGCAGGGGCGAGGCGCCGGCGACCACGCCCAGCAGCTTGCCGAAGTCCTTGATGCCGCTGGCCGCCAGGGTCTTGATGGGGCCGGCGCTGATGCCGTTGGCGCGCATGCCGCGCGGGCCCAGCGATTCGGCCAGGTAGCGCACGCTGGCCTCCAGGCTGGCCTTGGCCAGGCCCATGGTGTTGTAGTTGGGCACCGTCCGCAGCGCGCCCAGGTAGCTCAGGGTGACCACGGACGATTTTTCGTTGAGATAGGGCAGGGCGGCCTTGGCCATGGCGGGAAAGCTGTAGGCGCTGATGTCGTGCGCGATGCGGAACGATTCGCGCGACAGCCCTTCGAGAAAATCGCCGGCGATCGCCTCGCGCGGCGCGAAGCCGATGCTGTGCACGAAGCCGTCGAACTTCGGCCAGGCCTGTGACAGGTCGGCGAACATGCGGTCGATCTGCTCGTCGCTGCCCACGTCGCAATCGAAGATGAGCTTGGAGTCGAACTCGGCGGCGAAGTCGGTGATGCGGTCCTTGAAGCGCTCGCCGACGTAACTGAAGGCAAGTTCTGCGCCTTGCGCGTGGCAGGCGCGGGCGATGCCGTAGGCGATCGAGCGGTTGGACAACACGCCGGTGATAAGCAGCTTCTTGCCGGTCAGAAAACCCATGTTTCTTCTCCTGTGGAATGCGGGGGGTTGGGGGCGTGGTGGCGGCGCGTGCGCCGCTGATGGCCCACCGGGGCATGTGACATGCGACCCGTCGGGGCGCCGCCAGCGTAGTGCAGAATTGTCGCATGCGTCTTTGGCCGATCTTGTTGCTGTGGGGGAGTGCGATGCCCGTGTGGGCGGGACACGCCTATGCGCTGTGGGGCGAGCCCCGGATGCCTGCGGGCTTCGACCACTTCGGATACGTCAACCCCGACGCGCCCAAGGGCGGCGAGCTGCGGCTGGTGAGCAACCTGCGCGTCTCCACCTTCGACAAATACAACCCATTCACCATCAAGGGCAATTCGCCGGCCTACCTGTCGGACCTGATGTTCGATACGTTGCTCACCGGCTCGCTGGACGAGACCGCCACCGGCTACGGTCTGCTGGCGCAGGACGTGGAGGTGGCCGCCGATGGTCTCTCGGTGGTGTTCCGCCTGCGGCCCGAAGCGCGCTTTCACAACGGCAAACCGGTGCTGGCGCAGGACGTGAAGTTCAGCTACGACACGCTGATGGGCCCCTACACCTCGCCGGCCTACAAGACGGCGCTGTTCGACGTGGCGGGCATCGACGTGATCGACGACCGGACGGTGCGCTACCGCTTCAAGCACCCCAACCGCGAGCTGCCGCTCACCGTGGGCGGGCTGCCGGTCTTCAGCCGCGACTGGGGCGTGGAGAACGGCAAGGCCAAGCGCTTCGATCAGGTGGTGATGGACATCCCGATCGGCAGCGGTCCTTACAAGATCGGTCCGGTGCGCTTCGGCAAGGACATCACCTACGTGCGTGACCCCGGCTACTGGGCGCGCGATCTCAACGTGCGCAAGGGCACCGCCAATTTCGACCGCATCCTGGTGAAGATCTACCGCGACAACACCGCGCGGCTGGAGGCGCTCAAGGCGGGCGAGTTCGACCTCATGCGCTTTTTCAGCGCGGGCGACTGGGCGCGCCGCGTCACGGGGCGCAAGTTCGATACCGGCGAGCTGGTCAAGGGCAACTTCGAGCACAAGCTGCCTTCGGGCTTCCAGAGCTACGTGCTCAACACGCGCCGGCCGCTGCTGCAGGATGCCCGCGTGCGCGAGGCGCTGGGGCTGGCCTACGACTTCGAGTGGATGAGCCGCCAGCTGTTCTACGGCGCCTACCAGCGCATCAACGGCCTGTTCGGCAACACCCTGTGCGAGACCCGCGGCACACCCACGCCCGAGGAGCTGGCGCTGATGGAGCCCTGGCGCCAGAGCCTTCCCGCCAGCGCCTTCGGCCCCATGACCACGCCGCCGCGCACCGAGGGCGGCACCACGCTGCGCGACAACCTGCGCCGTGCCCAGGCCCTTTTGAGAGAGGCGGGCTGGGAGGTGAAGGACGGCGCGCTGCGCAACGCGCAGGGCCAGGCCATGGTGCTGGAGTACCTGGACAGCAGCGAGGGCGGCGTGCGGTCGCTTTCGTCGTGGATCCGCAACCTGCAAAAGCTCGGCATCACGCTGAACTTCCGGGCGGTGGATTTCGCGCTCTACCAGCAGCGCCTGAGCAAGTTCGACTTCGACATCACCACCATCGCGTACCAGGGCACCAACAACCCGGGCCAGGAACTGGCCGACATGTTCGGCTCGCAGGCGGCGGACACGGAAGACTCGGGCAACTTCCCCGGCGTGAAGAGCAAGGCCGTGGACGCAATGATCCGCAGCATCGTGTCGGCCAAGACGCTGGACGAGCTGCTGCCCGCCTGCCATGCCCTGGAGCGCGTCATCGCGCACGGGCACTACCTGATTCCCCAGTACACCGCGCCTTCGCACCGCATGGTCTACAACGCCTGGCGCCTGGAGCGGCCGGCCACGCTGCCGCCGTATTCCACGGGCGAGGCCTGGGCCATCGACACCTGGTGGGCGCGCATGCCGCCCCAGACGGCGCCGGGCCCCGCGCGGCGCTGATCCGTTCGACCCCCAGCACCGTCCAGACCCGCCCAATTTTCCGACCCACCACCGCCGCCATGTTCGCCTACATCCTCAAGCGCGTGCTGCTCATGCTGCCCACCCTGCTGGGCGTGCTGCTGCTGACCTTCGTGGTGATCCAGTTCGTGCCGGGCGGCCCCGTCGAGCAGTACCTGGCCGAGTCCAAGGCCGGGATGGGACGCGGCGGCGGCGGGGCCGAAGGCGGCGGCCTGGCCTACCGGGGTGCGCAGGGCGTGGACCCGAAGCGGCTGGAGCAGATCAAGGCGCTCTACGGCTTCGACAAGCCGGCGCACGAGCGGTTTTTCCAGATGCTCGGGCAGTTCGCGCGATTCGACCTGGGCCGCAGCTTCTTTCAGAACAAGGACGTGTGGCAGCTCGTGAAGGAAAAGCTGCCCGTGTCGATCAGCCTGGGCCTGTGGACCTTCTTCATCAGCTACCTCGTGGCCGTGCCGCTCGGCGTGGCCAAGGCGGTGCGGGCGGGCTCGCGCTTCGACTTCGTCACCACGCTCATCGTGCTGGTGGGCTACGCCATTCCCGGTTTCGTACTCGGCGTGGCGCTGCTGGTGATCTTCGGCGGGCAGTTGCAGTGGTTCCCGCTGCGGGGGCTCACCTCGGCGAACTGGGACGAGATGACCTGGGGCGCGCGCATCGTGGACTACCTGTGGCACATCACGCTGCCGGTCACGGCCATGGTGCTGGGCAGCTTCGCGGTGACGGCCATGCTGACCAAGAACGCCTTTCTCGAAGAGATCCGCAAGCAATACGTGCTCACGGCCCGCGCCAAGGGGCTGTCGGAGCGGCAGGTGCTGTGGAAGCACGTGTTCCGCAATGCCCTCATTCCCATCATCACGGGGTTTCCAGCGGCGTTCATCGGGGCGTTCTTCGCCGGCTCGCTGCTGATCGAGACGCTGTTCTCGCTCGACGGCCTGGGCCTGCTGAGCTACGAAAGCGTGATCCGGCGCGACTACCCCGTGGTGCTGGGCACGCTGTATCTCTTCACGCTGATCGGACTGGTGACCAAGCTGGTGAGCGATCTTTGCTACGTATGGGTGGACCCGCGTGTCAAGTTTGACTAACCCCCCCGAGCCGGCCGGTGGCCGTACCCCGACAGGCGCGGTGCCCGTGGCCCCGTCGCTCTCGCCCGGCCGCCGTGCGTGGCGCCGCTTCAAGCGCAATCGGCTGGGCTACTGGAGCCTGATCCTGTTCAGCGCGCTGGTGGCCCTGAGCCTGGTGGCGGAGCTGATCAGCAACGACCGTCCCCTGATCGTGCGCTACGAAGGGCAGACCTACCTGCCCATGCTGCACGACTATCCCGAGAAGACTTTCGGCGGCGATTTCGACACCCCCACCGACTACCTGGACCCGTTCATCCGCGAGCGGCTGAAGCAAGGCAGCAACTGGGCGCTGTACACGCTGAACCCCTACGGTCCGGACACGCTGAACTATTTCGCGAAGTCGGCCAACCCGTCCGGCCCCACGGCGCAGAACTGGCTGGGCACGGACGACCGGGGCCGCGACCTGCTCGCGCAACTGATCTACGGCTTTCGCGTGAGCGTGCTGTTCGGCATCGCGCTCACGGTGGTGGGCGTGCTGCTGGGCGTCATCACCGGGGCGATCCAGGGGTTTTTCGGCGGCAAGACCGACCTGGCGTTCCAGCGCTTCATCGAGATCTGGGGTTCGATGCCCGAGCTGTACCTGCTCATCATCTTCAGCGCCGTGTTCGCCCCCAGCGTCGGGCTGCTGCTGGTGCTGCTGTCGCTGTTCGGCTGGATGGGCCTGTCGGACTACGTGCGCGCGGAGTTCCTGCGCAACCGGCAGCTCGACTACGTGAAGGCCGCCCGCGCGCTGGGCGTGCCCAACGGGCAGATCATCTGGCGCCACATCCTGCCCAACAGCATGACGCCGGTGGTGACCTTTCTGCCGTTTCGCATGAGCGCGGCCATCCTGGCGCTCGCCTCGCTCGATTTCCTGGGCCTGGGCGTGCCGCCCGGCACCCCGTCGCTGGGCGAGCTGCTCAACCAGGGCAAGAACAACATCGACGCCTGGTGGATTTCGCTGTTCACGTTCGCGGCGCTGGTGGTCACGCTGCTGCTGCTCACCTTCATGGGCGACGCGCTGCGCGATGCGCTCGACCCCCGCAAGGCAGACCATTCATGAGCGACGCACGCATGCGCGGCACCGCGCCGATTCCAGACTCTTCTGCTTCATCGTCTTCGGCCGGCACTTCGCCTGCCGCCTCGTCGGCGCCGCTGCTGCAGGTGCAGGACCTGCACGTGCGCTTCGGCGACAAAGAAGTGGTGCGCGGGGTCGGCTTCGACATCGCGGCGGGCGAGAAGCTCGCGCTGGTGGGCGAATCGGGCTCGGGCAAGACCATCACCGCGCTGTCGATCCTGCGGCTGGCGGGCGATGCGCACATCACCGGCCGGGCGCTGATGGACGGGCAGGACCTGCTGGCCCTGTCCGAGCGCGAGATGCGCGGTGTGCGCGGCGGCGACATCGCCATGGTGTTCCAGGAGCCCATGACGGCACTCAACCCGCTCATGGCGGTGGGGGACCAGGTGGCCGAGGTGCTGCAGCTCAAGCAGGCGCTCTCGCGCGCCCAGGCCCGCCAGGCGGCCGTCGAACTGCTGGCCAGCACCGGCATTCCCGAACCCGCCCGGCGTGCGGACGCGTTCCCGCACCAGCTGTCGGGCGGGCAGCGCCAGCGCGCGATGATCGCCATGGCCCTGGCCAGCCGCCCGCGCCTGCTGCTGGCCGACGAGCCCACCACCGCGCTGGACGTGACGCTGCGCGGCCAGATCCTCGACCTGCTGTCCGACCTGCAGCGCCAGACCGGCATGGCCGTGCTGCTCATCACCCACGACCTGCACCTGGTGCGCAAGTTCGCGGACCGCGTGGCGGTCATGGAGCACGGCGTGCTGGTGGAGGCCGGCGCCGTGTCGGATGTGTTTCGCGCGCCGCAGCACGCGTACACGCAGCGGCTCATCGGCAGCGTGCCGCGCCGCGACGTGCTGGAGCCGGAGCCCTCGGCCACGGCGGTGCCCGCGGCGCAGGCGCACGCGCTGCGCGTGGCCTATGCCACGCCGCTGCCCGGCATCCGCGGCTGGTTCCGCCGCGGGGAGTTCGTGGCGGTGAAGGGGGCCGACTTTTCCATCGCGCCGGCCCGCACGCTCGGGGTGGTGGGCGAATCGGGTTCGGGCAAGTCCACGCTGGCGCAGGCGCTGCTGGGGCTGCTGCCGTACCAGGGCGACCTGCGGATCGCAGGGCAGGGCTGGCAACTGCCGGCCCAGCGCAACACCCCGGCCAATCAGGCCTTGCGCCGGCAGGTGCAGGTGGTGTTCCAGGACCCGTTTTCGTCGCTGTCGCCGCGCCTGACGGTCGAGGAGATCGTGGGCGAGGGACTGCAGGTGCACGAGCCCGGCCTGCCGCCCGCCGACCGCCGCGCGCGCGTGGAGTCGGCGCTGCAGGACGTGGGACTGACCGACGCGCAGTTCCCGGGCCTGCTGGCGCGCTATCCGCACGAGTTTTCCGGGGGGCAGCGCCAGCGGCTGGCGATTGCCCGCGCGCTCATCCTGAGCCCCCGGCTGCTGGTGCTGGACGAGCCCACCAGCGCGCTCGACGTCACCATCCAGCAGCAGGTGCTGGCGTTGCTGCAGCGCCTTCAGAAGGAGCGTTCGCTGAGTTACCTGCTCATCACGCACGACGTGGCCGTCATCCGTGCGATGGCGCACGACGTGATCGTGATGAAGGACGGCGAGGTGCTGGAGTCGGGCCCGGTGCAGACGGTGCTGGATGCACCCCGGCATCCCTATACCCAGCGGCTGGTGTCCGCGGCCGGGCTGGATGGGGTGGATTGAGCCGGATTTGGGGTGTTTTCGGCCCCATGCCGGGGTATTGATTGTCCTGATTGCTATCAATTAAGTAGCAAAACACCGGTTTGAGGCGTTGGGGCGCGCCGCGCGTTCGTGCGGTCGGCTGGGCGCCGTGCGCTGCGATCAGGCGAAGGTATCGACCTGCGTGCCCAGCGTTGTGGAGGCGGCGGGCGGGGTCTTCTTCTGGTCGGCCGACTGCTGCTGCTCCATGGCCTTTTCCATGGCCTTTTGCTGCTGCTCCTGCTGCTGGGCCTGCTGGATGGCTGCGATCTGCTGCTGCACGAGCTGGATCTGGTTCTGCAGCGCCTGCAGCTTCTGCTGCTTGGCTTTGGCGTCGTTGGGGTCGGATGCCTGGCTGGCTTCTGCCGACGCCTGCTTGAGATCGGCCGTGAGGTCCTTGAGCTGCTTTTGAAGCGCCGCGATGTCGCCGCTCGATTGGCCCGAAGAGCGGCTCCCCGAAACGCTGGTGGAGGAAGTGCTGGAGGCGGAGGAGATGGACAGGGACATGAAGGAGTATCGGCCGGTCGGGGACGAAACTGTAGGCCTTGCCGGCTTTTATTCCGTCATTTCCTGTCCGCCGGCACGATGGTGGGCTCCTGGTCGGGCCCGGCATACAGCCGGAAATGCCCCCGCCCCGCGCGCTTGGCCGCATACATCGCCATGTCGGCGCTGCGCGACAGCTCCTCGAAATTGCGGCCATGCTGCGGAAACAGCGCGATGCCGCCGCTCAGGCCGATCTTCCGGACCTCGCCCTGCAGATCGAACGGCGGTTCGCACGCGGCCATGATCTTTTGCGACACCAGGCAGGCCTGGTCGGCGTTGTCCAGCTTGGGCAGCAGCACGACGAACTCGTCGCCCCCCTGGCGGCACACCGTGTCGGAATGCCGCACCGCGCCCTTGAAGCGGCGGGCGACCTGCACCAGCAGCAGGTCGCCGGCATCGTGGCCGAGGGTGTCGTTCACCTGCTTGAACCCGTCCAGATCGATGTACATCAGCGCCAGGCTGCGGTCGTCCCGCAGCGCGTGCGCGATGGCCTGCTGGGCGCGGTCCTGCAGCAGCACGCGGTTGGGCAGGTCGGTCAGCACGTCGTACTGCGCGAGGTGGGCCATGCGGCGCGACATCTCCATGGCCTCGGTCACGTCGCGCAGCACCATCACCGTGCCGGTGACATGCCCGTGCCGGTCGGTGATGGGGCTGACCGATTTCTCGATGTCGATGCGCCGTCCGTCGCGGCACTGGAGCACCACGCCGCGTTTCGAGGGCTGGGCCCGGCCTTCGGCCAGCGCCTGGCGGGTGGGGCTCAAGCCGCTGTCGCTGCTGGCCTCCTGCAGCGGCACGACGTCGTCGATGTCCGATCCGGCGGCATGAAAGGCCTGCCAGCCGGTCATCTTTTCGGCCACCGGGTTGATGTAGGTGACGCAGCCCTCGGCATCGGTGCAGATGACCGCATCGCCGATGGACTGCAGCGTCAGCCGGATCAGCTCCTTTTCCTCGAACAGCAGGTCTTCCATGCGCTTGCGATCGGTCAGGTCGTCGATCTGCACGAAGATGCCCTGCACCTCGTCGCCTTCCTTGTCCGGGATGTACGACACCAGCGTGTGGCGCACCTCGCCGGAGGGCAGGGGCATGGTCCGCTCGAAGACCTGCTTGTGGCCCTTGAGCGCCTGCCGGATGTGCGTCAACGCGTGTTCGTAGGTTCCCCTATCGAGCACGTCCAGCAGCTTCACGTTGGGCATGCGGTCGCGCGAGACGCCCAGCCAGTCCATGTACGCCTGATTGGCGAAGCGGTTGTGCTGGTCCTTGTCCCAATAGCTCACCATCGAAGGCAGGTTGTCCAGGATGGTGCGCGTGTCGTGTTCGGCCTGCTTGAGCTGTGCCGCGATGGCCTGGCGGCGCTGCAGCTCCCGCGCGAAGAGGGCGGACAGGCCCAGGCAGGCGGCCATCAGCAGCACCGCGAAAGCGCCCAGCACCTTGGCGCTGGCGCGCCACTTGGCCAGGATGGTGTCCGCCGACTGCCCGACGCTCACCGCCAGCGGGTAGTTGCCGATGCGGCGGAAGGTGTGCAGCCGCTCGGTGCGGTCCTGCGGGTCCTGCGCCGTGTAGCTGCCGCTGTCGACCGTCTGCAGCCGCGTGAGCAGGCCGGAGTCGTCCATCGGCTGGCCGACATCCTTTTCGGCATAGGGAAAGCGCGCGACGGTGGTGCCGTCGCGGGTGCTCCACAGCTCGACCCGGCTCATCGGTCCGACATCGATGGAGGCGAACAGCTCCTTGAAATAGTTGATTCTCACGGTGCCCACCACAACGCCGCCGAAGCTGCCGTCGCCGCGGAAATACGCGCGGCTGATGGGCAGGCTGTACGAGCCCGACACCCGGCCCCGGATGGGGTTGCCGATGTACAGCCCCTCGCGCTGGCTGGTCTGGTGCACCTGGAAATAATCCCGGTCGGCCAGGTTGAGGTTCAGGCGCTCCAGGCTGGTGGATCGCATCACCACGTTGCCCTTGTCGTCCAACACCGCGACCGCACCCAGGCCGGGCGTGTGCAGGGAATGGTCGAACAGGAACGTGTTGCGCATCTGCGGGCTCAGGCTCGGCAGGCCGGGGTCCGACAGGCTCTTGGCCACCCCGACCAGCGAGTAGTCGAAGCCGTTCAGGGTGCGCTGGATGTTCTGCTCGATGGTGCGTGCCAGGCTGCTGTTGGTGTGCAGCGCGTACGACCAGGCATCGTCGCGGATCGTGAGGATCGCCCGCACGAAGAGCGCACCGATGCCTGCCGACAGCACGAGGGCCAGCAGGACGAGGCGACGGGGCGAAATCTGGGGCATGGCGCATGGCGGCCGGCACGGAGGCCGGCGGGTGCTGCGCTGTTACTTTATCGGGGAATCGGCGGGTTGCGAGAACAGGTCCCAGGTGGCGATGAAGAGCGCTGCGATCACCGGGCCGATGACGAAACCGGTCAGCCCGAACAGGGCCATGCCGCCCAGGGTGGAGATGAGGACGATGTAGTCCGGCATCTTCGTGTCCTTGCCCACCAGCACCGGGCGCAGGGCGTTGTCCACCAGCCCGATCACGCAGACGCAAAAAGCCACCAGCACCGAGCCCTGCCAGATGGCGCCGGTCGCGAAGAAATAGATGGCCACCGGGCCCCAGATCAGGCCGGCACCGATGGCCGGCAGCAGCGACAGGAAGGCCATCAGCACGCCCCAGAGGATGGGGCCCTGGATGCCCAGGATCCAGAAGATCCCCCCGCCCAGCGCACCCTGCACGGCGGCCACCACGATGTTGCCCTTGACGGTGGCGCGGATCACGGTGGTGAACTTGCTGGCCAGCTGGCGCTTGTGCTCTTCGTCGAGGGGCACCGCCTGGCGGATGCGGTTGACCAGCGAACTGCCGTCACGCACCAGGAAGAACAGCAGGTACAGCATGATGCCGAAGCTCACGATGAACTGCAGCGTGTTCTGGCCCACGTCCAGCGCCTTGGTGGCCAGGAACTGGCCGGCCTGCACGGACACGGACGAGAGCTTGGCCTCCACCTCGGCGGCCGACGTCAGGTTGAAGCGGTCCAGCAGGCCCATCAGCCAGGAGGGCAAGGCACTCAGCACCTGCTGCACGTAGGCGCCGAAGTTGAGCTGTCCCGATTTCATGCGTTCGTAGATGAGTCCGGCCTCCTGGACCAGCGAAATGCTGATGAAGGTCATGGGCAGGATCACGATCACCAGGCACAGTCCGAGGGTGCACAGGGCCGCCAGGTTGCGCCGCCCGCGCATGCGCCGCAGCAGCCGCCGGTGCAGCGGCGTGAACAGGATCGCCAGGATGACGCCCCAGAAAACCGCTCCGTGGAACGGCCACAGGATGGCGAAGAACGCGACAGTGACCGCGATGAGAAGAAGCAACAGCGTGCGGCTCTGAAGGGTGGGTGAGTTCATAGAGGCGGGGTACGGATAATGACGAAATGTAAGCGACCGCAGTGACACGGCGGCGAAGGAACACGCGCTTACGCCGTGTAGGGCTCGCTCCTGGGCGTTCGGTGGCACAATGGCGCCCGCACCCCCGGCCCTTCCCCAGCCACAGTCGCATCCGCCAATCGGTTCAGCCGTGTCGCGGAAGGTTTTACCCACCAGCTAATGCTTCCCTCAGGGAAGCGGAGGTCAGCGGAATATGAGCGATACGACATCCGTATACCAAGCCTACCAAGGCAACACCTATCTTTTCGGCGGCAATGCGCCCTATGTCGAAGAGATGTACGAGAACTATCTCGTCAACCCCGGCAGCGTGCCCGACACGTGGCGCGAATACTTCGATGCCCTGCAGCACGTGCCTGCCGTCGACGGATCGAACGCCAAGGACGTGCCCCACCTGCCCGTGGTCAATGCCTTCGCCGAGCGCGCCAAGCAAGGCGGCACGAAGGTCGTCGGTGCCACCGGCGCCGACTCCGAAATGGGCCGCAAGCGCACCGCCGTACAGCAACTGATCTCGGCCTACCGCAATGTCGGCCAGCGCTGGGCCGATCTGGACCCCCTGAAGCGCACCGAGCGCCCTGAAATTCCCGAACTCGAAGCCTCCTTCTACGGCTTCAGCGACGCCGACCAGGAAACGGTGTTCAACACGAGCAACACCTTCTTCGGCAAGGAAGCCATGCCGCTGCGCGAGCTGACCAACGCGCTGCGCGAAACGTACTGCGGCTCGATCGGGGTCGAGTACATGTATGCCACCGACCAGAACCAGAAGCGCTGGTGGCAGGAAAAGCTCGAGACCATCCGCAGCAAGCCCAGCTTCGGTCCCGACAAGAAAAAGCACATCCTGGACCGCCTCACGGCCGCCGAAGGCCTGGAGCGTTTCCTGCACACGAAGTACGTCGGCCAAAAGCGCTTCTCGCTCGAAGGCGGCGAAAGCTTCATCGCCGCCATGGATGAACTCATCCAGGCCGCCGGCACCAAGGGCGTTCAGGAAATCGTGATCGGCATGGCCCACCGCGGCCGCCTGAACGTGCTGGTGAACACGCTGGGCAAGATGCCCAAGGACCTGTTCGCCGAGTTCGACCATACCGCTCCGGAAGACCTGCCGGCAGGCGACGTGAAGTACCACCAGGGCTTCAGCTCCGACGTCAGCACCCCTGGCGGCCCGGTGCACCTGTCGCTGGCCTTCAACCCCTCGCACCTGGAAATCGTGAACCCCGTCGTGGAAGGTTCGGTGCGCGCCCGCATGGACCGCCGCGCCGACCCGCATGGCAAGCAGGTGCTGCCCGTGCTGGTGCACGGCGACGCGGCCTTCGCCGGCCAGGGCGTCATCCAGGAAACGCTGGCGCTGGCCCAGACCCGTGGCTATTCCACGGGCGGCACGGTGCACATCGTGATCAACAACCAGATCGGCTTCACCACCTCCGATCCGCGCGACAGCCGCTCCACGCTGTATTGCACGGACGTGGTCAAGATGATCGAGTCGCCCGTGCTGCACGTGAACGGCGACGATCCCGAAGCGGTCGTGTTCGCCACGCAACTCGCCCTCGAATTCCGCATGGAGTTCCAGAAGGACGTGGTGGTGGACATCATCTGCTTCCGCAAGCTGGGCCACAACGAGCAGGACACGCCCGCGCTCACCCAGCCGCTGATGTACAAGAAGATCGGCGCGCACCCCGGCACCCGCAAGCTGTACGCCGACAAGCTGGCCACGCAGGGCCTGGGCGAGACCCTGGGCGACGACATGTCCAAGGCCTACCGCGCCGCCATGGATGCGGGCAAGCACACGGTCGATCCGGTGCTGACCAACTTCAAGAGCAAGTACGCGGTGGACTGGAGCCCCTTCCTGGGCAAGAAGTGGACCGATGCGGGCGACACCGCCATCCCGCTGGCGGAGTGGAAGCGCCTGTCCGAAAAGATCACCACCATTCCTGAAGGCGTGACGCCGCACCAACTGGTCAAGAAGGTGTACGACGACCGCGCCGCCATGGGCCGTGGCGACATTCCGGTGGACTGGGGCATGGGCGAGCACATGGCCTTCGCCTCGCTGGTGGCCAGCGGCTTCCCCGTGCGCCTGTCCGGCGAGGACTGCGGCCGCGGCACGTTCACGCACCGCCACTCGGTCATCCATGACCAAAAGCGCGAGAAGTGGGACACGGGCACCTATGTGCCGCTGCAGAACGTGAGCGAGAACCAGGCACCGTTCGTCGTGATCGACTCCATCCTGTCCGAAGAGGCGGTGCTGGGCTTCGAATACGGCTATGCCTCCAACGACCCCAACACGCTCGTGATCTGGGAGGCGCAATTCGGCGACTTCGCCAACGGTGCGCAGGTCGTGATCGACCAGTTCATCGCTTCGGGCGAAGTGAAGTGGGGCCGCGTGAACGGCATCACGCTGATGCTGCCGCACGGCTACGAAGGCCAGGGCCCCGAGCACAGCTCGGCCCGCCTGGAGCGCTTCATGCAGCTGTCGGCCGACGCCAACATGCAGGTGGTTCAGCCCACCACCGCCAGCCAGATCTTCCACGTGCTGCGCCGCCAGATGGTCCGCCACCTGCGCAAGCCGCTGATCATCATGACGCCGAAGTCGCTGCTGCGTAACAAGGACGCGACCTCGCCGCTGTCCGAGTTCACCAAGGGCAGCTTCCAGACGGTGATCCCGGAGCAGAATGAAGCCATCGAGAAGAAGGCCGAGAAGGTCAAGCGCGTGATCGCCTGCTCGGGCAAGGTGTACTACGACCTGGTCAAGAAGCGCGAAGAGAAGGAAGCCGACGACGTCGTCATCCTGCGCGTGGAACAGCTCTATCCGTTCCCGCACAAGGCCTTCGCCGCCGAGTTGAAGAAGTACCCGAACGCCACCGACATCGTGTGGTGCCAGGACGAGCCGCAGAACCAGGGCGCCTGGTTCTTCGTGCAGCACTACATCCACGAGAACATGCTCGAAGGCCAGAAGCTGGGTTACTCCGGCCGTGCCGCCTCGGCATCGCCCGCGGTGGGCTACTCGCACCTGCACCAGGAGCAGCAAAAGGCCCTGGTGGACGGCGCGTTCGCCAAGCTCAAGGGGTTTGTCCTGACCAAGTAAGGCCGGAAACCCGAACACACAAAAAGCAGAAACAAACCCCGAAAGAATTCCCATGGCTATCGTTGAAGTCAAAGTCCCCCAACTGTCCGAATCCGTGGCGGAAGCCACGATGCTCACGTGGAAGAAGAAGGCCGGCGAGGCTGTCGCCGTCGATGAAATCCTGATCGAAATCGAGACCGACAAGGTCGTGCTCGAAGTGCCCGCTCCCTCGGCCGGCGTGCTGGCGGAAATCGTGCAAGGCGACGGCGCCACCGTGGTGGCCGACCAGCTCATCGCCAAGATCGACACCGAAGGCAAGGCCGGCGCAGCCGCCGCTCCTGCTGCGGCAGCCCCTGCCGCCGCCGCGCCCGCAGCTGCGGCACCCGCACCAGCCGCTGCAGCCCCCGCTGCCGCGGGCGGCTCCAAGGGCGACGTGGCCATGCCCGCCGCCGCCAAGCTGCTGGCCGACAACAACCTGTCCGTTTCGGCCGTGGCCGGCACGGGCAAGGATGGCCGCGTGACCAAGGGCGACGTGCTGGGTGCCGTGGCATCGGGCACGGGCAAGGCCGCTGCGGCCGCACCGAGCGCTATCCCCACGGGCGTGCCCACCAAGGCGCTGCCGCAGGTGGCTGCGCCCACCGCCAAGGAAGACCTGAGCGGCCGCCCCGAGCAGCGCGTGCCCATGAGCCGCCTGCGCGCCCGCGTGGCCGAGCGCCTGCTGCAGTCGCAATCGACCAACGCCATCCTGACCACGTTCAACGAAGTGAACATGGCCCCGGTGATGGACATGCGCAAGAAGTTCCAGGACGCCTTCACCAAGGAACACGGCGTGAAGATCGGCTTCATGAGCTTCTTCGTGAAGGCGGCCGTGCATGCCCTGAAGAAGTACCCGGTGCTGAACGCCTCGGTCGACGGCAACGACATCGTCTACCACGGCTACTTCGACATCGGCATCGCCGTGGGCTCGCCCCGCGGCCTGGTGGTGCCCATCCTGCGCAATGCCGACCAGATGACGTTCGCCGACATCGAAAAGAAGATCGCCGAGTTCGGCCAGAAGGCCAAGGACGGCAAGCTGGGCATCGAAGAGATGACCGGCGGCACGTTCTCGATCTCCAATGGCGGCACGTTCGGCTCCATGCTGTCCACCCCCATCATCAACCCGCCGCAGTCGGCCATCCTGGGCGTGCACGCCACCAAGGACCGTGCCGTGGTGGAAAACGGCCAGATCGTCATCCGCCCGATGAACTACCTGGCCATGTCGTACGACCACCGCATCATCGACGGCCGTGAAGCCGTGCTGGGCCTGGTGGCCATGAAGGAAGCGCTGGAAGATCCTTCCCGCCTGCTGTTCGACATCTGATCCCCCTGGATGGACCCGCCCGCGTGGCCCGGCCGTTGGCCGCGCCCGCCGGTGGGTCTTTCTTCAACTGATTGAGTGAGATTGACATGAGCAAACAATTCGACGTGATCGTGATCGGTGGCGGCCCCGGCGGCTACATCGCTGCCATCCGTGCGGCGCAACTGGGCTTCAACGTGGCCTGCATCGACGAGTGGAAGAACGGCAAGGGCGGCCCTGCACCGGGCGGCACCTGCACCAACGTGGGTTGCATCCCCTCCAAGGCGCTGCTGCAGTCGTCCGAGCATTTCGACCAGGCCAACCATCACTTCGCCGACCATGGCATCGAGGTGCAGGGCGTCCGCATGGACGTGGCCAAGATGATCGCCCGCAAGGACAGCGTGGTGAAGCAGAACAACGACGGCATCCTGTACCTGTTCAAGAAGAACAAGATCACGTTCTTCCACGGCCGTGGCTCGTTCGTGAAGGCCGCCGACGGTGGCTATGAAATCCGCGTGGCCGGCGCTGCCGAAGAGTCCATCACCGGCAAGCAGATCATCCTGGCCACGGGCTCCAACGCCCGCGCGCTGCCCGGCGTGCCGTTCGACGAAGAGCACATCCTCTCCAACGACGGAGCCCTGCGCATCGGCGAGACGCCCAAGACGCTGGGCCTGATCGGCGCCGGCGTGATCGGCCTGGAAATGGGTTCGGTCTGGCGCCGCCTGGGCGCCGAAGTGACGGTGCTGGAAGGCCTGCCCACGTTCCTGGGCGCGGTGGACGAGCAGATCGCCAAGGAAGCCAAGAAGGCGTTCGACAAGCAGAACCTCAAGATCGAGCTGGGCGTGAAGATCGGCGAAATCAAGACCGGCAAGAAGAGCGTGAGCGTGGCCTACACCAACGCCAAGGGCGAAGCCCAGACGCTGGAAGTGGACAAGCTCATCGTGTCCATCGGCCGCGTGCCCAACACCATCGGTCTCAACGGCGAAGCCGTGGGCCTGCAGCTGGACGAGCGCGGCGCGATCGTGGTCGATGCCGATTGCAAGACCAACCTGCCGGGCGTTTGGGCAGTGGGCGACGTGGTGCGTGGCCCGATGCTGGCGCACAAGGCCGAGGAAGAGGGCGTGGCCGTCGCCGAGCGCATCGCGGGCCAGCATGGCCATGTGAACTTCAACACCATCCCCTGGGTGATCTACACCAACCCCGAGATCGCATGGGTGGGCCGCACCGAGCAGCAGCTCAAGGCGGACGGCGTGAAGTACAAGGCCGGCACGTTCCCGTTCCTGGCCAACGGCCGCGCCCGCGCGCTGGGCGACACGACCGGCATGGTGAAGTTCCTGGCCGACGCGGCCACGGATGAGATCCTGGGCGTGCACATCGTCGGCCCCATGGCCAGCGAGCTGATCGCCGAAGCCGTGGTCGCCATGGAGTTCAAGGCCAGCGCCGAAGACATCGCGCGCATCTGCCACGCCCACCCGAGCTTGAGCGAAGCCACCAAGGAAGCGGCCCTGGCCGTGGACAAGCGCACGCTGAACTTCTGATCCCGGGACTTTGGGTAAAAATGGCTGCCTGCGCTTGAAACACTAGCGCAGGCAGCTATCTTTTTTATAGCGTTTGGAGTGTGCGTGTGAATGTGAAGCAGGCGTATGAGGCGGAGCTGGCCAGCAAGGGCTATCAAAGCGATCCGGCCCAGCTGCGCGCCGTCGAGGCGTTGCAGCGGTGTGCCGACGATTGGGCGCTGTACAAGGAGCGCCGCTCCAACGCCTTGAAGAAGCTCATCAACCGGCCCGAGGTGCCGCGCGGCGTATACATGTACGGCGGCGTGGGGCGGGGCAAGAGCTTTCTCATGGACTGCTTTTTCAACGCCGTGCCCATCCGCCGCAAGGTGCGGCTGCATTTCCACGAGTTCATGCGCGAAGTGCACCGCGAACTGGCGGGCCTGCAGGGCACCGTCAATCCGCTGGATGTGCTGGGCGAGCGCATTTCCAAGCGCTACAAGCTCATCTGCTTCGACGAGTTCCATGTGGCGGACATCACCGACGCGATGATCCTGCACCGCCTGCTGGCGGCGCTGTTCGACAACGGCGTGGGTTTCGTCACTACCTCCAATTTCGAGCCCGACGGGCTGTACCCCGGCGGGCTGCACCGCGACCGCATCCTGCCGGCCATCGAGCTGCTGAACCAGCGGATGGAAGTGGTCAACGTGGACAACGGCACCGACTACCGCCGTCGCACGCTGGAGATGGTGCGGCTGTACCACACGCCGCTGGGGCCCCAGGCCGATGCGGAGATGTCCGAGGCGTTCGACCAGCTGGCCGAAGTGCGCGACGAAGACCCGGTGCTGCACATCGAGGCACGCGAGATCCGTGCGCGCCGCAAGGCCGGTGGCGTCGTATGGTTCGATTTCAGCGTGCTGTGCGGCGGGCCCCGCTCGCAGAACGACTACCTGGAAATCGCCACGCAGTTCCACACCGTGCTGCTGTCGGATGTGCCCCACATGCCCGTGTCGATGGCGTCGCCGGCCCGGCGCTTCACGTGGCTGGTGGACGTGCTGTACGACCGGCGCGTCAAGCTCATCCTGTCCGCCGCCGTGCCGCCCGAAGCGCTGTACACCGAGGGCCCTCTGGCCCATGAATTTCCGCGCACCGTCTCCCGGCTCAATGAAATGCAGTCCAAGGAGTTCCTGGACCTGGAGCGGCGCGTGGTGGACACCGGACTGACGTAACCTCTTTTCTCACCATGCCATCCTTCCAACGCCTTTTCCTTGCCACCGCACTGGCGCTCGCCTCGACGCTGGCGGTGGCCCAGTCACCGCTGGCTGCATCGCGCGCCGCTGCCGATGCCGCGCAGGCCGAGCGCCGTGCCGAGCGCGACCAGATCCAGCGCGACCGCCGCGCGCTGGAGGCGCGGCGCATCAAGGAAGAGGCCGTCTGCTATCAGCGCTTTTCCGTCGAAGACTGCCTGATCGGCGTGCGGGCGCAGGTGCGGGACCAGGAAAGCGCCCTGCGGCAGCGCGAAGTGGCCTTGAACGACGCCGATCGCCGCGAAAAGGCGGCCTTGCGCGTGCAGTCGATCGAGCAAAAGCAGCAGGAGCAGCGCGAGAAGCTCGAAGCCGGCGAACGCCCGGCGCCCATGCAGGCCGCATCCCGCGCCCAGGCGCAAGCGCAGGGCCGTGCGGAGCGCGAGCACGACGCGCAGCAGCGCGCCGCCCAGCAGCATTCGCGGGAGCAGTCGCACGACGCCGCCAAGGCAGAGCGCGCGGCGGCGCAACCCGGCCAGATTTCCGAGGCGCGCGCCCGCTACGAGGCCAAGCAAAAGGCCGCCCAGGAGCGGCGCGAAAAGCACGAGAAGGCGCGGGCCGATGCCGAAGCCCAGGGCCGCAAGCCGGCAGCGGCGCTGCCGCCGCCACCGCCGGTTCCATCGGCCAGCGCTGCCCCCTGAAGTCGGCGGCGACCCGCGTCTCGCACCAGGCACGTTGCCCCGCCATGGTGGGCCCGGTCCTTGGAGCGGGGGGCGCCGGGCGCTCGGCTCAGCGGACGAGCCGGGCCGGTTTCTTCTCTTCGGCCAGCGCCTCGATCTTCACGATGGCGAGCGAGAGGTTGTCTCCGCCGCCACGGGCCCGTGACCGCGCTTTCTCGATGAGGAATTCCGTGGCTTCGCGCGGGGACAGCGAGTCCACCACCGAGGCCAGTTCCGTGGGCGAAAAATAGTGCCAGACACCGTCACTGCACGCCAGGAGCACGTCGCCCGGCAGCAGTTGCGGAATCATGTGCTGGGCCACCGGCGGATCGCTCTCGGTGCCAAGGCAGCCCACCAGGATGTTGGAGTGCGGATGGGTGTTAGCCTCGGCCTCGGTGATTTCGCCGCGGTCGACCAGGGCCTGCACATACGAGTGGTCGCTGGTGCGATGGGCCAGCCGCGCGCCCTGGAAGTGGTAGATGCGCGAATCGCCGGCATGCGCCCAGTGGCAGTCGCCCCGGGGATTGATGATGAAGGCCGCCACCGTGCTGTGGGGCTCCTGCTCGGCCGAGATGGCGGTGAGGCGGATCACGATGTGCGCCTCTTCCACCATGTGCTTGAGCATCGTCGCGGTGTCGTCGGTGTCCGGCGAGTACCGCTCGAACCATTGCCGGGCCGTGAGCATCACCTGATCGGACGCCTTGCGCCCTCCGCTGCGCCCCCCCATGCCGTCTGCCACGACCCCGAGCACGCAGCCGTTGTAGCGGGGGTGGGCGATCAACGCGACCTGGTCCTGCTGGTATTCACGATCGCCTTTGTGGATGCCGGTTGACGCAGTGAGGCGAAACGGTTTGGTCATGGCAGAAATGGTGGAAGGCGCGGGCCGGCCGAAGGGCCGGGCGAAGCACGTATTATCGGGCGCCCTTTGGCAGTTTTGCCATGCGACGCCTCTCCTTCCTCCTTTCCTTGCACCGCCTTTTTTCCTGTCCGTCTCCTCCCGGTCCCACCATGCGGTCCAGTGCGGTCGCCCGCGAGCGCAGGCGGGGATGAACGGCATGGAACTGCCTCGCATCGAATCGCTCGTCCATGGCGTGCAGGCCGCGTTCGAAGAGGGCGGCGTGCTGTCGCTGGCCCAGGCGCATTTCTCGCCCCGCGCCGGCCAGACCGAGATGGCGCTGGCGGTGGCCGAAACCATCGAGCAGGGTGGCGCCCTGGTGGTGGAGGCGGGAACGGGCGTCGGCAAGACGTTTTCCTATCTGGTGCCGGCGTTGCTCAGTGGCGAGCGGGTGCTGGTGTCCACCGCCACCAAGGCGCTGCAGGACCAGCTGTTCGCACGCGACCTGCCCCGCCTTGTTCAGGCGCTGGCTTTGCCGGTGCGCACCGCGTTGCTCAAGGGGCGGGCCAGCTACCTTTGCCTGCACCGCATGGAGTTGGCGCGCCAGGACGGCGCCGCGCACGATGCGGCTGTGGCGCGGGTGCTGGCCCGGGTGGAAACCTGGTCGCAGGGCACGGTGAGCGGCGACCTGGCCGAGCTGCCGGGGCTGGATGAGCGGTCTCCGGTGATTCCGCTGGTCACCTCCACCCGCGAGAACTGCCTGGGTTCGCCGTGCCCGCGCTTTCGGGCCTGCCATGTCCACCGTGCCCGGCGCGAGGCGCTGGCTGCCGATGTGGTGGTGATCAACCACCACCTCTTTTTTGCGGACCAGGCTGTTCGCGATTCCGGCATGGCCGAACTGCTGCCTTCCGTGCGCGTCGTCGTCTTCGACGAAGCGCACCAACTGAACGAAACCGGCGTGCAATTCATGGGCCGGCAAGCCTCCACCGCGCAGTTGCTGGACTTTTCGCGCGACGTGATGGCGGCGGGCTTGCAATTCGCCCGCGGGCTGGCCGATTGGCTGGGGGTGGCCGCCGCGCTGGACCGCGCCGGCCGCGACCTGCGCCTGGCCGCAGGCCGTGCCCCGGCGGGTTCGCGGTTGCGCTGGACCGGCGAGGTGCCCGACGGCGTGGACCTCGGCGAATGGCATGCGGCCATGCAGCAGGTGGTCGGCGCCTGCCGCACCGCCCTGGCGGCCCTGGACACCGTGAGCGAGATCGCCCCGGACTTCGTGCGCCTGCATGGCCGCGCGGTGCAGCTCATGGAGCGCATGGACGGCTTTTCCCAGCCTTGCGGCGCGGATGCGGTCCGATGGGTGGATGTGGCGGGCGCATTGCGGCTCGTGGAAGCGCCGCTCGACATTGCAGGCCCGATGCGGTCGCTGTGGCAATCGCCTGCCGGCGAGCCCGAGGCCGAGACATCGGCATGGGACGAGCCGGAAGCGGCCGCGGTGCTGTCGCAGGGCAAGCCCCGTGCATGGATCTTCACCTCGGCCACCCTGGGGGACGATGCGACCCTGCGCTGGTTCGCCGAGCCCTGCGGTTTGCAGGACGCGCGCATCCTGCGGGTGGAAAGTCCGTTCGACTATGCATCGCAGGCGGCCTTCCATGTGCCCCTGGAACTGCCCAAGCCTTCCGACCCCGCCCACAGCGCGGCATTGGCGGCCTGGGTGGGCGGCGCGGTGGTGGTGCTCGGAGGGCGTACCCTGGTGCTCACCACCACGCTCAAGGCCCTGCGGACCATCGGTGATGCGCTGCAGGCCCGGTTCGCCGCGGATTCCAGCATCGAGGTGCTGGTGCAGGGTCAGTGGCCCAAGCGGCGTTTGATGGAGCGGTTCCGCGAAGGCGGGTCCGAGGGGCGGGCAGGGTGCGTGCTGGTCGCGTCCGCCACGTTCTGGGAAGGGTTCGACGTGCCGGGCGAGGCCCTGCAACTGGTGGTGATCGACAAACTGCCGTTCCCGCCACCGGGCGATCCGCTGGTGGAGGCGCGCTCCCAGCGGCTGGAACAGGCCAAACGCAGTGCCTTCCGGTACTTCTCGCTGCCGGAGGCCGCGATCGCCCTCAAGCAGGGTGCGGGGCGGTTGATTCGCAGTGAGAGCGACCGGGGCGTGCTGGTGGTGGCCGACACCCGCCTGGTCGAGATGGGCTACGGCAAGCGCCTGCTGTCAGCCTTGCCACCCATGCGGCGCCTTCACACGGCGCAGGAATTCGATGCGGCGCTGCGCGCGCTCACCACACCTTCCACCACGGCTCCGACTTGGCCTTGAGCCCATCGCGGTTCAACTCGCTCTGCGGGTAGGAACTCGCCATCACACGCTGCGCATCGTCGCGCAACTGGGTCATGCCCAGCGCATCGTAGGACTTCACCAGGATGTACAGGGCCTCTTCCAGCGCAGGCACTTCCTTGTAGTCGGCCAGGGCGATCTGCGCCCGGCTGATGGCCGCCACATAGGCGCCGCGCTCGTAGTAGTAGCGGGCCACGTGCACTTCGTACTGCGCCAGGGAATTGACGATGTAGGTCATGCGCTGGCGCGAGTCCTGGGCATAACGCGATTCCGGGAACCGCGTGGTCAGCTCGCGGAAGGACTCGAACGAATCCTTGGCGGCCTTCTGGTCGCGCTCGGACAGGTCCTGCCGCGACAGCCAGGAGAACAGCCCCAGGTTGTCGTTGAAGTTGACGAGGCCCTTCAGGTACAGCGCGTAGTCGTAGGCGGGGCTGGCGGGGTGCAGCTTCATGAAGCGGTCCAGCGTGGCGATGGCCTGGGCTTTTTCGCCGGCCTTGTACTGGGCGTAGGCCTTTTCCAGCTGGGCCTGCTGCGCCAGCGGCGTGCCGGCCGCGCGGCCTTCGAGCTTTTCCAGCAGGGGCACGGCCTTGTCGTAGCCGCCACTGTTGAGTTCGTCGCGGGCTTCGGAGTAGATGCGATTGGGGCTCCAGCCGGCGGTCTTGTCTTCGGGGGTGCTGGAGCAGCCCGCCATCAGGCCGGCGGCCAGCAGGGCGGACAACAGGGGCAGGGGAAAACGCGGCATGGAGGCAGCTTTCAGGCAAAAGAAGGGCATCGGTTCCCGCTTCCGATCAGGGGCCGGGACGGCCACAGGGGGCTGGCCGCGGCGATCGGGCAGGAGCCGGATTGTACCGGCGTGCCAGCCGGCGGCCTGAACGAAACGCCGGGGCTCTGGCGCGGGGCAGGGAAGCGGGCGTTCCTACAATACCCGCCATGTTTGTCCATTTGCGCCTGCACACCGAATTTTCCGTCGTCGACGGCACCAACCGCATTGATGAAGTGGCCAAGGCGGCTGCCAAGGACGGCCAGCCCGCCCTGGCGATCACCGACCTCGGCAATCTTTTCGGCGCCATCAAGTTCTACAAGGAAGCGCGGGGCAAGGGCGTCAAGCCCGTGCTGGGCGCTGAAGTGTTCGTCGAGCCCGAGGAGCCGGGCAATCCGCCCTCCCGCATGATCCTGCTGGTGCAGGGCAAGCAGGGGTACCTGAACCTGTCGGAACTGCTAGCGCGCGCCTGGACGCGCAACGTGGTGAAGAACCAGCCCCTGTGCACCTGGGCCTGGCTGGAGGAACTGGGCGAGGGCCTCATCGCGCTGGCGGGTGCCCAGGCCGGTCCCGTGGGACAGGCGATCGTGAAGGGCGACGACGCGGGGGCCGCGCGCCTGGCACTGCGGCTGGCCGGGCTGTTTCCCCATCGCTTCTACCTGGAGATCCAGCGCGCCGGCCGGCCCGACGACGAGGCCCACGTGGTGTCGGCCGTGCAACTGGCCGCACGGCTGAACCTGCCCGTCGTCGCAACCCATCCCGTGCAGTTCGCCACGGCCGACGACTACGAGGCGCACGAGGCGCGCGTCTGCATCTCCGAGGGCGAAATCCTGGGCAACCAGCGGCGCGTACGCAAGTTCACGCGCGAGCAATACTTTAAATCGAGCGCGCAGATGCAGGCGCTGTTCGCCGACGTGCCGTCCGCGATCGCCAACACGCTGGAGATCGCCAAGCGCTGCAACCTGACCCTGGTGCTGGGCAAGCCGCAGCTGCCGGACTTTCCCACCCCGGGTGGCATGCCCATTGACGAGTACTTCCGGGTGGCTTCGTTGGAGGGGCTGGAAGAGCGCCTGGCGCACCTGTACCCCAAGGAGGCCGAGCGCGACAAGGAGCGCCCGCGCTACCTGGAGCGGCTGGAGTTTGAGATCAACACCATCCTGAAGATGGGGTTTCCGGGCTACTTCCTGATCGTGGGGGACTTCATCCAGTGGGCCAAGAACAACGGCTGCCCGGTGGGGCCGGGCCGGGGGTCCGGCGCGGGCTCGCTGGTGGCCTATGCGCTCAAGATCACCGACCTGGACCCGCTGCAGTACAACCTGCTGTTCGAGCGGTTTCTGAACCCCGAGCGGGTGTCGATGCCCGACTTCGACATCGATTTCTGCCAGTCCAACCGCGACCGCGTGATCGACTACGTGAAGGACAAGTACGGCAAGGATGCCGTGAGCCAGATCGCCACGTTCGGCACCATGGCCGCCAAGGCCGCCATCCGCGACGTGGGCCGGGTCATGGACATGAGCTACACCTTCTGCGATGGCATTTCCAAGCTCGTGCCGGGCAAGCCCGGCATGTCGTACACGCTCCAGTACCCGCCCAACCCCAAGAAGGAAGGCGACAAGAACAACTACGCGTTGGAACTGGAGCCGCTGCTGGCCGAGCGTGTGCAGAAGGAAGAAGACGTCAAGACCATCATCGAGATGGCGCAAAAGCTCGAGGGCATGACCCGCAACATCGGCATGCACGCCGGGGGCGTGCTCATCGCCCCGGGCAAACTCACCGATTTTTGCCCGCTCTACCAGCAGCCGGGCAGCGATTCCGCCGTGAGCCAGTACGACAAGGACGATGTGGAAGCCATCGGCCTGGTGAAGTTCGACTTCTTGGGCCTGGCCACGCTGACGATCCTGGAGATCGCCAAGGAGTTCATCGTCAAGCGCCACAAGGGCCAGGAGAACTTCACGTTCGAGAACATTCCGCTGGACGATGCGCGCACCTACCAGCTGTTCTCCGATGGCAAGACCGAAGCCGTGTTCCAGTTTGAAAGCCGCGGCATGCAGGGCATGCTCAAGGAAGCACGTCCCAGCCGGCTGGAAGACCTGATCGCCCTGAACGCGCTGTACCGGCCGGGCCCGATGGACCTGATCCCCAGTTTCGTGAACCGCAAGCACGGCAAGGAGGTGGTGGAGTACCCCCATCCGCTGGTCGAGAAGGTGCTGTCGGAAACCTACGGGATCATGGTGTACCAGGAGCAGGTGATGCAGACCGCCCAGGTGCTGGGCGGCTACTCGCTCGGCGGCGCCGACATGCTGCGCCGGGCGATGGGCAAGAAGAAGGCCGAGGAGATGGCCGAGCACCGCGAGATCTTCCGCGCGGGTGCGGCCAAACAGAACATCAGCCAGGAAAAGGCCGACGAGGTGTTCGACCTGATGGAGAAGTTCGCGGGGTACGGCTTCAACAAGTCGCACGCGGCCGCTTACTCGCTGCTGGCCTACCAGACCGGCTGGCTCAAGGTGCACTACACGGCCGAATTCTTCTGCGCCAACATGACGGTGGAAATGGACGACACCGACAAGCTCAAGGTGCTGTTCGAAGACGCCATGAAGAAGTTCGGGCTGACGTTCGAGCCGCCGGACGTGAACCGGGGCATGTACCGGTTCGAGCCGGTCACGGACAAGGTCATCCGCTACGGCCTGGGCGCCATCAAGGGCACCGGACAGCAGGCGATCGAGGCCATCATCGCGGCCCGGGACGGGCGCGGGGCGGGACCGCGCGGCGATACCAAGGGCCCTTTCACCAGCCTGTTCGACTTCTGCGTGCGCGTGGACCGCACGCGCCTGAACAAGCGCACGCTGGAGGCGCTCATCAAGGCGGGCGCCTTCGATGCCATGAACATGAACCGGGCCTCGCTCGTTGCCTCGATCGACCGGGCGTTTGACTTCGCGAACGCGACGCTGGCCAACGCCAACCAGGGCGGCCTGTTCGACATGATGGGCGAGGACGCCCACGGCTCCAGTACGCAGGAGCCCGAACTCGTCGAGATGGTGCCCTGGGGCGTGAAGGAACGCCTCACCCAGGAAAAGACGGCCGTGGGCTTCTACCTGTCGGGCCACCTGTTCGACGAGGTGGCCAGCGAGGTGCGCCGTTTCGTGCGCACGCAGATCGAGGAACTGCTCGACAGCCGAGAACCCCAGATCCTGGCCGGCATCATCAGCGATTTCCGGGTCATCAACGGGCAGCGGGGCCGGCTGGCCTTGTTCAAGCTGGACGACAAGTCCGCCACCATCGAAGCCTCGGCTGACGAGAACGTGGTCAATGCCCACCGGGACATGCTGAAGGACGACGAATTCGTGGTCATGAGCGGCCGCCTGCAGCTCGACCATTTCAGCGGCGGGCTGCGGGTGAAGGTGCAGCAGGTGTGGGACCTGGCGGCGGCGCGGGCCAAGTTCGGGCGCTACCTTCAGGTCGCCATCGGCGATACCGCGCCGGACGTGCAGCGCCTGGTGCGTGAATTCCCACCCCGCCGGCAGGAAACCGAGCAGGGCGAGGTGCTGGTGCACGGCCTTCGGGTGCGCATGGGCATCCGCTGCAAGGCCGGCCAGGGCCAGGCCGTGGCGGAGTTGCAACTGGGCGAGGGCAGCCGTTTCTTCCCCTCCGATGCCGCTTTGGCGGCGTGGAGCGCCCAGGCCGGCACCGGTTCGGTCAATGTCGTGTACGACGCGGGCTAGATGGAGCGCGGGGTAAGGCTTGAAACACCGTTGGGTGATCACTACATGGGAGAGGCTGCGTCGACCGCCGTGGCTCGCTAGAATGAAATCCATGGCAACTAAACCACCTTCCCCCACCCCCGCTCCGCCCACCAGGACGCCAGCGCGGGACGATGGCGGTTCGGTCGTGCTCGAACGTCGCACGCAGAAGACCCAGCCGCCGCAAATGTTTCAGGTGGTCATGCTCAATGATGACTTCACGCCGATGGAATTCGTCATCGTCGTGCTGCAGGAATTCTTCAGCAAAGACCGGGAAGCCGCCACGCAGATCATGCTGAAAATCCATTTGGACGGCAAAGGCGTATGTGGGGTGTATTCCCGCGATGTCGCCGCCACCAAAGTGGAGCAGGTCCGCGAGGCGGCCCACAAGGCGGGGCATCCGCTGCAATGCCTCAGCGAGCCTGTTGAATAAACGGCCTTTGGTCCCGATCTACAGTAATCCCTTCCACGCAAGCACAAAGGAGTTCACATGATTGCCCAGGAACTGGAAGTCAGCTTGCACATGGCCTTTGTCGAGGCCCGCCAGCAGCGCCACGAGTTCATTACCGTGGAGCATCTGCTGCTTGCACTGCTAGATAACCCCAGCGCAGCCGAGGTGCTGCGCGCATGTTCGGCCAACATCGATGATCTGCGTTCATCGCTGGCCAATTTCATCAAAGACAACACCCCCCAGGTCGCCGGCACCGACGAGGTGGACACGCAGCCCACGCTGGGTTTCCAGCGCGTGATCCAGCGCGCCATCATGCACGTGCAGTCCACGGGCAACGGCAAGAAGGAAGTCACGGGCGCCAACGTGCTCGTGGCCATCTTTGGCGAGAAGGATTCGCACGCCGTGTACTACCTGCACCAGCAGGGCGTCACGCGCCTGGACGTGGTCAATTTCATTGCCCACGGCATCAAGAAGGGCGAGCCGCCGGAACCCGCCAAGCCAGAGAATCAGGCCGAAGGCGAAGAGGGCGGTGGCGGTGGCGAGCGCAACGAGAAAGCCTCGCCGCTCGAGCAGTACACCCAGAACCTCAACCAGGCGGCCAAGGACGGCAAGATCGACCCGCTGATCGGCCGCCACTACGAGGTCGAGCGCACGATCCAGATCCTGTGCCGGCGCCGCAAGAACAACCCGCTGCTGGTGGGCGAAGCCGGCGTGGGCAAGACGGCCATCGCCGAGGGCCTGGCCTGGCGCATCACGCAGAACGACGTGCCGGAAATCCTGGCCGAGGCGGTCGTGTATTCGCTCGACATGGGCGCCTTGCTGGCGGGCACCAAGTACCGTGGTGATTTCGAGCAGCGCCTGAAGGGTGTGCTCAAGTCGCTCAAGGACAAGCCCAACGCGGTGCTGTTCATCGACGAAATCCACACGCTGATCGGCGCCGGTGCGGCCTCGGGCGGCACGCTGGACGCTTCCAACCTGCTCAAGCCGGCGCTCTCCAGCGGCCAGCTCAAATGCATCGGTGCGACCACGTTCACCGAGTACCGCGGCATCTTCGAAAAAGACGCGGCCCTGTCGCGCCGGTTCCAGAAGGTCGATGTGGTGGAGCCGACGGTGCAGGAAACGGTGGACATCCTCAAGGGCCTCAAGTCGCGTTTCGAAGAGCACCACAGCGTGAAGTACGCTGCGGCGGCACTGCAAGCGGCGGCCGAGCTGTCGGCCAAGTACATCAACGACCGTCACCTGCCCGACAAGGCGATCGACGTGATCGACGAAGCCGGCGCAGCCCAGCGCATCCAGGTCGCCAGCAAGCGCAAGAAGACCATCGGCAAGGCCGAGATCGAGGAAATCGTGGCGAAGATCGCGCGCATTCCGCCCGCGAACGTGTCCAACGACGACCGCAGCAAGCTGCAGACCATCGAGCGCGACCTCAAGAGCGTGGTGTTCGGCCAGGACAAGGCGCTGGAGGTGCTCGCTTCCGCTGTGAAGATGGCGCGTTCGGGCCTGGGCAAGGGCGACAAGCCGATCGGCTCGTTCCTGTTCAGCGGCCCCACCGGCGTCGGCAAGACCGAAGCGGCCAAGCAGCTCGCCTACATCATGGGTATCGAGTTGATCCGCTTCGACATGTCCGAGTACATGGAGCGCCATGCGGTGAGCCGCCTGATCGGTGCGCCTCCTGGCTATGTCGGGTTCGACCAGGGTGGGTTGCTGACCGAGGCGGTCACGAAGAAGCCGCACTCCGTGCTGCTGCTCGACGAGATCGAAAAGGCGCATCCGGACATCTTCAACGTGCTGCTGCAGGTGATGGATCACGGCACGTTGACCGACAACAACGGGCGCAAGGCCGACTTCCGCAACGTCATCATCATCATGACGACGAACGCGGGTGCCGAGACCATGAACAAGGCCACCATCGGGTTCACGAACCCGCGGCAGGCGGGCGACGAAATGGGCGACATCAAGCGCCTGTTCACGCCTGAGTTCCGCAACCGGCTGGATGCCATCGTGAACTTCAAGGCGCTGGACGAGCAGATCATCCTGCGCGTGGTGGACAAGTTCCTGCTGCAACTCGAAACTCAGCTGAGCGAGAAGAAGGTGGAGGTGACCTTCACCGACACGCTGCGCAAGCACCTGGCCAAGAAGGGCTTCGATCCGCTGATGGGTGCCCGCCCGATGCAGCGCTTGATCCAGGACACCATTCGCCGTGCCCTGGCCGACGAACTGCTCTTCGGCCGCCTGACCGAAGGTGGACGCCTGACGGTGGACATCGAGGTGAAGACGGACGAAAAAGGCGTCGAGACGCCCGAGGTGCTGCTGGACATCCAGCCGCTGCCCAAGCGGGAGCGCTCGGCGAAATCCGAGCCCGCCGAGCCGGAAGAGGCCACGGCAGACTGATCGGCGGATGGATCGCCCGGCCGCCCATGGTGGCCGCCTGATGTGAAAAAAGCCCGCGTTCGCCGCGGGCTTTTTCTTTTCAACCATTGCCCTGGCTTGCAGGCCGCTCAGGGCGTGGTCAGGCGGCGCCGGCCCGCATCACGGCGCCATCAGCCGCTGCAGCAACTCCAAGGTGGGATAGCCGTCGGCCACCACGCCGATGCTCTGCTGGAACTGGCGCAGGCCGGCGCGCGTGGCGGGGCCCATCACGCCGTCCGCCGTGCCGGCGGAAAACCCCCGCTGGTTCAATGCCGTCTGCAGGTCTTTCACCTGGCTGCGGGACAGGGGCTGCAGGTCCCGCGGCCAGGGGGCCACCACGCCCGTGCCGCCCTCGATCTGCCGCGCTAGCAGGCCCACCGCCAGGGCGTAGTTCACCGAGTTGTTGTAGCGCAGGATGCTGCGGAAGTTGTCGCCCACCAGGAAGGCTGGTCCGCGCGCACCCGCGGGGGCGATGACATACGCCGCACCCAGGTCGGGCAGGGGTTGCCGGTCGATGGCCACCACCCCTTCCGCGGCCCACTGGGCGGACGACTGGCGCACGGTGTTCTCGGCGCGGGCGTGATCGAAGCCCGGTGGCAGCTGCACCTCGACGCCCCAGGGCTGCCCGCTGCGCCAGCCGGAGCTGGCCAGGTAGTTGGCGGTGGACGACGCCACATCGGGGATGCTGCCCCAGATGTCGCGGCGGCCGTCTCCGTCGGCGTCGACCGCGTAGGCGAGGAACACGGACGGCAGGAACTGCGTGTGGCCCATGGCCCCGGCCCACGATCCGATCATGCGGTCGGCCGCGATGTCACCCTGGTCCAGGATGCGCAGTGCCGCCAGCAGTTCGTTGCGGGCCCATTGGGCGCGGCGGCCCTCGAACCCCAGCGTGGCCAGCGCATCGACGGCACGGAAGGTGCCGAAATTGCCGCCGTAGTTGCTCTCCATGCCCCAGATGGCGGTGACGATCGAGGCCGGCACGCCGTACCGCGCAGCGGCGGCTTCCAGGGGCACCGCGTATTCGGCCCGCTTGGCCTGGCCCTGGGCGATGCGCTGGGCAGAAACAGCGCTGTCCAGGTAGGCCCACGGAGTGCGCGTGAACTCGGGCTGCGCGCGGTCCAGCTCGATCACCCGCTGTTGCAACTGCGCGCTGGCCAAGGCCGTCTGCACGGTGTCGGGCTGGATCCCGGCCGCCAGTGCGTCCTGGGTGAAGGCCGCGATCCAGGCCGTGAAACCGGCCTGTTCGGCCGCAGCGGCTTCTTCGGGGCTGACCGCCGGCGCCGCGGTGTCCTGGACCAGGGGAGGGGGCGGGGCAGAAGGCATCGCAGCCGGTGGGGACACTGCGGGCTGCGGAGGCGGCACGGCGGGAGCGGCGTGGGCCAGGGCCGCTTCCGGAGGCTGGGCGCGCGGCGCCGATGCACAGCCTGCGAGGGCCGCCGCAGCGGCCAGCGGAACCAGCCAGTGGGCCGCGCGGGTTCTGGTGGAGGGGCGGAGGGGCGATGGGGGGGCAAGGCGTCGTTGCATGCCTTATTGTCCCGCGCCCCGGCATACTTGCGGGCTTCGGTGTTACCGGCTGCACGATTTCATGCATACCTTTTTCTGGCACGACTACGAAACCTTTGGCGCCAACACGCGCCGTGACCGCCCCGCGCAGTTCGCGGGCATCCGCACCGATGCGGACCTGAACGAAATCGGCGAACCGCTGATGGTCTATTGCCAGCCCGCGCCCGATTACCTGCCCGACCCGGTGTCGTGCCTCATCACCGGCATCACGCCGCAGGTCGCATTGGAGCGTGGCCTGCCGGAGCATGCGTTCGCGGCGCGCATCGAGGCCGAGCTGGCGCTGCCCGGCACCATCGGCGTCGGCTACAACACCATCCGGTTCGACGACGAGATCACGCGCTTCATGTTCTGGCGCAACCTGATGGACCCCTATGCCCGGGAATGGCAGAACCAGTGCGGCCGGTGGGATCTGCTCGACGTGGTGCGCATGGCCTACGCGCTGCGCCCGGATGGCATCGTCTGGCCGAAGAAGGAAGACGGCTCGCCCAGCTTCAAGCTGGAGCACCTGTCCAAAGCCAATGGCCTCGCGCACGAGGCCGCGCACGATGCGCTCTCCGACGTGCGCGCCACCATCGCCCTGGCCCGGCTGATCCGCGACCGGCAGCCCAAGCTGTTCGAGTTCGCGCTGGGGCTGCATAAAAAAGACCGCGTGGCCGCCGAATTGCGCCTGCCCGCCACGGCCGACACCGCACGGCCCTTTTTGCACATCTCGGGCATGTTCCCGGCCGAGCGCGGCTGCGTCGCGGTGATGTGGCCGCTCGCCAGCCACCCCACCAACAAGAACGAACTGATCGCCTGGGACCTGGCCCACGATCCGTCCGAAGTGGCCCTGCTGGGCGCCGATGCGATCCGCGAGCGGCTGTTCAGCCGGGCGGATGCGTTGCCCGAAGGCGTGACGCGCCTGCCCATCAAGACCGTGCACCTGAACAAGTCGCCGATGGTGGTGGGCAACGTCAACACGTTGACGCCCCAGATGGCCCAGCGCTGGTCCGTCGATCTGGAGCGGGCCGCCGGCCATGCCGAGGTGGCGCGCGCCTTGCCCGACATGAGCGCCATCTGGGCCAGCGTGTTCGCGCGGCCGCAGGAAGCCGCACCGGACGTGGACCAGGACCTGTACGGCGGCTTCGTCGGCAACGAGGACCGTCGCCGCCTGAACCGCCTGCGTGCGCTGCCGCCCCAGGAACTCGCCTTGGCCAAGACGGGCTTCGACGACGAGCGGCTCGAAGAGCTGGTGTGGCGCTACCGTGCGCGCAATTTCCCGCATACGTTGGACGAGGCCGGCCAGGAGCGCTGGGAGGGCCACCGCGTGGCCTGCCTGATGGAAGGGGCAGGCGGCGCGCTCACCTTCGACGAATTGTTCGCCAAGCTGGACGAACTGGGCGCCGAGGCGGACGAGCGGGGCGAGGAAATCCTGGGCGCGCTGTACGACTATGCGGAAAGCATCGCGCCCGCGATGTAGCGGGAGGCTTCGATGTCCACGACTCCGTCCCCTTTGAATAGCACCACCACGCCAACCCCGGCCGAGGCCATGGCCGCCACCGCCGAGGCCGGCGTGCAGGCGCTGGCGGAGTTCATGGCGGCGCACCCGCGGGTGTTCGTGCTCACCGGGGCGGGCTGCAGCACGGCAGCGGGCATTCCCGATTACCGCGATGGCAATGGCGACTGGAAGCGGCCGCCGCCCCTCACGTTCCAGGCCTTCATGGGCGACGAGGCCACGCGCCGGCGCTACTGGGCGCGCAGCTTCATCGGCTGGCGCGTGATGGGGCGGGCGCGCCCTGCACCGGCGCACCATGCGCTCGCCGAGCTGGAAGCGGCCGGCCGGTTGGAACTGCTGCTCACGCAGAACGTGGACGGCCTGCACACGGCTGCGGGGAGCCTTCGCACCATCGATCTGCACGGGCGCATCGACACCGTGCGCTGCATGGCCTGCGAAGCCCGTTTGCCACGAGCCGAGCTGCAGGACGAGTTGCTGCGCCGCAATCCCGATTGGGCCGCGCTGCATGCGCATGCGGCGCCCGATGGCGATGCCGACCTGGAAGACCAGGATTTCAGCGCGTTCGATGTGCCGCCGTGCCCGCGCTGCGGCGCCGGCCCGCTCAAGCCCGATGTGGTGTTCTTCGGCGAAAGCGTGCCGCGCGATCGCGTGCAGGCCGCCCGCGACGCACTCCTGCGCGCCGATGCCATGCTGGTGGCCGGCTCGTCGCTCATGGTGTATTCGGGCTTTCGCTTCGTGCAGATGGCGGCGGATGCGGGCAAGCCCGTGGCGGCCGTCAACTGGGGCCGCACGCGGGCCGATCCGCTGCTGTCGCTCAAGGTCGAGCAGGATGTCGGAGCGGCGCTGGGCGCGGTGGCCCGTGCGCTGGCTGGAGGGGCTGCCGGTCTGCTTTAAACAAGGGCTGCACGCGGCATGGCGGCGCTTGGGTTGGGGCTTCAGGATGATCCGAGGGCGCAACCAGGGCTTTGGAAACATCCTGGCCCTGCCATTGGTGTAAGGTGCCAGTCGCCCAAGCAACACTCTGGCGCCACGCAGCGCCGGGCGATGACAGAGCCCCAAGGAGACAGCATGCAGACGAACGCATTCCTCGGTGCGCCCGGCCCGACGCCGGGCGAGGTGGCCGCTTCGGCGGCGCAGCGGATCACGCAGGCGCACGAGCGCTCCGCCGCCTTCGGCCTGCGGCGGCACGAATCGGCGGACCTGCGGCCCCTGGATGCCGAAGCCCTGGCCTGGATGGTGGCCCGCAACGAAGCGCTGTTCGCCCACGCCCGCCCCGTGATGGAAACGCTGTCGGCCCAGATCGCAGGCACCCAGAGCATGGTGCTGCTGACCGATGCGCAGGGCGTGGTGCTGCACGCCCTGGGCGACGACGAGTTTCTGGACCGGGCGAGCCGGGTCGCCCTGCGCCCCGGTGCGGCGTGGTCCGAGCGCAGCAAGGGCACCAATGCCATCGGCACGGCCCTGGCGCTGGGCGAGGCGCTGCAGGTCAACGGCAATGAGCACTTTCTGCAGGCCAACCATTTCCTGACCTGTTCCTGCGCGCCCATCCTCGACCCGCACGGGCATGTGATCGGCGCGCTCGACGTGAGCGGCGACCACCGCAGCCAGAGCGCCCACACCATGGCGCTGGTGCGCATGTCGGCCAAGATGGTGGAGAACCACCTGTTCGGCAAGGTGTTCGAAGACGCGGTGCGGCTGCGCTTCCATGCGCGGCCGGAATTCCTCGGCACGCTGGTGGAGGGGCTGGCCGCGTTCACGCCGGACGGGCGCTTCCTCGCTGCCAATCGCAGCGGGCAGTTCCAGCTGGGCATGTCGGCCAACGCGTTGCAGGCGCACACGTTCTCTTCGCTGTTCGGCATGCCCATGGCGGCGCTGCTGGCGCATGCCCGCCAGGCCGTTCCGGAGCCGCTGCGCCTGCAGCTACCGGGCGGCGTGGCGGTGCAGGCACTGGTGGAGTGTCGGCCGCGTGCCGGCACGCTGCTGCCCTGGGTCGATCCGGGTCACGGGCCACATCGGCCCGATGGGGCCGGGGCGCCACCGGCGACCTGGCCAGGGGAGGGCGATGCACCGGGCGCGCCGCCCGCCCGTCCGCGCCCGGCCAAGCTGGCCCGGCTGTCCAGCCTGCGCTACCTGGACACGGGCGATGCCCAGCTCGCCCAGGTGATCGACCGGGTCACGCGGCTGCTGGGCAGTGACGTGTCCACGCTGATCCTGGGCGAGACCGGCACGGGCAAAGAGCTGCTGGCCCGCGCCATCCACCAGGACGGGCCACGGCAGGGCGGCCCTTTCGTGGCGGTCAATTGCGCGTCGATTCCCGAGACGCTGATCGAGTCCGAGCTGTTCGGCTACGACGAGGGTGCCTTCACCGGTGCACGGCGCAAGGGCCATCCCGGCAAGATCGTGCAGGCCCATGGCGGCACGCTGTTCCTCGACGAGATCGGCGACATGCCGCTGTCGATGCAGGCGCGCCTGCTGCGCGTGCTGCAGGAGCGCAGCGTCTCGCCGCTGGGCGCCGCGCGGCAGGTGCCGGTGGATGTGGCCGTGGTCTGCGCCACGCACCGAAACCTGCGCGAGATGATGGCGCAGGGCACTTTCCGCGATGACCTGTATTACCGGCTGAACGGGCTCGTGGTGCGGCTGCCCGCGCTGCGCGAGCGCACCGACCTGGCCGTGATCGTCGAGCGCATCCTGCGTGCGCAGGCCGACGCCTCTGCCAGCGCGGTGCCGCGCGTCGCGCCCGAGGCCATGGCGCTGTTCGCCGCGCATGCCTGGCCGGGCAACCTGCGCCAGTTGAGCAGCGTGCTGCGCACCGCGGCGCTGATGGCGCGGGGCGAGGCCGGGGTGATCCAGCGGGCCCATCTGCCCGAGGACTTCTTGGAGGATTGCAACCTGCTGCTGGCCCATGCCAACGGCACTGGCAACGCGGCCAAGGGAGCTACCGTCCCGGCGGCTACAACAATGCCGGGTAGTCCCCCGGTGGCGCGCAGCCCCGTCGCCGTGCCGCGCTTGGGCGATACCACCGCAGCGGCCCTGGCGCAGGCACTCGCGGCCCATGGCGGCAACGTATCGGCCGCGGCGCGTGCGTTGGGCGTGTCGCGCAACACCGTGTACCGCCACCTCAAGGCGGCGCAGGCCGCAGGCGGGCCCGAGCCTTTCAAGCCGGCGGCCCGAGCGCGCTAACGGCCTCCCATTCCGCGTCGCTGTACAGCCGCGACCGTGTGAGAAAGCGCAGGCCCGTGGGCCGCTCCAGCGAGAACATGCCGCCGTTGCCGGGCACCGCATCGATGATGAGGTGCGTGTGCTCCCAGTAGGCGAACTGCGAGCGGCTCATGTAAAAGGGCGTACCCGCGATCTCGCCCAGCAGCACGTCCGAATCGCCCAGCAGAAACTCTCCCAGCGCGAAGCACATCGGCGCGCTGCCGTCGCAGCACCCTCCCGACTGGTGGAACATGAGCGGGCCGTGCTGGGCGACCAGGCGCTCGATGAGCGCGACGGCCGCCGGCGTGGCAGAGACGCGGCCCACGGGCCCGGTCTCCGGGGCGGGTACCGGGGTGGAGGGGGCGGCCGGCGTGTTCATGGGGATCAGGCCGTTGCCATGTCCAGCACGATGCGCCCCTGGATCTGTCCCTGGCGCATGCGGTCGAACACGTCGTTGATTTTCTCGAGCTTCTCCGTGGCCACGGTGGCCTTCACCTGGCCGCGGGCGGCGAAGTCGAGCGACTCCTGCAGGTCGAGCCGCGTGCCCACGATGGAGCCGCGCACCGTCACGCCGCGCAGCACCATGTCGAAGATCGGCAGGGGGAAGTTGCCGGGCGGCAGACCGTTGAGCGCCACCGTGCCGCCGCGCCGCACCATGCCCAGGGCCTGCTCGAAGGCCTTGGGCGACACGGCGGTCACGAGCGCGCCGTGGGCGCCGCCGATCTCCTTTTGCAGGTAGGCGGCGGGGTCGGTGGTCTTGGCGTTCACCGTCACGCTCGCACCCAGTTGCCTGGCGAGGTCGAGCTTGTCGTCCTCCACGTCCACGGCCGCCACGTTCAGGCCCATGGCCTTGGCGTACTGCACGGCCATGTGGCCCAGGCCGCCGATGCCCGAGATGACGACCCAGTCGCCGGGCTTGGTGTCGGTCACCTTGAGGCCCTTGTACACCGTCACACCCGCGCACAGCACCGGCGCGATGTCCACGAAGCCGATGTCCTTGGGCAGGTGGCCCACGAAGTTCGGGTCGGCCAGGGCGTAGTCGGCAAAGCCGCCATTGACCGAATAGCCGGTGTTGCTCTGCGACTCGCACAGCGTCTCCCAGCCGCCCATGCAGTGCGTGCAGTAGCCGCACGCCGAGTGCAGCCACGGCACGCCCACGCGGTCGCCTTCCTTCACGTGCTTGACGTTCTTGCCGACGCCGGCCACGAAGCCCACGCCCTCATGGCCCGGGATGAACGGCGGGTTCGGCTTGACGGGCCAGTCGCCTTCGGCGGCGTGCAGGTCGGTGTGGCACACGCCGGAGGCCTCGATCTTCACGAGGATCTGGTCGTCCGAAGGCGTGGGCACGGGCACTTCCTCGATGGTGAGCGGCTGGCCGAATGTGCGAACGACAGCGGCCTTCATGGTCTTGGCGGTCATGGGTGGGGAAATCCTTTCGTCTGCAGCGGATGTGCAGCGGGTTCAACGGGGTGTCGGGCCTTCACGGTAGGCCCGACACCCGGTGGCTGGGCTGATGCAGATCAAGCGATCAGAAGAAGCCCAGCGGCGCCTGCGAGTAGCTCACCAGCAGGTTCTTGGTCTGCTGGTAGTGGTCCAGCATCATCTTGTGGTTCTCGCGGCCGATGCCCGATTGCTTGTAGCCGCCGAAGGCCGCGTGCGCGGGGTACTGGTGGTAGCAGTTGGTCCACACGCGCCCGGCCTGGATGCCCTTGCCCATGCGGAAGGTGCGCGCGCCGTCGCGGCTCCACACGCCGGCGCCCAGGCCGTAGAGCGTGTCGTTGGCGATCTCCAGCGCCTCTTCCTCGGTCTTGAAGGTGGTCACCGACAGCACGGGGCCGAAGATCTCCTCCTGGAAGATGCGCATCTTGTTGTGGCCCTTGAACACCGTGGGCTTGACGTAGTAGCCGCCGGCCAGGTCGCCGTCCAGGTGGTTGCGCTCGCCGCCGATCAGGCACTGCGCGCCCTCCTGCTTGCCCAGGTCCAGGTACGAGAGGATCTTCTCCAACTGCTCCTGCGAGGCCTGCGCGCCGATCATGGTGGCCTTGTCCAGCGGGTGGCCCTGCTTGATGGCCGCCACGCGCTTCAAGGCGCGTTCCATGAACCTGTCATAGATCGATTCCTGCACCAGCGCGCGGCTGGGGCAGGTGCACACCTCGCCCTGGTTGAGCGCGAACATCGCAAAGCCTTCCAGCGCCTTGTCGAAGAAGCCATCGTCGGCCGCCATCACGTCTTCGAAGAACACGTTGGGGCTCTTGCCACCCAGCTCCAGCGTCACGGGGATGATGTTCTGGCTGGCGTACTGCATGATGAGCCGGCCCGTGGTGGTCTCGCCCGTGAAGGCTATTTTTGCGATGCGCGGGCTGCTGGCCAGCGGCTTGCCGGCTTCCAGGCCGAACCCGTTCACCACGTTGACCACGCCGGGCGGCAGCAGGTCGCCCACCAGTTCCAGCAGCACCAGGATGGAGGCGGGCGTCTGCTCGGCGGGCTTGAGCACCACGCAGTTGCCGGCGGCCAGGGCCGGTGCGAGCTTCCATACCGCCATGAGGATCGGGAAGTTCCACGGAATGATCTGCCCCACCACGCCCAGCGGCTCGTGGAAGTGGTAGGCCATGGTTTCGTGGTCGATCTCGCTGATGCCGCCTTCCTGCGCGCGGATGCAGCCCGCGAAGTAGCGGAAGTGGTCGATGGCCAGGGGAATGTCGGCGGCCATGGTCTCGCGCAGCGGCTTGCCGTTGTCCAGCGTCTCGGCCACCGCGATGGTGAGCAGGTTGGCTTCCATGCGGTCGGCGATCTTCAGCAGGGCGTTCGCCCGGTCGGTGGTGGAGGTCTTGCCCCAGGCGACCTTGGCCTTGTGGGCGGCATCCAGCGCAGCGTCGATGTCCTTGTCGTTGGAGCGGGGGATGGAGGTGAACACCTGGCCGTTGATGGGCGAGGTGTTCTCGAAATACTGGCCGTCGATGGGCGGCACCCACTGCCCGCCGATGTAGTTGCCGTACTGCTTCTTGTAAGGGTTAGCGATGCCGAGGCTGGCGATTTCTGCCATGTTCATGGTGCTTGTCTCCTGTGGTCGGTTGGGGTGTTCCACGCCACCGGCGCGGCGCGGGCCTCTGTGTTGGCGCAATGCACGTGCCAGCCAGGTCAGGGCAGGCAAAAATTCAAAATGAATAGCAGGGAAACCAAGCAGATCAAGCGGCGGTGGTTGATTTCTCTTTGATCGCTTCAAGGCCGCATCGAGCGCTGGAGTGCCCCGTGGCGCAACGGGTGTTCCGTTGCGGAACACTTGGCGGGTCGATGTGGAACAACGCCGGACCCGCACAATGGACGGGTTCCCCATTCGACCTCCGCACGCCACCCCGATGAAAAAGCCGCCTTCCGCTCCCGTGAGTGCCTTCGCTCAGGAACTGCCCGGGGTCTTCGCGCCTTGGGGCTCCGTCCGCTTGCGGCGCATGTTCGGCGGCTGGGGCGTTTTTCACGAAGACCACATGCTGGCGCTGGTGGTGAGCGATGCGCTGTACCTCAAGGCTGACGCGCTCACCGCGCCGGTGTTCGACGCCCGTGGACTGCAGCCTTTCGTCTACGAGCGCCATGGTCGCCCGGTGGCGCTGTCGTACCGGCAGGCCCCGGCGGAAATGTACGAAGGCCCGGCCGAAGCGGTGGAGTGGGCCGGCCGGGCATGGGAGGCCGCCCTGCGGTCGGCTTCCCGGCCGGGGCCGGCGGCAAGCCGCAGGCCGGGTGGTTCGGTGGACAAAAAGGGGCGGTGAGCCACCGCGCCATTCGGTGCTATCGATTTGATAGCTACCAGGGCAATCAAAACCCCGGCATGGGCTCTTTTTCGCCTCAAGGGTGGCGGTAACCGCGGCGGTGGGGGGGCGCGGGTGTATAACCGATGCCCTCCGGGTCGGGCGCCCGTGCAGCGCCTGCGGGCGCGGGGGGCATTCGCCCCATGCCGTCGCCCGGCCCATCCAACCAATCGATCAATCAACGACGCGGGACGCCTGGAGCGCCGCAAACCAAGGAATCGTCACGATGGGCGCGCAGTGGAAAGCAAAGGGCAAGGCACAGGTCGCGGATGCCAAAGGCAAGCTGTTCGGCAAGCTGGTCAAGGAAATCATGGTCGCGGCGCGAGGCGGCGCCGATCCGGCGGGCAATGCGCGGCTGCGCCTGGTGGTGGAGCAGGCCCGCAAGGTGTCCATGCCCAAGGACACCCTGGAGCGCGCCATCAAGAAGGGCGCGGGCCTGTCCGGCGATGCGGTCAATTACGAGCGCGTGATCTATGAAGGCTTCGCCCCGCACCAGGTGGCGGTGATGGTGGAGTGCCTCACCGACAACGTGAACCGCACGGCGCCGGAAATGCGGGTGCTCTTTCGCAAGGGCCAACTGGGCACGTCCGGCTCCGTGGCCTGGGACTTCCACCATGTGGGCATCATCGAGGCCGAGCCGGCGTCTGCCGATGCGGATCCCGAAATGGCCGCCATCGAGGCGGGTGCCCAGGATTTCGAGCCCGGCGAGGAAGAGGGCAACACCACGTTCTGGACCGATCCCACCGACCTGGACCTGGTGTGCCGCGCGCTGCCGGCGCAGGGGTTCACGGTGCTGTCGGCCAAGCTGGGCTACCGGCCCAAGAACCCGGTGAACCCGGCCAATCTCAGCGCGGAGCAACTGGAAGAGGTCGAATCGTTCCTGGCCGCCATTGACGGCAACGACGACGTGCAGAACGTGTTCGTGGCGCTGGCGGGCTGAGCGCCTCCGGCACGCCTGCCTTCCAAAAAGAAAGCCGCCCCGGCCGTGAGGCCGGGGCGGCTTTTTCAATGCGCCAGGAGACGCTTCAGAAGTCCAGGATGTTGGACTGCACCACGGTCGGAATGTGCGACTGCACGAACGACTGGATGGTGCTGCAGGGCAGGAAGAACGGCCGCTGGGTGATCGTCACGGTGCAGGTCTGGCCGTTCACCGAAAACGTGCCAGCCACCGTGCCCAGTGGCGTGCCCACCGAAAAGCTCCCACCCGCGGGACCGCCCGAGATGACGCCGCCATTCTGGTGAATGAGGGCGGCGATCTTGACGAACAGGTCTTGGGCACTGCCCGTGAAGCTCACATTGAAAGGGCTGCATGAAGCCATGGTTTTTCTCCTGCGTAATGAAAAATGGCCGAATTGATTTTATTTTTGATTCGGCCCCTCCCTTGGTGGCAAATCAGCAGCGGCCCACCACCGTGCCGCTGTAAATGGGATTGCCGTTGAGGTAAATGGTGACCTTCAGGCCCGTGGGAATGAAGGAACCGCAAGTCTGGGCGCATGCCTTCAGTTGGCCACCGACGGGAATGTGGATCGGAGAGGTAATGCACAGATTGCCGTAGATGGGCACCGAGAAGCAGATCTGGTTGGTGGTCGGGTTGTAGCTGGCGCCCACGCAGACGGAAAGCTTCAGCGCTTCCACGCCTTCCAGGTTGGGAGCGCCGGCAGCGTTGCTGCGCAGTGCAGGTGCGTGGCTGCTGCCCTCGGCGAAACCCACGGCCGTGAAGTTCGGCACATGGGTCGAGTCGTCTTGGGCGCCGTTTTGGTTGCAATTACAGTCGGACATTATGTTTCCTAGAGGGTTTGTTTTCTCTGAACAAAATACCGGCTTCAGCAAGATTGCGTGGCCGGTTGCTTTCTCATGACGCCCCTCGATTATTTTTTTAATGGCGTTTTTGACTCCGCTTAAAAATCCCCCTCGGTTGCGATTCATGAGTGGGCGGATTTTGTTCTTCGCCCCCTTTTATTGCCCTTAAAGCGGCCTTGGAAAACCTGAAGCGTTCTGAAACAATCTTGGTGTAGAGTGAGAGACCCGCCGGGGAGGCTGGGTTGTTAGAGGCGACAAGAACTTGCGGGCCATGACCACTGAATTCACGTTTTCCCACTTCACGCTGAGGGTCCACGAGCGCCAGTTGCTGGCCCACGGTAAGCCTGTCCTGCTGGGAGCCCGCGCTTTCGATGTGCTGTGCGCCCTGGTCCACAAAGCCGGCGCGCTGGTGACCAAATCGGAGCTGTTCAACCTCGTCTGGCCGGGCATGGTGGTGGAGGAAAACAACCTGCAGGTGCATGTGTCCTCGCTGCGCAAGCTGCTGGGCTCCGACTTGATCATGACCATCCCGGGGCAGGGCTACCGGTTCGTCGCGCGCGTCGCGCCGGTGGCCAGTGGCGCCCAAGTGCCCGAGCCGCTGCCGGCCGCCGTGGTGTCCAGCGCCTCCCGCTCGGTGGCGGTGCTGCCGTTCGGCGTGGCAGGTGGTCTGGCCGAAGACGGCTACCTGGCCGACGGCATGGCCGAGGACATCATCAACCGCCTGTCCCGCTCGCGCTGGCTGTACGTGATCGCCCGCAGCTCCTCGGTGAGCTACCGGCATCCGCTGCCGCCCAATGGCACCATCAGCCAGGAACTGGGCGTGCGCTACCTCGTGTCAGGCCTGATCCGGTTCAACGGCAACCGGCTGCGCGTGACCGCGGAGCTGATCGACGGGCCGCGCAATGAAACCATCTGGGCGCAAAGCTTCGACCGGCCGGTGGACGACCTCTTTCAGGTGCAGGACGAGATATCGGCCGCCATCGTGAGCGCCATCGAGCCGGTGTACCTGCGGCGCGAGGAATGGGTCAGCAGCCAGACCACGCCCCGCGACCGCGAGCACTGGGAACTGCTGATGCGCGCGCGCTGGCATTTCTGGCGCTCCACGCGCGACCACATGGAGAAGGCGGAGTACTTCGCGCAAAAGGCGCTGGACACCAAGCCCGACGATCCCCCGACCCTGGCCCTGCTGGCATTCATCCTGATGTCGCGGGTGTGGGCCGGCTGGTCCGAATCCGCCCGCATGGACATCGCCGAAGCCAACCGCCATGCCCTGCAGGCGGTGAGTCACGACGACACCGACGCCTTCGCCCATTTCACGCTGGGCACGGTGCTTTCGTTCTCGCGCAATTTCCCGCAGGCGATTTCCGAGCAGGAGCACGCCCTGTCGATCTATCCGCAGTTCGCCGCGGCGGCGGGCGAACTGGGGCGCCTGCTGGCGTTTTGCGGGCGCACGCAGGAGGCCGCGAGCTACGCATTGCAGGCCTGCGAGGCCAGTCCGCTCGATCCGCACCTGAGCCTGTGGATCCGCACGCGGGCGCTGGCGAGCTTCATCGAGGGCGATTACCAGGCCGCGCTGGGCTTCGCCCTGCAGGCGCTGTCCAAGCGCCCGGACTGGTTCTTCAACCACTACCTGCTGGCCGCGTGCCAGGTTGCGTCCGGCCGCCCGGAGGACGGGCAGCAGACCCTGCGGCAGGCCCAGAAGTTCGGCCCGTACTCCCTGCAGGCGTTGAAGGCCGGCCACCCCTTCGTGCATGACGAGCATCTCAACCATTACACCGACTGCCTGCGGCAGGCGGGCTGGAGCGAGTGAGGCGCGCATCCACCCGGTCGTCCACGAGAAACCCAACCATCGGCAATCCAAAAGAGAGAGGGAAACGGTATGTCTGAAGCGAATGCACCCCAGAAAATCGCCATCCTGGGGGGTGGCCTCGCCGCCCTGACGGTGGCCTACGAGCTGACCAGCCAACCCGGCTGGCAGGAGAAATACGCCATCACGGTGTACCAGATGGGCTGGCGGCTCGGCGGCAAGTGCGCCACCAAGCGGGGGCCCAACAACCGCATCGAGGAGCACGGCATCCACGGGTTCCTGGGCAGCTACTACAACGCGCTGCCGATCATGGCCGACTGCTACAAGGCCCTGGGCCGCCCGGCGGACGCCAAGCTGGCCACGTTCGAGCAGGCCTTCATTCCCGAGAGCTTCGTGCTGATGTGGGAGTTCGAGAACGGCGGCTTCAAGCGCTGGCCCATGACCGTGCCGACCAATTCGCTGACCCCGGACGATGCCTCGTCGCTGCAGACCATCCGCCAGTGGATCGGTGGGCTGATCGAGACCACGCAGGGCCTGATCGACCCCGAGGCCACGCCCGGCCTGAGCGAGATCCACAAGCTGGAGCTGCGCGCCGGCCAGGACATCCTGGAGCGTCTGCAGACCGCGATCCTCGACGAGAACGCCGAGCTGGGCACCAGCCACCCCGCGCTCGATGAGGTGTGGGACTGGCTGCACGCGCGGCTCAAAAGCCTGATCGACGAGAACGACGACCTGCGGCGCCTGTACATCCTGCTCGAATACCTGATGGCCATCGTGCGCGGCGTGCTGGCCGACCGCATCATCGAGCGCGGCTTCGACGCGGTGGACAACGAGAATTTCAGCGACTGGCTGGCGCGCCACGGCGCTTCGGTGATGACCGTGTCGTCCCCGCTCGCGCTCAACACGGTGAACCTGTCCTACCAGTACCCGCAGGGCGACACGGCCCGCACCGCCAGCATGGCGGCAGGTGCCTACCTGCACTGGTCGCTGCGCAGCTATGCGTACATGGGCGCGTTCGCCTGGCTGTTCGCGGCGGGCACGGGCGAGACGGTGATCGCGCCGCTGTACCTGGTGCTGCGCCAGCGCGGCGTGCAGTTCGAGTTCTTCCACAAGGTCGAAAACCTCGCGCTGTCGGCGGACGGCCAGTCGGTGGCTGCCGTGCAGATGGGCGTGCAGGCCACCCTGGTGAAGCCGGATGCGCCCTACGAACCGCTCGTGCCGATCGAAGGCCTGCCAGCGTGGCCGTCCGGGCCCTGCTACGACCAGTTGGTGGAAGGCGATGCGCTGCGCGAGCAGGACATCGACCTGGAGTCGTACTGGACGCCCTGGAAGAATGTGGGCCAGAAGACCCTGAAGGCCGGCGAAGACTTCGATCAGGTGGTGCTGGCCATCGCGGTGGGCGCCGTGCCCTACCTGTGCAAGGAGCTGCTGGCCGCGCGTCCCGAATGGCGCGCGATGGTCGAGAAGGTGCCCACCGTGCAGACGCAGACCATGCAGGTCTGGCTGAACCGCAGCACCACCGATCTGGGCTGGGACATTCCCCTCAAGAACCCCACCGACACGGTGATCGGCGCCACCTACATGAACCCGCTGGATGGGCAGGTGGACTTCACCCACCTGCTGCAGTGGGAGTCGTGGCCGGCCAGCCAGATGCCCAAATCGCTGTGGTACTTCTCGGGCGCCATGGCCGACTACGAGCCGCCGCCGCCCCTGACCGACACCGGCTATCCCGCGCGCGCCCACGCCCGGGTGAAGGCCCAGTGCATCCAGTACCTGCAGGTGTGCATGGGGCCGCTGCTGCCGAAATCCACGACCAACGTGGTCTCGCCGCCGGGCGACCCGACGGGCATGGATTTCAGCCTGCTGCAGGACCACGACCCGGCCAACACCGGGCTGGGCGTGCAGCGCTTCGACCAGCAGTTCTGGCGCGCCAACATCGACCCGTCCGAGCGCTATGTGATCAGCCCGCCGGGCAGCACCGCCGCGCGGCTCAAGGCCTGGGAGTCGGGCTTCAGCAACCTCGTGCTGGCGGGCGACTGGATCTACACCGGGCTGAATGTGGGCAGCGCCGAGGGCGCGACCATGGGCGGCCGGCTCGCGTCGCACGCCATCAGCGGGTATCCAGCGCTGACGGACATCGTGGGCTATCCGGTCTCGGCCGACGCCCCGTGCGCACCGCCTGCGGCGCCCGCCGCCGCTGAATAAGGCAATAAGGCGACAGGGCCAGCGGGAAACCGGGCTGCGGCGGTGCAGCCCGTGGGCCGGTCAGCCGCGCAGGAAGTCCGCGTGGCCGGGCCGGCCGGGCAGATGCAGCGCCGCCACGGGCGCCGGGCTGCCCGCCACCCGCCGGCCTCGCCGCCACACCCCCAGGCGCGTGGCGCGCAGCCGGATCGCCTCGGCCGGATCGCGCGCATGCAGCAGCACGAAGTCGGCATGGCAGCCGGCCTGCAGGCCATAGCCCTCCAGGCCCAGTAGCCGGGCCGGGTTCGTGGTCACTGCCTCGAAGCACTGGCGCATGGCGTGCTGGCCGGTCATCTGCCCCACGTGCAGGCCCATGTGGGCGGCCTCCAGCATGTCGCCGCTGCCGCCCCCGTACCACGGGTCCATCACGCAATCGTGGCCGAAGGCCACCGTCAGGCCCGCGGCCATCAACTCGGGCACGCGGGTCATGCCGCGGCGCTTGGGGTAGGTGTCGTGGCGGCCCTGGAGGGTGATGTTGATGAGCGGGTTGGCCACCACCCCCAGCTGCGCCTCGGCCATCAGGGGGATGAGCTTGCTCACGTAGTAGTTGTCCATGCTGTGCATGGAGGTGAGGTGCGAGCCCGTCACCCGGCCATGCAGGCCCAGCCGCTGGGTTTCGAAGGCCAGCGTTTCGACGTGGCGCGAGAGCGGGTCGTCCGTCTCGTCGCAGTGCATGTCCACCCGCTTGCCCCGATCGGCGGCCAGCTCGCACAGGATGCGCACGCTTTCCGCTCCCTGCGCCATGGTGCGTTCGAAATGGGGAATGCCGCCCACCACGTCCACGCCCAGGTCCAGCGCGCGCTGGAGGTTGTCCAGGCCGCCCGCGGCGCGCAGCACGCCGTCCTGCGGGAAGGCGACCAGCTGCAGGTCGAGGTAGGGCGACACGCGGCGCTTCACGTCCAGAAGCGCGTGCACGGGCAGCAGCCGTGGGTCGCTGGTGTCCACGTGCGAGCGGATGGCCAGCAGGCCGCGCGCCACGGCCCAGTCGCAGTAGTGCATCGCCCGCTCCACGATGGCCTCGTGCGTGAGCTGGGGCTTCAGTTCGCCCCACAGCGCGATGCCCTCCAGCAGCGTGCCGCTCTCGTTCACGCGGGGCTGGCCGTAGCTCAAGGTCGAGTCCATGTGGAAGTGCGCATCGACGAACGGCGGGCTCAGCAGCAGGCCGCCCGCATCGACGGTCTCGTGCGCCGGGGCCTGCAGGCCCTCGGTCACTTCGGCAATGCGCCCGTCCTGCACGGCCACGGAAACGTTCGTGCGGCCATCGGGCAGGGTGGCGTTGTGGATGAGCAGGTCGAGCATGGTGTGTGGGGCCGGGCAAGGGTGAGAGGGGGGCTGGCGGGAGCGGTGCAGGCCGGCATGCAAAAGGCTTGCCTGCGGCGCCACCGGGCCTGCCAGTGTAGGGCGCGGGGAATGTCGTTGCGCAGCCTGATCGCCGGGCAGGGTGCGCCGGCCGGGATGACGGCCCATGTCGGATTTCTTCCAGACTGCACGGAAAAGGCCGCCTATGCTGCGGGCACGTTCGATCCACCCTGTCTTTGCTGAAGGAGACCCCATGCAGTTCGGCTACACCATTCTTTATGTCGAGGACGTGCCCGGCACCGTCGCTTTCTACGAGGCCGCGTTCGGTCTTTCGCGCCGTTTCGTGCACGAGGCGGGCGATTTCGGCGAGATGGAGACCGGCGCCACCGCGCTGGCGTTCTCGTCGCTCCAGCTGATGGCCCAGCTGGGCAAGAACCCGCAGCGGGCGGTGCCGGGCGCGCCCCAGTGCGAGATCGCCTTCACCACGGCCGATGTCGCCGTGGCCGTGGACCGCGCGATCCAGGCCGGCGCCACCCTGGTGCAGGCCCCAGAGTCCATGCCCTGGGGTCAGACGGTGGCCTATGTGCACGACTGCAACGGCTTTCTGGTGGAGTTGTGCACGCCGATGGGCGCGGGCAACTGACGGCGGGGGGCGGCGCTTGGGCGGCGCTGCGCCGTTCAACGCGGCTGGTTCGATGTGGCCGATGGCACGGCCGCGTTCAGCCGTAGCCGCTGGACTGCACGGAGGCCAGCAGGTCCTTCGATGCCCGCAGCCGGGCGGGCGTCTGTCCCAGCCAATGCCGGCATTCGCGGCCGAAGTGCGCCTGGTCGGCGTAGCCATGGTCCGCCGCGATGGCGGCAAGCGGCGGGGCTTCATCGCCCGCCAGGGCCTGGGCCGCTCGGCGCACCCGCGCGAGGGCGCGCCAGTAGCGCGGCGGCTCGCCGGTCGCGGTGCGCATCAGCCGCTCCAGCGTGCGTTCCGACACGCCCAATGCCCGCGCGGCGGCCCCTACGGCCGGGGCCTGCGCCAGGGCGGCCAGTGCCTCCTGCACGCGCGCGTCGCACCGCGTGAAGTCGGCCAGCGCCGCGTGCACGCGGGCGGCGGTCTCGGCCGGATCGCGGGCCAGGTCGATGGCCTGCACCGACTGCAGCAGCGCGTCGGCATCCACCCCCACGCCGGGATGCAGCCGAAAGCCCAGCCAGTCCTCGCCGGCGCGGGCGGGCACGCCGTAGGCCTGTTGCGGCAAATGCGACACCATCCAGTGCACGGCACCGTGTGCGTTGATCTGCACGATGAGGTCGCGGCACCCGTCGGGCAGCACGCAGGTCACGCCGGCTTCGGTGCCCTGGTGCTGCCAGCGTTCCAGCACCGTGGGCGGCAGCCACACCGCGGTGAGGCAGGCGGGCAGCAGGGGGCGTTCCATGGGAGGCCGGGGTCCTTCAGCCGCCATGCGTGCCGGCGTGCCAGTCGGTGCGGGCGAGCCGGTACAGGCAATGCGGCCGCACCGGGTGGCCCACCGGCACGGCCGGGTGGTCGAACGCTTCGGCGGGGCTTTCGCGCATGCCCAGGCGCTGCATCACCGCGCGCGAGCGCTGGTTGCCCAGGGTGGTGAACGATACGATCTCCGCCAGGCCCAAGTCTTCGAAGCCTGCACGCAGCGCCAGGCGCGCCGCCTCGCTGGCCAGGCCCTGGCCCCAGAAGGGCCGGGCGAGCCGCCAGCCGATCTCCACGCACGGCGCGAAGGGCAGTTCGGCCGAGGGCGTGTGCAGGCCCACGAAGCCCATGAAGCGCGGGCCGCTGTCGCCCTGCAGGCAATCCGCGGCCCAGAAACCCCAGCCGCGCTGCGCGATCAGCGCCTCGATCCGGTCGGCCATGGCATCGCTGGCGTCGCGGGCCAGCGGCGCGGAAAAGTGCGCCATCACCGCCGGGTCGGCATTCATCGCGGCGAAGGGCGCGCGGTCGGCGGCGGTCCAGGGCCGAAGGCGCAGCCGCGGCGTGGCCAGGGACTCCGGGGCGATGGGAACGAAGGTGTCCGGGGGCTGGGTTGTCGGCATGGGCCGATGTTATGGGACGGGAGAGGGGGCCGAGGCCCAGCCAACCCGATGTTCGCTACCGCTCGCCCTTGCGGTAGGGCTTCATCAGCGCCTGTGGATACGCCGCCTTGCGGGCCACCAGCACCAGCGCCAGGATCGACAGCAGGTAGGGCAGCATCAGGTACACCTGATACGGCAGCCACGCATCGCCTGCCTGCTGCAGCCGCAACTGCAGCGCGTCGAAAAAGGCGAACAGCAGGGCGCCCAGCAGCGCTTTGCCCGGCCGCCACGAGGCGAACACCACCAGCGCCACGCAGATCCAGCCGCGCCCGTTGACCATGTTGAAGAAGAACGCATTGAACGCCGACAGCGTGAGAAACGCGCCCGCCACGCCCATCAGGGCCGAGCCCGCCACCACCGAAGCGGTGCGCGTGGCCGCCACCGGAATGCCCTGGCCCTCGGCCGCCTGGGGGTTCTCGCCCACCATGCGCACCGCCAGCCCGAGCGGGGTGCGCAGCAGCAACCAAGCCAGCAGCGGCACCAGCAGCAGGGCCAGCAGCGTGAGCGGCGTCTGGGCCGACAGGATGGGAATGCCCAGCCAGGCCATGGGCGCGAACGGCTCGACCGTGGGCGGCGTGGTCACCTTCGGAAAGCCCACGCGGTAGCCGTAGTAGCTGAGCGAGGTGGCCAGCAGCGTGATGCCCAGCCCCGACACGTGCTGCGACAGCGCGAGCCCCACGGTCAGCCAGGCGTGCAGCAGCCCGAAGGCCGCCCCGGTCAGCGCAGCCACCAACACGCCGGTCCAAAGGCCATGGCCGGCATGCACCGTGAGCCAGCCTGTGAAGGCGCCCGCGACCATGATCCCCTCGATGCCCAGGTTCAAAACGCCTGCGCGCTCGCACAGCAGCACGCCCAGCGTGCCCAGGACGAGCGGCGTGGCCACCCGCAGCGTGGCGATCCAGAACGCCGGGTTGGCCAGGATGTCCATCAGCTCGGTCATGCGGGCGGCGCCTTTTGGGTATTTGCTATTTTTTTAATAGCATCAAGGGCAATCATGACTAGGGCATGGGGGCGATTTGGTTTGAAACCGGTCATGGCATGCTCCCGCATCACTTCCAGCGCACCCGGTACTGCGCGAGCAGCCCCGCCACCAGCACCGCGATCAGCGAGGCCGCCACGATCACATCGGCGATGTAGGTGGGAACGCCCACCGCGCGGCTCATGCTGTCCGCCCCCACCAGCACCCCCGCCACGAAAACGCCCGCGGCCACCACGCCCAGCGGGTGAAGGCCCGCCAGCATGGCGATCACGATGCCGCTGTAGCCATAGCCCGGCGACATGTCGAGCGTCACGTAGCTGGTGCGGCCCGCCACCTCGATGGCGCCTGCCAGCCCTGCCAGGCCGCCCGAGAGCAGGGCCACCAGCACCACCGTGCGCGTGATGGGCACGCCGGCGAACGCCGCCGCGCGGGCATTGGCCCCCGCCGCGCGGATCTCGAAACCCGGCACCGTGCGCGTGAGCAGCGCCCACAGCAGCACGGCCAGCCCCACGGCCCACAGCAGGCCGGTGTGCAGCCGCGTCTGCGGCACCAGGCGCGACAGTTCCAGCTCGCCTTGCAGCGCCACGCTTTGCGGCCAGCCGAGGGCGAGGGGGTCTTTCATCGGACCGTCGAGCAGAGCGGACACCAGCAGCAGCATCACGAAGTTCAGCAGCAGCGTGGTCACCACCTCGTCGACGCCGAGCCGCGCCTTCATCAGCGCCGGCCCCAGCAGCAGGGCGGCCCCGGCCAGCGCGGCGGCCAGCATCATGAGCGGGAACAGCACCGGCACGGGCCATTGCAGGCCGGTGCCGCCATGCATGCCGCCCACCGCCACCGCCGCGATCGCGCCGGCATACAGCTGGCCCTCCGCGCCGATGTTGAAGAGCCGCGCGCGGAACGCCACGGCCGCGGACAGCCCCGTCAGGATGAGCGGCGTGGCGCGCGTCAAGGTCTCGGTCAGCGCGAACACCGAGCCGAACGCGCCCTGCGCCAGCAGCGCGTAGGTGCGCCCCACGGGGGCGCCGGCCCACAGCACCAGCAGGGCGCTCACCAGCAGGGTGAAGGCCACCGCGCCGACCGGGGCCGCCACATAGGCCAGCGCCGAAGTGCGCTCGCGTTTTTCCAGTCTCATGGGGTGTCGCTTTCAGGCGCGGGCGCCACGGTGGCCGGTGCGGCGTCGGCGCTGCCGCGGCCCCCGCCGGGGTCTGCTCCGGCCATGGCCAGGCCGATGGCCTCGCGCGTCCAGCCCTCGGCGGGGCGGGCTTCGCTCAGGTGCCCGGCGTGCATCACCGCCACGCGGTCGCCCAGCGCCAGCACCTCGTCCAGGTCTTCCGAGATCAGCAGCACGGCCGCGCCGGCATCGCGCGCCGCCACCAGCTGCCGCTGCACGAACGTGACCGCGCCGATGTCCAGGCCCCAGGTGGGCTGGTGCGCCACGATCAGGCGGGGGGCCGGCTGCGTTCCGTCGCCCGGCGGCAGCAGGGCCCGGCCCAGGATGAGTTTTTGCATGTTGCCGCCCGACAGCGACCGCGCCGGCGCGTCCAGCCCGCCGCCGCGCACGTCGAACGTCTCGGCCACGCGTCGGGCATGCTGGCGCGCCGCGCCGCGCCGTATCCAGAAGCCGGCGAACGCGCCGCGCGAGAACCAGCGGCTGGACAGGCGCTCGGACACCGCGTTCTCCCACACCGGCAGATCGCCCACCACGCCCACGGCATGGCGGTCTTCAGGAATGCGGGCCACGCCTTGCGCCACCAGCCGGGTGGGCCGGGCGGCCAGCGGGGCGCCCAGCAGCGTGGCGGTGCCGCCCGTGGGGGCGCGCACGCCGCACAGCACATCGGCCAGCGCCACCTGGCCATTGCCCGACACGCCCGCGATGGCCACGATCTCGCCCGCATGCAGCGTGAGGCTCACACCCCGCAGCGCGTCGTGCGCCGACCGCGCCGACGCCTGCGTCCGCACGTCGTCCAGGGTGCACACCGGCGCACCCACCGCGCGGGCCGGGCTGCGCGCCGCCACCTCCACCGCATGGCCCACCATCCACTGCGCGAGCTGGCCCTGCGTGGTGCCCCGCGCGGGCGCCTCGGCCACGAGCCGGCCCTGCCGCAGCACGGCGATGCGGTGCGACACGCGCAGCACCTCGCCCAGCTTGTGGCTGATGAACACGATCGACAGGCCCTGCGCCACCATCTGGGCCAGGGTGTGGAACAGCGCCTCGCTCTCCTGCGGCGTGAGCACCGCGGTGGGCTCGTCCAGGATCAGGATGCGGGCGCCGCGGTACAGCGCTTTCAGGATTTCCACGCGCTGCCGCTCGCCCACCGAAAGGCTGCCCACGCGGGCATCGGGCACCACCGGCAGGCCGAACCGGGCCGAGACGTCCAGCAGCCGCGCGCGGGCCGCGGCCCGGCGCGAGAACGGCTGCCACAGCGGCTCGCTGCCCAGCACCACGTTATCGAGCACGCTCAGGTTGTCGGCCAGCGTGAAGTGCTGGTGCACCATGCCGATGCCGGCCGCCAGCGACGCGCGGGGCTGGCCCGGCGGCAGCGGCTGGCCGAAGACCTCGATGTGCCCCGCATCGGCCCGGTAGTGCCCGAAGAGGATCGACATCAGCGTGGACTTGCCCGCGCCGTTTTCGCCCAGCAGCGCCAGCACCTCGCCCCGGGCGAGGGTCAGGTCGATGCCATCGTTGGCCACCAGCGGGCCGAACCGCTTGGTGATGCCGCGAAGGCGCAGCACGGGCGGCCTGGCCTCGGCCGACGGCGGGCGGGCGGCGGACTCACCCACGCGGCGTGCTCCGCCCGGCGCAGCGCGCGCGCATCACTTGGCCGTGGACTTGGGCTGGCTGTCGTCCACCTTCACGGTGAACTTGCCAGCCAGGATGTCGGCCTCCCTGGCCTTCACCTTGGCCACGACCTCGGCCGGCACCTTCTTCTCGAACGTGCCCAGCGGCGCGAGTTCGGAGCCCTTGTGCTTCATCATCGAGTAGGGGCCGTAGTCCTCGGCGGCGAACTTGCCTTCCTTGACCAGCGCGATCGCGCGGTCCACGCTGGGCTCCATGTGCCACAGCGCCGAGGCCACCACCGTGTCCGGGTACTGGGCCTGCGTGTTGATCACATTGCCGATGGCCAGCTTGCCCTTTTCCTTGGCGGCGTCGGACACGCCGAAGCGCTCGGCATACAGCACGTCGGCGCCCTTGTCGATCATGGCGAAGGTCGCCTCCTTGGCCTTCGGCGGGTCGAACCAGCTGTTGATGAAGGTGATGGTGAATTCGGCCTTCGGGTTCACTTCCTTCGCGCCGGCCATGAAGGCGTGCATCAGGCGGTTGACCTCTGGAATCGGAAAGCCGCCCACCATGCCGATCTTGTTCGTGCGGGTCATGCCGCCTGCCACCATGCCGGACAGGTAGGCCGGCTCCTGGATGTAGTTGTCGAACACGCTGAAATTGGGCGCCTGCGGCTTGCCCGAGGAGCCCATCACGAAGGCCGTCTTGGGAAAGTCCTTGGCCACCTTGCGCGCGGCGGCCTCCACGCCGAACACCTCGCCGAAGATCAGCTGGTTGCCCCCGGTGGCGTATTCGCGCATCACGCGCTCGTAATCGGCATTGGCCACGTTCTCGCTGCTCTTGTATTCGATCTCGCCACGCGTTTCCGCCGCCTTGAGCGCCTTGTGGATGCGGCTCACCCATTGCTGTTCATAGGGCACCGTGTAGATTGCCGCCACCTTCAGCTTGGCCTGCGCGAAAGCCAGCGTGGGCGCCAGGCCCAGGGTGGCGGAGATGGCCAGGGAGGTGCAGAACAGGCGGCCGGTGAAGAGGCGGCGAGAGGTCATGGAGCGTCTTTCTATGCAAGGAATCGATGCCGGGGTAACGCAATATACGTGCCCAACAGGGCTTTTGAAAGTGGATGCGGTGCAACGAAATTGATGGAAAGTCAATGCGATTGCGTAATTTGTTGTTTGCGTGGCTATTTTTGGAAAATAAGAGAATAGGTGCTAGTCCTACATAAACATTGCAAGATTTTGTCGTATAGCATCCTCGCCTTTCGATAGGCAGGAAGTGTGTGATGGTGGCGATTAATGTGTCGGCAATGGCCGGTGGATCAACCGAGGAGCGCCGATCGGCGGATCCCATCACCGACAGGGGAGGACATGGCGGCATCGCCGCCCTTTGCCTCGTCGCCCGAATGCACCATGTGGCAGCCGATCCGGGCACCCTCGCACATCAAATGGGCTTGCAGCCCAGCGAGGTACCCACGCTGCAGGATCTGGTCCGCGCGGCCAAGCACATCGGCCTGAAAGCCAAGATCAGTGTCACCACCCCCGACCGGCTGGCCCTCAGCCCCTTGCCGGCCCTGGCCATGGTGCGCAACGCGGCCGGCGAGGTGCGGGCCATCGTCCTGGCGCAATGCAACGGCCAGCGTGTGCTGCTGCAAGACCCTTCCGCCGGCCCCGGCGGCAACCGCCCCACCATCGAATCCCTGGAAGACTTCGCTGCGCAGTGGACCGGCGAGTTGCTGCTCATCACCAGCCGCGCCAGCCTGGCGGGCGAGCTGGCCAAGTTCGACTTTTCATGGTTCATTCCCAGCCTCGTCAAGCACCGCAAGCTGCTGGGCGAGGTGCTGCTGATTTCTTTCATGCTGCAGCTCTTCGCGCTGATCAGCCCCTTGTTCTTCCAGGTGGTGATGGACAAGGTGCTCGTCCACCATGGCGTGACCACGCTGGACGTGCTGGTCATCGGCCTGGTCGTGGTGGTGGTGTTCGAGAGTCTGCTGAACGGCCTGCGCGGCTACGTCTTCAGCCACACCACCAACCGCATCGACGTGGAACTGGGCGCGCGGCTGTTCCGCCACCTCATGCAACTGCCGCTGTCGTACTTCCAGGCGCGCCGCGTGGGCGATTCGGTGGCCCGCGTGCGGGAGCTGGAGAACATCCGCAGCTTCCTGACCGGCAACGCCCTCACCGTGGTGCTGGACGTGCTGTTTTCCGTCATCTTCATCGCCGTGATGCTGTTCTACAGCGTGCCCCTCACGTTGATCGTGCTGGTCAGCCTTCCGCTGTATTTCGGCCTGAGCCTGGCCATCGTGCCCGTGCTGCGGCGCCGGCTGGACCACAAGTTCGCGCGCGGCGCGGAGAACCAGGCCATGCTCGTGGAAACCGTCACCGGCATCCAGACCGTCAAGGCCAGCGCGCTGGAGCCTTCGTTCGCCCGCCGCTGGGACAACCAGCTGGCCGCCTACGTCAGCGCCAGCTTCAAGACGCAGAACGTCGCCGCCTGGGCGCACGAGGCCGTCAACCTGATTGGCAAGCTCGTGAACGCCGCCACCCTCTGGTACGGGGCCCACCTCGTCATGGACAACCAGCTCACCGTGGGCCAGTTCGTCGCCTTCAACATGTTCGCGCAGCGCGTGGCCCAGCCCATCATGCGCATGGCCCAGCTGTGGACCGACTTCCAGCAGACCGGCATCTCCATGGCGCGCCTGGGCGACATCCTCAACACCCGCACCGAGGTGCCGCCTTCCAGCGCCGCGCAGTTGCCCCCCATCCAGGGCCGCATCACCCTGGACGGCGTGCACTTTCGCTACCGGCCCGAGGCCTCGCCCGTGCTGGGCGGCGTCAGCCTGGACGTGCGGCCTGGGGAGGTCATCGGCATCGTGGGCCGTTCGGGCTCGGGCAAGAGTACCCTCACAAAATTAGTGCAGCGGCTGTACGTGCCGGAGCAGGGCCGCATCCTGGTCGATGGCATCGACATCAGCCTCATCGATGCCGCCCAACTGCGCCGCCAGGTGGGCGTGGTGCTGCAGGAGAACCTGCTGTTCAACCGCAGCGTGCGCGAGAACATCGCCATCGCCGACCCCGCCGCACCCATCGAAGCCGTGGTGCACGCCGCCCGCCTGGCCGGCGCGCACGACTTCATCAGCGAACTGCCCGAAGGCTACGACACCCTGGTGGGCGAGCAGGGCGGCAGCCTGTCGGGCGGCCAGCGCCAGCGCATCGCCATCGCGCGGGCCCTGTTCACCAACCCCCGCATCCTCATCCTGGACGAAGCCACCAGCGCGCTCGACTACGAGAGCGAGGCCATCATCCAGCGCAACATGGCGCACATCTGCCAAGGGCGCACCGTGCTCATCATCGCCCACCGCTTGAGCGCCGTGCGGCACGCGAACCGCATCATCGTCATGGACAAGGGCAAGGGCAAGATCGTCGAGGCCGGGCCGCACGATGCGCTGATCCAGCGGCAGCAGGGCCTGTATGCCCACCTGTGGCGCATGCAGGACGGCAGCAAGGCCGCTCCCGCTGCCGAAGGGGCGATCGCATGACGGACACCGTGATCGCCAGCGCCGCCGTGGCGTCGGATACCCCTGCGAATGCCCCCGCAAGTGCCCACGTCGCCAAACCCCAAACGCAGCGACACCCCGTCATCGAACTGCTGGGCCGCTACCGCGCCGTCTTTCGTGCCGCCTGGGCGCACCGGGCCGAACTGGCGGGCCCTTCGCGACTGGCGGACGAGCAGGCCTTTTTGCCCGCCGCGTTGAGCCTGCAGGAAACGCCGGTCCACCCGGCGCCCCGGCGCATCGCCTTCGTGCTGATGGCACTGTTCGTGATCGCGTTGCTGTGGGCCATCTTCGGCAAGATCGACATCGTGGCCGTGGCGCCCGGGCGGGTCATCGTGAGCGACCGGACCAAGCTCGTGCAGCCGCTGGAGAACAGCGTCATCCGCCGCATTCTGGTCAAGGACGGCGACCACGTGCAGGCCGGCCAGCCCTTGTTGGAGCTGGACCCTACCGCCGCGCGGGCCGACAAGGCCAGCTTCCACGAAGCGCGGCGGTCCGCAGATTCGGAATGGGTGCGCAGCCGGGCACTGCAGCAGATGCTATCGAATCAGGAGCAAAAGAGCCTTGCTGTTAGTGTGGTGGTGGCTCGTTTGACCGCAAAGGACCTTCCCGCCGAATGGAGCCGGGAAGAAACCGCTGAGGCCAATGCCTACCTGGCGGCCGAGTGGAGCGACATCACAGCGCGGCTGGCCAAGCTGGCCGCCGAGCGCCAGCGCCGCCAGGCGGAGATGGCCACCGTGCGGGCCATGATCGGCAAGCTGGAGGCCACCGTGCCCATCGCGCGCCAGCGCGAGCAGGACTTCAAGGCCCTGGCGGACCAGGGCTTCATGTCGGGCCACGCCAACCAGGACCGCACGCGCGAGCGCATCGAACTGGAGCGGGACCTGGCCACCCAGCAGGCCCGGCTGGAAGAAGCCCAGGCTGCGCTGCGCGAGGCCGAGCAAACCCGCAGCGCCTACCTGGCCGAAACCCGCCGCGCCCTGAGCGATCGCCAGGCGCAGGCAGACTTGAAGCGCCAGCAATCGGGCCAGGAACTGGCGAAGGCCACGCAGCGCGAACGGCTTGCCACGCTCACGGCGCCTGTGGCCGGCACCGTGCAGCAACTGGCCGCCCACACCGAAGGCGGGGTGGTCACCGAAGCCCAGGCGCTGATGGTGATCGTGCCCGACAGCGCCGGCGTGAGCGCCGAGGTGACCCTGGAAAACAAGGACATCGGCTTCGTGGTGCCAGGGCAGGAGGTGGCCATCAAGCTGGAGACCTTCCCGTTCACGCGCTACGGCACCGTGAAGGCCACGGTGGACAAGGTGACGCAGGACGCGGTCACCGACGAAAAGCGCGGCGCGATCTTCCCGGCGCTCATCACCTTGAACCAGAGTCACATCGACGTCGACGGCAAACCCATCCGGCTGGCGCCGGGGATGAACCTGACCGCGGAAATCAAGACCGGGCAGCGGCGGGTCATCGAGTACCTGCTCAGCCCGATCCAGCGGGCGGGCAGCGAAAGCTTGAGGGAGCGCTGACGGCACGCTTGGCGCACGGGACCGCCAATCGGTTGCCACCTGCCAACGCGGCAAGGCAGCACGGCGGGCCCGCACGGCACACCAAACTCCTCCTGCGAGCCATCGCACAGCCGCGGCTATGAAAGCGATGGACGTGGGTTTGACAGATCCATTGGAAAACGAAAGCAATCCCGATGAGCAACAACAGCAGCAGCAACAGCAACAACAGCCAGAACGCACCGGCCGTGTCATGGCGATTCCAGGGCACCCAGGGAGCGAAGCCCTGGAAGGAAAGCTACGTCGAATCCACCCTTGCGGCGGAGCTCGCCAGCGCGATGGTGCTTCCTGCAGGCGACATCGCTACCGCACCCGAGCTCTCTGCCGCCGTGCAGGAAGCGCGGCTGACGCAGGCCTCCAGTGCACAGGTGACGGCCACTGCGGCAGACACCGTGCAATGGAACCTGGAGGCACTGCAGTCGCGTGGCCGGGATGGCGTGCTGGGCGAACTGGTTGCCACCGAGGGGGCTTCGCAGACCGTCGCCAGCGTGGAGAGCACGCGTCCCTACGCTTACGAGTTGGGGATGGACTCGGCACAGGACCCAGCGCTCTCGGAACACACCAAGCCGCTGGAGTGGTCGGCGGGTGAAGCAAGCATGGAAAGCACCCGTCCCTATACGACCGACAGCGAAGCGCTGGCGATCTTCGAATCCACCAAGCCGATGCAGCTGTCGGATGTGACGGACGGTGCAGGAACGACCAAGCCGCTGGAGTGGTCGCCCTCCATGAGCAGTGCACTGGAGCAGCCCTTCGCGCTAGCACTGGAAGGCAGCGCACAGCAATTGCTGCAGGCCATGGCGGGCTTTGCGCCATCGGCGATGGGGACTGCGGCAACGGCTTCGGCGACCCAGGCGGTTTTGTGGAATCAGGCCCTCGCCGTGGGGGCGTAATAGTCGTTGTGGGCATCGGGGTGCCGGCCAGCGTGTCCACGCGGCTGCCCGCGCCGGCCTGGGCTTGCGACCAAGCAATACGGGCAACCGGTGCTACTGCGGTATCACGATTCGACTCAAGAAACCAAGTAAGAAAGGGAAAGACAGTGAGCGATGCGATACGGGCATGCCCGCGAAAGCGCGGCAGAGCCGGCAACCGCTGGTTTGCTATGGAAAGAGTAGCAATCAAGGCAGTCAGCACTAGGGCATCAGTGCAATTGGATTCAGATAATCGAACCCAGGGAACGAGGATGAGCGCTTTGACGCATTCGAGCGGCCGGCAGGGAAGTCGGGCTATGGAAAAACACGCATTTGATTCAAGGAGTGCAGCATGACTTTCGATGCCAACGATATTTTCAAATTCATCCTCGGGGTGATTTGCGGGGCATTCGTTTTCTGCATGTTGCTGGTTTTTCTTTTCAACAAATCACCCAGAGGGCGGCAGAAGGGGGCGCTATGGGTCGTGGTGTTATTCGCGGGCGGGCTGATCTGGGGCTATATCGCACTGGTCGGCAAGCCACGGCGCCTTGCTGCCGAGGAAGCCCGAAAAAACAATGCTCTCACTCAGCAGCAGATGAAGGAACGATATGCCAGGGGCAAGGCGATATTCGATGAGCGGTGCAAAAGTGCGGAGGAAAGGATTAATCGAACTGTAGAAGGGGTAGAAGGCGTTCTATTGATGAATGTGCGAGGGGCTGATGCTAGCGAAAGAAATTCCGATCCCTATTGGCCGGATGCAGGACTGGCCCAGCAGTTCGGTGGTGATTCTTATATTCGATCTTTTCTTGAGTGGGAGCACCAGCAAAGACCGCCAAATAGAGGTTATTTAAATACTGAATTAGAGAGTCCTAGAAAGCATTTGACTTTCTCCGGATAATCCTATGTCGATGTAAAAGAATCTGATGGGATATTTAGATACACGCTCAAAAATCCGCCATCTGCAGAAATGTCAAAAGAGCGGTTGACCAAAGCATCTGCACGCTACGCCGTCTCGTTCGAGAACATCATCAACCCTGCCGATCGTGAGTATTGGATCGCAGGCACCACCGTGATGATTACGGATACGAAGACGCAGGAATTGATTGCCAAGAAAACCTGGTATTCCTTTGAGCCCGGTTTTGGCAGTCATGCAGGGAATCGCCAGCCTTGGCGGTTCGCGCTGACATGTCCAGATATAAAGGGGGAAGAAAATCACTTTCCCACCCGTTTTTATGTCGATCAAATCCTGAAGCCAAAGCAAGGAAATTAAAATGGCCAACGAAATCCAAACCTATGTGAAATACACAAATCTGCAAATGGCGGCGGAAGCCTTTTTTTTGAATAAGGAGTCCCCGCCTGGTGATATTGGTCGTGGACTTTTAACTGTTGATAGATTAACCAACGGCAACGGCCGCTCCAGCAAGTTCACCGAAGCAGAAGCCAAGAATTTCGCCGACACTTGGACGGTTGCAGAACACATCAGCAACACCGCCACCGGCTTCTCCGGCACCCTGTTCCGCGCCTTGAAGAGCGACGAAACGCAAGGCATCACCGCCGGAGACCTCGTCCTGTCCTTCCGCTCCACCGAATTCCTGGACGACAGCGCGCGCGACAACCAGGCCACCAACAGCATGGAGATCAAGCCCTACGGCTGGGCGTTCGGGCAGATCGCGGACATGGAGGACTGGTACGCCAGCCTTAAAACCAAGGGACTGATCCCGGCAGGCCAGCAGATCGCCGTCACCGGCTACAGCCTGGGCGGCCACCTGGCCACCGCCTTCAACCTCTTGCGCGTGGAAGACGGCACGCTGAATACCGCCGTCAAAGAGACTTACACCTTCAACGGCGCGGGCGTCGGCGTCGTCCAGCAGGGCACGCGCCTGACCGAGGTGATCCGCGACTTCAACACGCAGCGCAAGAACGCCTCAGGCACCGCCATTGCGTTCTCCGAGCCCGACGCCCAGGCGCAGTACGAGAAGTACCGCGCGCTGTTCGGGGCCAGTTCCACCGGCGTGACGGCCCAGGCCGCCAAGGACGCGGCCGCCAGCGTGAAAGCGCTGCGCACCACGATCAACTCGCCCGAAACGGGCGTTCCGGTGTACTGGCCCACGGCTCGCAACGAGCAACTGGGCAAGATCCAGGCCGCTCTGGAGCGGATCGCCACCATCGAGGCGGAGGCCGAGCGCGTGCCCGGCCTGTCCTCCGGCAGTGGCGCGGACTCGCCCCTGAACATCCAGGGCCCGGCCAACATCCAGGCGCTGCAACTGGACTACCAACTGGCGGTGATGGCGGCGCAGACCAAGACCGCGCCCTCCGCAGGCACCCTCGGCGGCGGATTGCAGGCCGTGCTGGGCCGTGTGCCCGGCCCCTTCACCATCGCCAGCTTCCACGACGTGTATGGGGATACCAGTCCCTCGGCCGTGGCCAACTCCCAACTGCACTATGGCCAGCCCCAGGGCGTGTTCATCGAAGACCAGCCCTTGCTGCGCGGCACGGTCATCGGGGGAGCGGCAAGCGCGACGGCGAATGCGGCCGGTGACATCAAGCTGCTGGTGCCGGACTTCGGCACCAACGACTTCGGCGACACCCACAGCCTCGTGCTCATGCAGGACTCGCTGAACGTGCAAAAGACGCTGGCCCAACTGGACCCTAGCCTCACGCTGGAGAAGGCGTCGGCCCTCCTGCGCGCGGCCTCCAACAAGAAGGCGAGCTGGAGCACCGGCACGCAAGGCAAGGCCGAAGGCGATGTGCTGGAGAACGTCGTCAACGCGCTGGGCGACATGCTCGGGCTGAACTGGCAAGGCGCCACGCGCCTCAAAGGGAGCCTGGAGGGCAACACCTGGGCGCAGACCGAGGACGGCAAGGGCGATGGCACCAGCGGCCGCACCACCTTCTATGCCCGGCTCAAGGCCGTTACCGACAGCGAAGCCTACAAGGCCCTGGTGGGCAAGGGCAGCGTTGCGGCGTCCGAGATCACGGCCGCCGATGGGAAAACCCAGTTCGCGTCATTCCTCGCGCTCAATGCCCTGAGCCCGATCGCCATCAAGACCGACGATGCCCAGGCCATCGCCAAACTCAAGGCCGCCAACCCCACACTGGCGCAGCGGTGGGATGCCGATGCCAAGCTGACCGATGCGCAACGGGCCCAAGGGTTGGCGAATTTCTCCACCGGCTGGTATGCGGATCGGCTGGCCTTGGTGCAGGCCAAGGCCACCGCCAACAAGGGCGATGTGGAAAAACCGGTCCGGATCACCCCCAACGGCACCGTGCTGGAATACCACTACTACGACACGGAGGTGTCGACCCAGGACCAGACGCTGACCGTGCTGCCCGCCGTGGCGCGCAACGGCGCACCCGTGGCCTACGTGCGATTCGGCAACGACCAGGCCAATTCGCTCAACGGAGCAGGCCAGGACGACCACCTGTACGGAGGCGCCGGCAACGACACCCTCACAGGCCTTGGCGGTGCCGACTACCTGGAAGGCGGCGCCGGCAACGACGTGCTGATCGGCGGTGCAGGCGACGACACCCTGGTGGGCGGCG
>NZ_BQXL01000009.1:0-207130 GCF_030159015.1 Acidovorax sp. SUPP3434
ATCCCCTCGCTGTGAGCGCAGCGTTGTACGCCGGCCAATTCGTTGTCTTGTAGCGCCGCTTGCGACCCTTGGGTTCACTCATCGGCTCAGGCTACCAGTTCTACTGCCGTGTTTGTGCAACAAAGCCATGTGAGCTACAAAAACACCACCGAAGCTTCGACAGCGGTATGGCGATGACCAAAATCACCTTGACGCTGTTACTGGGTTTGAGCGGAGCAACTGTGTCGTGGGCCACCACGCCTGTCCCCGCCTCTGCCTATGCGCCCCAAGCCATTGGCCGCATTGCCAACATTCAAATCACCAACGGCTCGGCCAAAAGCGTGCAAGGCGGAGATGCGAACTGCGAAAACCTTTCCATCGACACCCGCCGGGTGGCCTATTTTTGGCAGCATGCTGTCCGAAGCGCCCGGTACAACTACCTCCAGAGTCTGGACCAGGGCGACTGCCAGGCCGAAGCGCAACTGCAACTGCCGAACCGGAAAAAAGGCCGGCTGTCGCTGGACAATGCGACGGGCTGGGGCGTGCTGCAGATTCACCAGACCACGTACTACCTCTACTGCGAGGCTTGCGAAGGGCTGATGGGCGCAGACTTCACCTTTCCTTCCGTCAAGTGAACAGGCCTCCAGCCTCGGTGCATCTGCTGCACCGCAAGGCGGGCCGTGTCAGCCCCCGGCACCGGCCCACACCGGATTGAGCAAACGCTCCAGCCGCTGGTGCGAAGCCTCCACGCGCTGCAATGCCGCATCGACCAGAGCAGGCGTCATCACGATGCGCTTGCCATCGGCCTCGAACGGCTTGCCGCGCGAGATCGGCACCAGCGAGGCGCGAAACGCCTTGTCCTTGGCCAGCACGTCGTCGGGCGCCAGATTGCGCGCCTTCAGCATGGCCAGCCGTTCCTTCAGGGCGGCCTCGTAGCGCGGATTCACCACGGGCTTGCGCTGCTTCATGCTGGCCTGGTAGCTCAGTGCCGTCGCGCGCTCGTACTCGATCGAATTGCGCATGGCCGCGGCCAGGCGGTCCTGTGCGGCCTCGGTGGCGGCGGCGTCGGAGACGTCCACGCCCGCCCAGAAGTCGCGGTGCACCTGCTCGGTGAGCACCGCGTCTTCCTTGAACATGGACATCAGCAGCGCCTGCCGCTTGGCGCTCAGCTCGGCCGCCCAGGGTGCGCTGGACAGCAGACAGGCGAGGACCAGCGCGAAGCCGGCGCGGAGCCATCGGTGGGACAGAAAATTCATGGGCATGCCTTCGTGGTCGGGTTCGTTGGTTGAAGAAACAAGGGGAGACGCTGGACCCGGCAGAACGCCGGCCGGGCGGGTGCGGTCGGCCCGCCAGTATCGCCGTGGCGTGCCGCCCCCATGCCACAGGGCCCGGCCGTCGCCGGCCGCTGCGGGTCGTAGCATCACGCCCATGCCCCACGACCTGCCCCCGGCCCTGACCCTTGCCGACATCGACTTCACCGCCCCAGCGCACGAGGTGGCACGCCGGCTCATCGGCGTGACGCTGCTGGTCGACGGCGTGGGCGGCCGCATCGTGGAAACCGAGGCCTACGACCAGACCGACCCGGCCTCGCACACCTTTGGCGGCCCCACGGCCCGCAACGCAGCCATGTTCGGCCCGCCGGGCTGCGCCTACGTGTACCGCTCCTACGGCCTGCACTGGTGCGTCAACACCGTGTGCCGCGAAGCGGGCCATGGCGCCGGCGTGCTGCTGCGGGCCATCGAGCCCACCCACGGACTGGACACCCTGCGCGAACGGCGCGGCCTGCAGGACGCCCGGCTGCTGTGCGCCGGCCCCGGACGGCTGGCGCAGGCGCTGGGCATCGACGCACGCCTGGACGGCGAGTCCCTGCACCTGCCGCCGTTCGCGCTGCTGCAGCCTTCGCCGGGCCACCCGGCGCCCGACGTGATTGCCGGACCGCGCATCGGCATCTCCAAGGCGGTGGACGTGCCCTGGCGGTTCGGGGAGAAGGGTTCGCGGTTCTTGAGCCGGCCGTTCACGGCGGGGGTGAGAAACCAGGGCTGATGCGCCGGACGGCCCCAACCAGCCATCGCCAGGGCAAAAGCCCGATTCGAAACAGGAACGACCGATGACCATGAAAAGCGCCCTGAGAACCATCACCCTGCCATGGCTGGCGTGGGCTGCCCTGGCCCATTCGGGGCCAATGGACCCATCGCCGCCACGGGGCTCGGAATCCGCATCGGCATCGAAGGCCGCGGCAGCAACCGAACGGGATGAGGACCGCCGCCGAATGGAAGCCCGCGCCTACGCCATCGGCCCGGTGCGCCGCATCACGTTGTCCAGTGCGCGATTCTTCGATGCGGAAGGCAAGCCATGCACGGCCGAGCCGCCGCCGGCCCGCGTCACTGAGCGGTATGTGCGCAACTTCCTGCGGCAGGCCATCCCCATCTCGCAGGTGGCGGTGATGAACGATTACGGATCCTTCGGGGAATGCACCAGCGATCCCGTGGACGTGCAATTCAAGGACGGCCGGCAGGTGCGCCTTTCGTTCGCGGCCGACAGCGGCGTGGGCTATCTGTCGCCGGTGGTCAAGGGCCGGGAGGAAGACGTTTACTTCTACTATTGCGAGGTTTGCAAGCGGTGAAGTGAAGGGGGCAGGAGCGCGCCGCCAAGCCGCCCGCGCCCTTATCCGTCTTGCCGCGCGGCCCCCTGCGCCGCAACGCCCGGTCCCCGCGCCCGCAAGGCCCGCAACCGGCGGTGCGCCTCGCCGTCCATCTCCACCGGCAATTGGTGCTTGGCCTGCAGGTAGTGGTGGGTGAACACGTCGAGATAGGCCTCCAGTGTCTGCGCTGCGTGCGACTCGCCCGCCAGTTCAAGGCAGATCGCCGCCACCTCGGAGGTGCAGAAATGGTCGTCGCGCTGGGAGCGGCGCAGCCGGTAGCGCGACAGCTGCTCGGGCTGCAGGCTGAGCACCGGCAGGTGGTTCAGGTAGGGGCTCTTCCTGAACATCTTGCGTGCCTCGGTCCAGGTGGCGTCCAGCAGCACGAACAGCGGGCGCCTGGGCTGCGGCGGCGTTACGCCCTGCGCTGGAATCTCTGTTGGCTCCACCCGGGTCACCACCCGCGAAGGCTCCGCGAACTCGCCAGGAAACACCACGTACGGCTGCCACTGCGGGTCGCGCAGCAGCGCCAGCAGGGCCGGGTCCACCAGCGTGCGCGCCCAGCCGAAGGCGAAGGTGTCCGGCACGACGTCGGCGATGAGCCAGCCCGTGTTGCTGGGCTTGAGCGGCTCGATGTCGGCCATCAGCAGGCACATGCCGGCCTGGGTGGCGACCTGGGGCCGCACGGCGCACAGGCAGTGGCTGGGCACCAGCCGGCAGCCGGGGCAGCGCTCGCCGCGCGGGCCGCCCCGGGCGAGGAACGGCTTGGAACTGCGCGCCAGGCGCTCGGTGCGCAGGCGGGAGACGGCATGGGGAACGAGGGAGTGGCCGGCCATGCGGTCCACGGGATCGGTCAAGCCAGCTCTTCCAGCAAGGTGGCCACCGTGGCGATGAGGGCTGGCAACGAGTCCTGTGCCACGGTCCAGACCGTGTGCACCCGGATGGTGGCGTAGCCATGGATCAGCTGGTTGCGAAACGCCACGATCTGCGCCAGATCCGGTATGCGCGCAGCCAGTGCGGCGTCTGCCCTGGCCAATTGGCCGAGCGCCTCGCCGATGATCTCGAACTTGCGCTCCACGGCCGCCTGCGCCATTTCATTGGCGGCGTAAGCCTCGGCGTCCATGCCCTGTAGAAAATTCTGAATCGCCTTGGCCGCCGCCTGCACATCCCACAAAAAAGCGCGCGGATCACGCGGCAACATACACAGGCTCCCGATGGCGGTTGATGCTGGCCAGCACGTAGGGATTGCGCACCGCGCCCGGCTCGATCAAGTCCACCGGACGGCCGAGCAATTGCTCCAGCGCGGCTTTGGTGCCGAAAAACGAGTGCAGCCCGACCGGCGCGTTATCGGCGAACTCCACCAGAAAATCCACATCGCTGGTGCCCGGATCGAAATCGTGCGCACGGGCTGCGGAGCCGAATACCTCCAGCCGGCGCACGCCGAAGCGTTGGCAGATGGCCGCGATGCGCGGCAGGTGTTGGGCGATGGCGGAATGCATGCGGGAGATTCTAGGGGGCACCTGCTGCCCATCGGCCCGCACTGCACGGCACGCGTGGCCCTGCCCATGACAAGGGCCCCACTCAACCGCCCACGTGCTCCAGCTCGAACAGCGGCACCTCGGCCTGGCGGCTCAGCCACAGGCCGCCGCCCAGCTCCAGCGCGCCCTCCCGCAGCCCGCGCCGGTACAGCGTGGCGGAGTGCCGGAAGATGCGCGCATCGGTCAGGTCTTCGTCGATGATGTCGCGCTCGTAGTCCTCGCGGGACACAGCCTCGACATACAGCGCGCCACGGCTCAACTGGCCCAGGTTGCGCAGGGCGGCCTTCAGATCGGGTGGGCTCAGGTAGGGCAGCACGCCCTGGCAGATGACCAGGTCGAACGGCTCGCTGGCCTGGTAGTCCACCACCGAGCCCTGCTGCCAGCCGTAGCGCTCGCACAGGTAGGGGCTGAACTCCACGCCCTGGTAGCTGGCCGCGGGAAAGTGCTGCGCCACGATGCCCTTCCACAGCCCGATGCCGCAGCCCACGTCCAGCACGCGCTGCACCGGCACCCGCAGGTACTTGAGGTAGCTGCACACAAAAGTGCCCAGGAGCTCCATGTGCTGCGGGTCCACCACGCTGGTCTTCTTGTCGTAGTAGAAGCGCTGGTAGTACGCCTCGTCGAAGGTGCTTGCGCTGGCTGATTTCAAAAAAAGCGGTCCTTGCAGGGAAGTGGAAAAGAAGGGAGGGGCTGGGGGCGACGCCAAAACGGTGGCAGCGAGTATCCCGTATCGCCACGGCCACGCGCCCTCTGCATGCCCACCGCCGTGTGCGCCGCAGGACAGGCCAGCGCCGTCCGGCTTAGGCGATACGGCATGGCACTGCACCACCCGATTCGAATGGACGCGACACAATGGGCCGGCATGAGCGCAGCCCCCTCCTCCACGCCCCTATCCGCACCACTTGGTCCCGCCCCGTCCGACCACTGGATCGCCACCGCGCACGGCCGCCTGTTCGCGCGGCGCTGGGCCGCCGGGCCCGCGCCCTGCCCCGAAGCATCCGCGCCGCCGCCCATCGTCCTTTTCCACGACTCGCTGGGCTGCGTGGACCTGTGGCGCGAATTTCCTGCCGTGCTGTGCCGCACGACAGGCCGCGGGGTGATCGCGTACGACCGCTTGGGCTTCGGCCGCTCCGACGCGCGCACGGGCCTGCTGCCGCGGGACTTCGTGGAAGACGAGGCGCGCACCAGCCTGCCGGCCCTGCGCGCGCACTTCAACGTGCAGCGCTTCGTGGCGCTGGGGCATAGCGTGGGCGGCGGCATGGCGGCCCATTGCGCGGCAACGCGGGGCACGCCAGGTGACGACGCAGGCGGCGCGGCGGGCAGCGACTGCGACGCGCTCATCACCATCGCTGCCCAGGCCTGCGTGGAAGAGCGCACGCTGCAGGGCATCCGCGAGGCGCGGGAGCAGTTCAACCAACCCGGCGCCCTGGAGCGCCTGGCCCGCTACCACGGCGCCGACCAGGCGCGCTGGGTGTTGAGCGCGTGGGTGGACACCTGGCTGCACCCGGGTTTTGCCGATTGGTCGCTGGCCGAGGCCATGGCGCGCGTCACCTGCCCCGTGCTGGCCCTGCATGGGGAGCGCGACGAATACGGCTCCACGGAGCAGCCCGAGCGCATCGCCCGCTGGGCCGCCGGGCCGGCGCGTGTGGACATACTGCCCGGCGTGGCGCACGTGCCCCACCGCGAACAGCCCGACGCGGTGGCCCAGCGGATCGCGGGATTCCTGGCCGGCCTGCCCGCGGGCCCGGCGGACGGCACCGGCCATCCACCGCAGCAACCGCCCTCAACGCCGGGCTGACGCCTGCCGCGCCGAAAGCCGTCCCGCCCGCGGCGAGCGCCTCACGCCTTGGGCGGCCGATGCAGTGCGCAGAGCTTGTTGCCGTCCGGATCGCGCAGATACGCCAGGTACAGCGCGCCGCTCGGGCCCTCGCGAAAGCCCGGCGGGTCTTCGCAGGTCGTGCCACCGTGGGCGACGCCCGCGTCGTGAAACGCCTGCGCCTGCTCCGGCGACTGCACGGTGAACCCGATGGTGCTGCCGTTGCCGTGGCAGGCCGGCTCGCCGTTGATGGGCGTGGAGATCGCGAACGTGCCCGTGGGGCTGCGGTAGAAATAGCGGTTCTTGTGGGCGGACCCGGGGGCGATGCCCAACGTGCCGAGCACCGCGTCGTAGAACCGCTTGGACACTTCCAGATCGCTCACACCCAACATCACATGACTGAACATGGCTTTTGTCTCCGTGGCGCCCGTCGCCGGGCAAAAAAGGGATCGGACGATGGTAGCGGCCGCCTGCCCGCGCACGGGTCGCCTGCGGGCGCAGCGCGCCGCCTTGGCGACACCCCGGAGGGGTTCGGGCCGGTGGGGGAAAGCCCTCCGCGTCCACGCTGATAAACCAAGCATCAAAATGGCCACCAGCGCAATTGACACTAGGGCATATCGCTATCAAAAACAGAGCATCACGTTTCGACCCCACGCCAACCGCTGCCAGCAACCCAGTCCCATCCCATCCCCATCCCCATCCCCATCCCCATCCCCATCCACCCTGCCGCCCCTCCCGCCATGCCACCCACCCACTTCACCCCCGTCCCGCTCGACAAGGCCTACCGCCTGCTCAACCACGGCCCGACCGTGCTCGTCTCGGCCCACCACGCGGGCACCGACAACGTGATGGCCGCCGCCTGGGCCTGCGCGCTGGACTTCAGCCCGCCCAAGGTCACCGTGGTGATCGACAAGGCCACGCGCACGCGCGAGCTGGTGGAAGCCAGCGGCCAGTTCGCGCTGCAGTTACCCACGCAGGCCATGGCCGCGCTCACCGTGGGCGTGGGCACCGACAGCGCCAAGGCGCGGGCCGACAAGCTGCAGCACTACGGCGTGGAGTTGTTCCACGCGCCCGGCCACGCCACGCCCCTGGTGCAGGGCTGCGCGGCCTGGCTGGTGTGCCGCGTGGTGCCCGAGCCGCACAACCAGCAGGCGTACGACCTGTTCATTGCCGAGGTGGTCGCTGCCTGGGCGGACGATCGGGTGTTCCGGGAAGGGCACTGGCACTTCGACGAAGCGCCGGAAGGACTGCGCACGCTGCATTACGTGGCGGGTGGGCAGTTTTATGCGACGGGGGCGTCGGTGCGCGTGTGAGCGCGGGGTGGGAAGGCGCACATGGGGCGCGGAAGGAGCGGACTCCTGCACGGATCAAGGTGAATACGGTGGGAATTAGCTTCCAACTTCATTCATAAGCCATTGCCATCATTCAGTCTTCGGTTAAAAAAGCTAACACTGAAAGATGCCGACATGCGGGAACTGGGCCCTCCCGCCATGCTCCCCCAGGCCCCTCACGCCGATACGTGGCTGGAGACTGCGGTGAATACAGTCCTTATTCGCCGCACATTTTGCGGCGAATAAGGTCAATAATCACCGCATGTGGTCAGACAAAGCCCCCCGCCGCCGCACCTATCTCTGGCAACGCCCTGAATGGCCCCAGTGGCGATTTGACGCAGCCGCCTTGGCCGCACCCTTGGCGGAAGTGCACCGCGCCCAAGGCCATCTGGCCGGCCGCATGGCCGCCGTGGGCCTGGCCCAGCGGGACCAGGCCACCCTGCAGGCACTGACCCAGGAGGTCGTCACCACCAGCGCCATCGAAGGCGAGGCACTCGACCAGGACACCGTGCGCTCTTCCATCGCCCGCCGGTTGGGCGTGGACATCGGCGCGTTGGCCCCATCGGACCGCCATGTGGATGGCGTGGTGGACATGGTGCTGGACGCCACCCAGCACTTCGACCAACCGTTGACGCCCGACCGCCTGTTCGGCTGGCATGCCGCGCTATTTCCTACCGGCTACAGCGGCCGGGTGCGCATTCAGGTGGGCGCGTGGCGAAACGACAGCGCCGGCCCCATGCAGGTCGTTTCCGGCCCCGTGGGCCGAGAGAAGGTGCACTACGAGGCACCGCCCGCGTCCACGTTGCCCGTGGAAATGGCCGCCTTCCTGCAATGGTTCAACACAACCCCGACGGGCGATGCCCTGATCCACGCCGGGCTGGCGCATCTGTGGCTGGTGACGCTGCACCCCTTCGACGACGGCAACGGCCGCATCAGCCGCGCCGTGGGCGACATGGCCTTGGCTCGGGCCGAGGGGAGCGCGCAGCGCTTTTACAGCCTGAGCGCCCAGATCCAGCGGGAGCGCAAGGCGTATTACGACCAACTGGAAACCACCCAGCGCGGGCCGCTCGACGTCACGCCTTGGCTGGAATGGTTTCTGGGTTGCCTGCTGCGTGCCGTACTGGGGGCGGACGAATTGCTAGCCAATGTTCTGGAGAAAGCCAGTTTTTGGCAGCGTTGCGCAGGGATACCTATGAATGCGCGGCAGACGCTGGTTTTGAACCGGGTGCTGGATGGGATGGAGGGGAAACTGACGAATGCCAAATGGGCTGCCGTTGCCAAATGCTCGTCGGATACGGCGCTTCGGGATATTAGTGACTTGATTTTTAGGGGCGTGCTTCTTAAATTAAAGAGTGGGGGTAGGAATACACAGTATGAACTCGTCGGGACACGCCATGCCCACCAAAACCCCTGACTCACTCTAAATTTAAAAATCATCCTTCTTTAGATTCAATCCAAACTTCAGAGGCTGACATCTCCAAATCCAAATAGGATTTCGGAAGCATTGGAGTGCGAGCGACTGCATTCGACCTTGCCCATTCAACCGTGTCACCATTTTTATCTTTTCTTTTTAACTTTGCACCACCCCCTAAATTTATAGAAAAAAGATCTAAAAACCTTCTGGCTCCAACGCCAGTGAATGGCTCGAATGTAACACGCCTTTCTTCATCGTGAGAGTCGAAACTAGTTTTTAGAGTAATGGCATCAGAATGAAGCTCGAGGGCCCTGCTTTTAGGATATGGCTCAACATACACAACACGCTTTATGCCAGCATCAATAATATGCTTGGCACAATTATGACAAGGAAAGGTTGTGCAATACAAAGAAGCCCCCATAGTGGAAATTCCAACTCTTGAGCAAGATAAAATAGCTTCCATCTCAGCATGCACAACCCTACCAAACTCCGTTAAATCAGAAATTGTGCTTCGCATTAAAATCTTCTGAATATCCTCACGTTGAACTTCATCCACGAATTTCTCTTTTATTAGAGAATTCGCTATTTCCGACACAATCTCCTGCTGAGCAGACTTATTAGAGTCTCTTTCCAACGTATAGTCTTTTCCTGCAGGGGCATCCGTCACCTCGCCCGTATCAGAATTTACTGTAGCCCAATACTGGCCACCTCCCGATTTTGGAGTGTCATTTGCGCCTGTCGCAATTATTTGTTCTGTTCTCGATATTACAGCACCAACTTGCCTAGAGAGATCACTCGATCTGATCGATGCATTAAATGCCATAAACATAGCGAATTCATCAAATGTCGGATTTCTAAAAGGATTGGAAAAGAGCAATTCCAAAAACCGTTCCAAGGTACTTTTTACTTGATCATCATTCTTTCCAAGGCTTATAAAAAAATCTGATAGATGGAAAGTATCCCTAGTTTTTTGGCCGTACTCTATTTTTTCATCTTCATCGACATGTATAAGCTCGACAGCTTCTGTTTGAGTCAGCGATTTATCTTTCATCAGATACTCGAGCCGGCGCCTCTCATCAGCATGAATGCCAAATAAATAAAACCCAACGCCATAGACTCTCCTCAGAAAATCTATCTCATCGGGATGCTTCAAAGAGTTGATGATATAAGCGGTTTTTCTTTTTGGAACTCGTGCTGTTTTAATTTTATCAATTGCACCGGCCGCCAGAATCGCATTACTATTAGCATTTTTTCTGCAAGCATTCCCCTCATTCATGTAATGCTTGATCCGATCATACTCAGACAAATCATCAACAGATGGAGTTGCTAGCAGAGTAGAAATTCTAATTTCTTCGGCATGATAACCAAACCCCTTCAACCTATCCTTTAATGGCTCCAAAACCCGGCGGTATTCAGTACCAACCGCATTAACAATACCTATAACTATTTCAGTTTCAGAAAATTTTCCGGTCAAATAAAGCTGCTCGACGCTTTTTTCCTTTTTTGGAGGGGGAGCCTTATATAGCTCAGTATTTTCTTTAACTAAAGAAGGTTTTTTAAATTCAGTGGGATATAGGAGATTTGGGACATTCTGCTTTAGCTTGGAAAGTCCGGGCTCTTTCCCTTGGAAACTCAACGTTCCTGTGGTTTCAAACCAATTCATCACCCCACCATCCACGCGAAGCACCTTCTTTTTTAAGCCATCTTCACTCCACTCACCGCCCAACGATTCAAGCTTTTTCTTTAAGACTTCAAAAGAATCCGTGTATTTAATATTCACGTCAACCTCCTTTAATCGATTATTTTATCGATGTTTAAAAATACTTACCTATACTTATTAATTTAGTGACCCCATGGCGTTGTGGATGGTGTCCAGGCGCCAGTCCTTCACTTTCAGGATGAGCGCGCCGCGGCGGGGATGCAACACCACGAAGTCGGGGCGGGTCTGCTTGGGGCCGATTGGCACGTCCCGCCAGAGCAGGTAGTCGTCCTCCAGCTTCTGCTCCAGCCGCTCGGCCAGGCGGCGCTCGCCCGATGTCATGCGGCCCGCGCAGGCGCCCAGCGCCGGTATCAAGGTTGCCATTCCATCCCCCAGCCCTCCCTATTTATGTATCTGTCTGTTGCAGCTTATAGCGGGAGTGGCTGATTTCTAACTGACGGAAACCCCGGGATGGCATTGGGGTAAAGCGTCATCGCGCAGATGGAGCCATGAGAAAAAATGGCCTCCAGCGCATATATTTCTAGGGCGTATAGCTATTGATTTAATAGCAAACCAAATACGAGGCCGAGTGGGAAGAAATGGGCCAAAAACGCGATGGATCAGGCGTGTCGCGCTGATCTCGCAGGCAGCACTCAGCAAGTACCTGCAGGAGGGCTGGCGCCCGTGCGGAGTCCGCCGCACACGGGCGAGCCGGTCTTCAGCACCCAGGGCGGGTGCCATGCGGCCGGGCAAGCCACCGGCCGGCGCGCTGCCGGCGGTCGCCTGCCAAAAGGCGACCAGCCGGCTGGCTTACTTGTTCACAAACGCATTGCGCGCCGCCACCGCCAGGTCCGGGTAGTTGGCGAACATGCCGTCCATGCCCATGTCCAGGTAGCTGCGGAACTCGGTGGCGGCCGTGGCGGCGTTCGCCTGGGCGAAGGTCCAGCCGTGCACCTTGAGGCCGGCGACGTGGGCCTGGTCGATGTAGTCCTTGGTGATCGGGTACGCGGCGGTGTTGATGACCACGCCGATGCCTTCGGTGAAGCCGGCCACTTCCTTGAAGGTGAGCTGCGTGACGGTGCTGCCGGAGATCACGCCCATGCGCGGCGTGCCATCGGCGGCCTTGGCGGCCACGCCCAGCAGGATGAGGGGCATCTTGCTGTTCTGCGCGGTCTGCTTGGTGCGCAGGCTGCGCAGCGTGGCGTCGCTGAACGACTGGATGTAGACCTTGCTGTCGGCGTTGTAGCCGTTGTCCTTCAGCGTTTTGAGGATGCCGTCTTCCATCACCGGGTCGGCCTGCTTGGCCTCGGGGTACAGGCCCACTTCGCGGCCCACGGCGGTGGATTGCTTCTTGGCGAAGTCCACCACTTCCTGGAAGGTGGGCACCTGGAAGGGGTTGGCGGCGCTGGGCGCAAAGCCCGGGTAGCTGGTCTTGCCGGTGCCGGTGGGCACCACGGTCAGGGTGCGGATTTCCGCGAGGGTGAAGTCGGCCACCTTGTAGCCGCCGTTGCGCTGCGCGAACAGCGTGGAAATGTTGGTGGTGCGGTTGAGCGTGTCGTCGTGGATGGCGACGAGGGCGCCGTCCTTGGTGATCTGCAGGTCGGGCTCGATGAAGTCGGCACCCATGCGGATGGCCAGCTCATAGCCGGCCAGGGTGTGCTCGGGCAGGTAGCCGCTGGCGCCGCGGTGGGCGATGACCTGGGGCTGGGCGGGCGGCGCGTCGTCGTTGCCGCCGCAGGCGGTGAGCGCCAGCGTGGCGAGGCAGAGCGCGGCGATCCAGGATTTCTTGGGGTGCATGCCAGGGGCTTTCATCAAGGTCAAACAAAGCCACTGACTTTAGGCGCCGGCCATGGCGGGGCCATGACAGTTGAGCGACACCCCGCGACAGCCGCCCCCGGCAGGCAGGCGGTGTCCCTGCCGCCAGGCGCGCTGGCCGCTTTTTCAGCGCAGGCGCGCCAGCGTGCCGGCCTCGGCTTCGCGCACGGCCGCCTGCGCATCGGCGGGCAGCAGCAGGCGATCGCGCTCCAGGCGCCAGGCGGCGGCGCGCACGGCGGCTAGGTAGGCGTCCGGCGTGGAGTAGCGCTCCGCCAGGGACGGGCGCGGATCGCCGCTGGCCAGGCGCTCGGCGCGCGTGGCGGCCAGCGGCAGCGTGGCGCCCAGCTGGGTGCAGATGCCGGCGGGGTCGCTCGTCTTGGCGTTCCAGCCCACGTAGGTGGCGCGCGGCACGGCCACGGCGGGCAGGCGCACGGCGCCTTCGGCGATGCCGTCGGCATCGGTGCGGGGCACGAGCACGGGGTATTCGCCCAGCACGCGCGGCAGGCCGGTGGCCGCATCGGTGCGGAACGAGGGCACGGCGTGGCCCCGGTAGCCCAGGGCGGCGATGCCGCGGTACTGCCCCGGGTCGCCCGCGCGCACCAGCGTGCCGTCGGCCACGCTGGGGTAGCGGCTGGCGGGCGGCTCGGCGCCGCTGGCCACCCAGTCGTTCATGCCGGCCAGCAGCGCGCGCATCAGCGGGCCGGGGTAGATGGGCGAGGTGGGCAGGCGGCAGCCGGGCTGGGGCTTGGCCACGGCGTCGGCCGCGGCAAAGTGCTGGGTGCCGGCGACCAGATAGGCGCGCACCTCGGGCGGCAAGGCCAGGTGGTGGCCGCGCGCATCGGTCACGCTCTGGCTCGCGTGCGAGGCCCACATTTCGTATTCGGAGTCCACCTGCATGATGCGCGGGCAGCTTGCCGTGGCGCGGCAGCGCTGCAGCAGGCCGTCGGTGCGGCCGGTCTGCGGATCGGTGCTGGCTTCGTAGGCCATGGGGAACTGGTCCACCGGGTACAGGTGGTCGGTGTTGGGGCCCGGGTTGCGCGCGGGCTGGCCGAAGCGCGCGCTCGTGAAGCTGCGGCGCCCGCCGGGAATCTGCAGCAGCAGGCCGTCGTACACGGGCCGGTGGTCGGCCGACTCGTTGAAGCCCAGGTAGACGAAGTCGCGCAGCACCCGGCCCGACTGCGAGATGCCGGTGCCCAGCAGGTGCCGCATCTGCGGCTGGCCGCCCTGCGCGAGCGGGTTGTCGGCGCTGCCGTCGTGGCGCAGGTAGTGGGCCACGTCGCGCAGCGCGGCCAGACCCAGGCCCATCACCTGCGGGTCGCGCGCGGTGTAGGTGAACTCGTAGATGGCGTCGGCCGGCTGGCGGGCAGGGCGGGTGATTTCCAGCGTCTGGTCGTCCACGAAGCGAAAGGCCAGGCCCGCAGGCTGCGTGCGCTCGTCCTGCGCGCGCGGGCGCACCGTGAGGCGGGCGCCTTCGCGCGTGGCCGCCGGGTAGGCAAGCTTGACGGTCTGCACGGCCTCGGCCTGCTTGGGCGTGAACACCCATTCATCGCGCGAGGGGCCGGTCACGCCGGCGAGCACGGGCACGTTCAGGCCCAGCAGCGCTGCGCCCTTGGTGCCGCCCGAGACGGGCAGGTCGCCCTGCCAGCCGATCCAAGCCAGCGTGTAGCCCTGCGCCAGCAGGATGCCGGCGCCTGCATCGGACGCCTGCTGCAGGCGGCCATAGGTGGCGGGTGCATCGTCGTACGCCGGGCCGATGAGCTTGCGGCCCCGGTTGGGCACCTCGACCAGCAAGGTGCCGTTGGGGCGCTCGGGCTGCAGGATCACCACGTCGGCCACGGCGGTGACGCGGCCCGCCGCGTCGCGCGGAGCGAGCGCGATGTCGGCAATGCCCGCGTTACGCGGGTCGGCCGGGTCCACCGCGAAGGTGGCGCGCGCCACGGTCTTGCGCGCGGTGCCGCGCTCGCCGAAGCTGCGCGCCTGCAGCGCGGGGGCCTCGCTGGACAGCACCTCGAACCGGGTGACCTGCGCCGCCGCGGGGGCCAGCAGGGCGCCACCCAGCGCGAGCGCGCCCATGGCGCGCCACACGGCGCGCGCGCCGGGTTGAAAGAAAAAGCGTTCGACAGCAGCAGTCACCACATACATCCTTTTGCGACGGCGGTGCCGCAATCGCACCACCCCATGACAGCGCGCCCGCAGGGAACGCGCCACGGGAACAGGGCTGCGCCGATCCGCGCAGCGCCCCACCCAATGCGCTACGCCAGGCGCAGCGCCCTACCCAATGCGCTACGCCAGGCGCAGCGCGTGGCCGCCGGGCAGCGCCTGGCCACCAGGCAGGGCCCCAGCCGCGGCCTGCACGCGGAACACCGACACCAGTTCGGCCAGGTGGCGCGCCTGGTCGTTGAGAGCGTTGGCCACGGCGGCCGATTCCTCGACGAGCGCCGCGTTCTCCTGGGTGACCTGGTCGATCTGGGCCACGGCCTGGTTCACCTGCTCGATGCCCGAGCGCTGCTCCTGCGAGGCGGCGGTGATCTCTTCGATGATGGTGCGCACCTGCTGCACGGCGCCCACGATCTCGGTCATGGTGTGGCCGGCGCGGTCCACCAGGCCCGAGCCGTCGCGCACCTTGGCGACGGACACTTCGATCAGGCCCTTGATCTCCTTGGCCGCCTGGGCGCTGCGCTGCGCGAGCGTGCGCACCTCGCTGGCCACCACGGCGAAGCCCCGGCCCTGCTCGCCCGCGCGGGCCGCCTCGACGGCCGCGTTGAGCGCGAGGATGTTGGTCTGGAACGCGATCGAGTCGATGACGGCGATGATCTCGGAGATGCGGCTGGAGCTTTCCGAGATGCCGCGCATGGTGTCCACCACGTCGCCCATGACGGCGCCGCCGCGCTCGGCGATGCTCGATGCGTTGTTCGCCAGTTGGCCCGCGCGCAGGGCGTTCTCGGCGTTCTGCGTCACGGTGCCCGTGAGCTGCTCCATGCTGGCCGCGGTTTCCTGCAGCGACGAGGCCTGCGACTCGGTGCGCGACGACAGGTTCATGTTGCCCGAGGCGATCTCGCTCGCGGCGTGGCGGATTTCCTCGGTCCCGCTGCGGATGTTGCCGATCAGTTGCGCCAGGCGGGCCTGCATGGTGTGCATGGCCTGCATCAGGCTGTGCGGGTTTTTGCCCGAGGCGGCCACGGCCACGGTGAGGTCGCCGTCCGCGATGCGCGCGGCCACCTCGGCGGCCTGCGTGGGCTCGCCGCCCAGGCTGCCGGTCACGCTGCGGATGATCAGCAGCATGGTGCCGTGGATGGCGCCGCCCACCAGCAGCACGATGACGAGCAGCCGGCCGATGGTCTTGTAGAAGGCGGTCTGGATGTCGCCCACCATCACGCCGGCCATCACATGCCAGTCCCACGGTGCGTAATAGCGCACGAAGGTGACCTTCTCCAGTCGCTCCACGTTGCCGTTGGGCAGCGTCACCCCCGCCTGGTACGAGACGAAGCCCTGGCCGTTTTTCTTGCCCATGTCGGCCAGCTCGCGGTAGTAGGCCTTGCCTTCCGGGTCCTTGCGGTCGGCCACATTGGTGCCGATCAGGCTCTTGCCCGTGGGGTGCATGAGCATCAGCGGCGCCGAATCGATCACGAACAGGAAGTTCTTGCCGTTGTCGAATCGCAGCGCGGCCAGGCGCGCCAGCGCCTGCTCCTTGGCAGTGGCCACGTCCATGCGGCCCGCAGCCACCTCGGCGGCGTAGTTCTCGATCAGGCTGTAGCCCAGGTCCACCACGTTGTGCACGGCCGCCTGGCGCTCTTCGGTCACCACGGTGCGCGCATGGAACGCGGCCCACGCACCCAGCAGGAACAGGCCCAGCCACATCAGGATCAGGGCCAGGGTCAATTTGGTTTTAAGTCGCATGGAGGTCACGGTGGGGCCAGCGGTCCGGTGGGGACGGCAAGGGGTGGGAATGGGAGGGACGGCGCATCGGCGGAGGGCCCCCGGGATTCCCGGGTTACCACCAATGGCACAGCGAACGAAAAGTCATTATTTCATCGAAAATTTACGTTTGTTTGCAAAAAATACCTATGGGTTGGCCGGTGTCCAAAGCCCCAGGCCTTCCATGCCCGGCAGGCCACCCCCCAAGCAAAAAGGGCCAGCGCATGCCGCGCTGGCCCTGGGGTGGGAGATTGATGAAAATCGGCCTCTAGCGCATATTCGACTAGGGCATGCAGCTATTCTTTTTATAGCATCAGAAAACTGCCTGCACCTCACCCGCGCTGCGGGATCTCCAGCCCGCGCACCACGGCCGGCCGCGCCAGGAAGGCGGCCAGCACGCGCTGCACCTGGGGGAAGGCATCGAAGTCCACCAGCTCGCGCGCCTCGTAGAAGCCCACCAGGTTGCGCACCCACGGAAAGACGGCGATGTCGGCGATGGTGTAGTCATCGCCCAGGATCCAGTCGCGCCCGGCCAGGCGCTGCTCCAGCACGCCCAGCAGGCGCCTGGACTCGGCCACGTAGCGGTCGCGCGGGCGCTTGTCCTCGTAGTCCTTGCCGGCGAATTTATGGAAGAACCCGAGCTGACCGAACATGGGGCCGACGCCGCTCATCTGCCACATGACCCACTGCAGGGCCTCGTAGCGCGCGGCCGGGTCCTGCGGCAGGAAGCGGCCGGTCTTCTCGGCCAGGTAGACCAGGATGGCGCCCGATTCGAACAGCGCCAGCGGCCGCCCGCCCGGGCCATCGGGGTCGAGGATGGCGGGGATCTTGTTGTTGGGATTGAGCGAGAGGAACTCGGGCGAGAACTGGTCGTTGGTGTCGAAGCGCACCAGGTGCGGCTCGTACGGCAGGCCCAGCTCCTCCAGCAGGATGGAGACCTTCACGCCGTTGGGCGTGGGCAGCGAATACAGCTGCAGCCGCTCGGGGTGGCGCGCCGGCCACTTGGCGGCGATGGGGTGGGTGATGGACCGAGCGGTGGCGGTGCCGGATGCGGAGGGCGTCGTCGTCATGGTTTTTGCGGGCCTCGGGTGAGCGGCCGGGGTGGCCGGACGGGGATCGAACAGGCGTCGAACCGGGGCGTTCATTACACCCCCGGGGCCCGCGGCGGCGCTGGCGCCGCGCGCAGTAACCCCAAGGCCGCTCAGCCCTTCACCAGGCCGCTGTCCACGATGAGGTTCTGCCCGGTCACGGCGCGCGACCAGGGCGAGAGGAAGAACAGCACCGCGTCGGCGAACTCGGCCGGCGTGGTCACGCGGCGCAGCGGGGTCATGCCGGCGATGAGGTCGAACACCGCCTCGGGCGTGGCGCGGCTGGCGTCGGTGGTGCGCAGCAGGCCGCCCGACACCATGTTCACGGTGATGCCGTGCGGCCCCAGGTCGTTGGCGGCCGTGCGGGTGAGCGACAGCAGCGCGGCCTTGGCGGCGGTGTAGTCGTGGTAGGGCACCACGGGGTTCTGGAACAGGTTGGTGCCCACGTTCACGATGCGCCCGAAACCCTGCGCGCGCATCGCGGGCAGCGCGGCCTGCAGGGTGTTCAGCGCGCCCTTCACGGCGCCGTCGATCTGCTGCTGAAAGCGCTCCCAGGCGATGTCGCCGATCTGCGGGCGCGCGTCGCCGTCGAAGCGGAACTGCGCGAGCGCGTTGTTGACCACCGCGCTGATGGGCCGGCCGGTGCGCTCTTGCGCCTGGGCGATCAGGCGCTGCACGGCGGCGGCATCGGTCACGTTGGCCTGCAGGGCGATGGCGCGCGGGCCCAGTTCTTCGGCCAGGGCGCGGGCGGCCGTGTCGCTGTTCAGGTAGTTGATGACCACGCCGGCGCCTTCGCGCGCCAGCGCCCGGGTGATCGATTCGCCCAGGCCCCGGGCACCGCCGGTGACCAGGACCCATTGTTCGGACAGTTGCATGGTGGTGTCGCTCGCGTGGTGTGGAAAAAGGACCGGGGCCGGGCGTGGTCAGGCCGACGCGGCATACCCCAGCGGTTGCAGAAAGGCGCCCGGCTGCGCGCGGTGGCACAGCAGTGTGAGCTGCTGGCGCGCCCGGGTCATGCCGACGTAGAGGGTGTTCTTCTCCTGCGCGTAGGGAGCCTGCGGCACGGGGAACACGCCCTGCTCCAGGAACGGGATCACCACGTGGTCGAACTCCAGGCCCTTGACGTCCTCGATGTTGGCAAGGACCAGGCTGGCGGAACTGCGCAATTCGCGCTGGCGCTGCTCGGCGGCGTTCAGGTGCAGGAAATACGCGCGCGCGCTGGCAAAGCCTTTCGCCGCCTCGCACAGTCCGGCCAGGTTGGCGAGGGCGTCCTCGCGCCGCTGGCGCGAGACGAACACCTCGCGGATCACGGCGTCGATCTGCAGGGCCTGCAGCAGGCGCGGCAGGGTGTCCCGGCCGCCCGCCTCGCGCGCCACCTCCAGGGCCTTGCGCAGGCGCCGCTGCATGGCGGGCTCGACGTTGGCCACGATCTGGTGGGTGAAGAAGTTCTGCAGGAACAGCGGGTTGTCGGTCACGCTGCGGATGGCGTCCTCCAGCAGGGCCTGCTGCGACTCGTGCTCGCGCCCGGCCACGACGATGCGCGCGCCGCAGAAGAACACCAGCGCCCGCATGAGCTTGTCGCGCGTGCGCGGCTCGGACACGCTGTCGAAGTTGTCGGTGGCCACGGCCAGCAGGCCGCGCACCAACAGCACCTCGGGCCGCAGCAGATAGCTGTCGAAGCCGCTCACGGTGTAGGGCACGTTGTCGGCCAGCAGCCGGTTCTCGATGCCCACCGACTGGTTGGAGTGGCGCAGCAGCACGGCAAAGCCCGCCATGCGGGCGCGGGGCCGGGCGCGCCACTGCTGGGCCGCCTGCGCGACGAGGTCCACGCAGTGCGCGGCATCGTCGTAGGGCCGCAGCTCCACCGCGGTGTCGTGCCCGGCGAGCGAGTCGTAGGGCTTGGCCGCCAGCCGCCCGGCCTTGGCCGCGAGCTTCTTGCCGAAGCGGTGGCTGGGCGTGAGGCGCAGGCGCGCCACCGGGCGGCCGGTGTGCGCGGTGATGGCATCGCCCATGAAGGCGGCATCGGCCCCGTGGGCGCCGTAGATGACCTGGTCGCGGTCGCCCACGCCGCAGAAGGTGCACTGCGTGGTGTCCAGCAGCTCGCGCAGCACGCGGAACGCGGCCTCGTTCATGTCGTGCATCTCGTCGACCAGCACGGCCTGCACGCCGCGCGGCCAGCGCGGCAGGCTGGCCGCGGTGTCGCCGCCGTGCAGGCGCCGGGCCAGGTCGTAAGTGGCATCGAAGGGGCCGCGAAACAGCGGCTCGTCGGCCAGCTCGCGCCGGCGGATGCGCTCGTAGGCCAGGAACACCTTGAGCTGCGTGTAGCCCACGCCGATGGCGGCCGCGTGCTCGGGCGAGGCCGGGCCGCCCTCGCGCTCCAGCTCGTCCTTCATCGTGCCTTTGAGCCACACGCTGGTCGCCAGGAACTCCTCCACGAAGCCGGTGTCGCCCAGCGTGGGCAGCAGCAACTCCTCGCGCCAGCGCTCGTGCTCGTTGTCTTCCACGCGCTGCACGGCCTGCCAGACGAAGGGGCGCAGTTCCTCCAGGTGCCGGTGGTGCGGCACGGGGGCCTCGTACTGGTCGGCCAGCATTTCGGCGCAGAAGGCATCGAACGTGGCGATGCGAAAGCGCTGCGCCACGGGCGCGGGCACGCCGACCTTGCGCAGCGCGGCCTGCAGCGCCTGGCAGGCGGTGGCGGTGTGCGTGAGGGCCAGGCAGCGCTCGGGCGCCACGCCGCGCGCCCAGGCCTGCCCCATGCGCAGGGCGAGCGTGGTGGTCTTGGCCGCGCCGGCGTTGGCCTCGATGACCAGCGTGCGCTCGGCGGACTGCTGGATCGCCAGCTGCTCGGCCGTGGGGTCGATCTGCCTGGCCTGGAAAAGGGGAACGGTGGGGGTAGTGGTCGCCAAGGGATTCTTTTCAGGCAGGGCCACGGCGCGGGCGCAGGGCGCGAAGGCCTCAGCGCCGGCGCTCGGCGCTCACGTCGATTTCGCCAAAGACAGTGACACCGTTCGAGCCCTGCCCGCCGATGCCATGCGTTCCGCGCGACGGCGCCTCGGACGGCTCGCCGCCCGCGCAGCCGGCCAGCAGGCCCACGAAGACCAGGGCCGCCAGGAAGCGGGCGAAGCGGGCGAGCGCGTTCATGCCTCGCCCCCCAAATGCTTGCCCAGGATGCCGGCCAGCTCGAACATGGTGACCTGGTCCTTGCCGAACACGGGGCGCAGCTTGGCGTCGGCGTTGATGGCGCGCTTGTTGGTGGCATCCTGCAGGCCGTTGGCCTTGATGTAGTCCCACATCTTCTTCACGGCCTCGGGCCGGGCGACCGGTTCCGGCCCGATCACCGCCGCCAATGCGGCGCTCGGGGCCTTGCCGGCCGCGGGCTTGCGCGGCGCCTTGGGTGCGGCCGGGGCCTTCTTGGCGGCGGCTTTGGCAGCGGTCTTGGCGGCAGGCTTTGCAGCCTTCTTGGCCGCGGCCGACGTCTTGGCGGCCGCGCCTGCACCGGCCTTTGCAGCGAACGTCTTGCGCGGCGGGAATTTGCTCTCGCGCTGCTCGAACTCGAAGTTCACCTTGCCCGCCTCCTTGTCCCAGGCGAGGAACGCCTTGAACGCCCGGCGCGTGCGCATGCTCACGAACTTGTCGAGCAGATCGGTCTTGCCGGTGGCCAGCAGCTTGCTCATCTGCGCGCGCTCCACGGGCTGCTGCAGGATGATCTTGCCGCTCTTGAAGGTGCAGCTGGGCGTGGGCTGCGCCGCCGTGGGCGCGGCCTTGCTGCACACGTAGTTGCTGCCGTGCTCGTACACGGGCGCGCCGCACACGGGGCAGGCGCCCAGGCTTTCCTGCTCCGAGAAATCGACCAGCTCGCCCGATTCCTCGGCGTTCTTGTCGTCGCCGAAGTCGAACTCCAGCTTGTAGTTGTGCGCCTCGTCGTCATAGACGATGCCCACCTCGGCCGTGAAGGGCCAGCCGGCCTTGGAGCGAAAGCCCTCCAGCGGGCCGATCTTCTTGTCGCGCAGCAGCTGGTCGGCCTCGGCGGTCTCGAAGGTGCGGCCGGCCGGCGACTTGCCGAACGAGAAGCCGCAGGCGTCCGAGCCGTCGCCGGCCTTGCCCACGCAGGCGTAGCGGCGGTAGTTCTCTTTCACCACGCCGCCGCAGTTGGGGCACGGCGCGGAGAGCGTGGCGTAGTCGCCGGGAATGGTGTCGCGGTCGTATTCCTTGGCCTTCTTGACCATGCGCTCGGTCATCCGGGCGATGTCGGCCATGAAGGCCTCGCGGCTGAGCAGGCCCTTTTCCATCTGCGAGAGCTTGAACTCCCAGTCGCCCGTGAGGTCGGCTCGGCACAGTTCCTCGACCTCCAGCCCGCGCAGCAAGGTCATCAGCTGGAAGGCCTTGGCCGTGGGGATCAGTTCGCGGCCCTCGCGCAGCATGTACTTTTCGGTCAGCAGCCCTTCGATGATGGCCGCGCGCGTGGCCGGGGTGCCCAGGCCCTTTTCCTGCATGGCCGAGCGCAGTTCCTCATCGTCGATCTGCTTGCCCGCGCTTTCCATGGCGCCCAGCAGCGTGGCTTCGGAGTAGCGCGCGGGCGGCTTGGTCTTGAGGCCCTTGGGCTCCACGAAGTCGGTGCGCACCATCTCGCCGGGCTGCACGGGCACGAGGTTCTGGCCCTTGTCGCCTTCCTTGGCGCCCTCCACCTCGTCGGCGGCTTCCTTGCCGTAGATGGCCAGCCAGCCGGGCCGCACCAGCACCTTGCCCTCGGTCTTGAAATGGTGGTTGACCACTTGACTGATCCGCGTGGTGACCATGTATTCAGCACTCGGGAAGAACACCGCCATGAAGCGGCGCACCACCAGGTCGTACAGCTTCTGCTCGGCCTCGGACAGCCCGCTCGGGGCCTGCAGCGTGGGGATGATGGCGAAGTGATCGCTGACCTTGCTGTTGTCGAAGATGCGCTTGTTGGGCTTCACATAGTTGCCGTCCAGCGCCTGCTGTGCAAAGGGCGCCAGGTGGCGCATGCCGCTCGTGGCCAGCATGCCGAAGGTGTCGCGCGCCACGGGCAGGTAGTCCTCGGGCAGGGCGCGCGAGTCGGTCCGCGGGTAGGTCAGGGCCTTGTGGCGCTCGTACAGGCTTTGCGCCAGGGCCAGCGTGGTCTTGGCGCTGAAGCCGAACTTGCCGTTGGCCTCGCGCTGCAGGCTGGTCAGGTCGAACAGCAGGGGCGAGGACTGCGAAGTGGGCTTGGATTCCTCGGTGACGCTGGCCGCCTTGCCGCGCACCGCATCGGCGATGGCCACGGCGTCGGCATGGTTCCAGATCCGGTCGGCCTTCGCCTCGGGGTCTTCGCTCTTCTTCCACTGGGGGTTGAACCACTTGCCCAGGTACTCGCCCGCCTCGGCATGGAAGCCCGCGTGCACTTCCCAATAGTCGCGGCTCACGAACTTGCGGATCTTTTCCTCGCGCTCGACCACCAGCGAAAGCGTGGGCGTCTGCACCCGGCCCACGGTGGTGAGGAAGAACCCGCCGTCGCGCGAGTTGAAGGCCGTCATGGCCCGCGTGCCGTTGATGCCCACCAGCCAGTCGGCCTCGGAGCGGCTGCGCGCGGCGTGGGCCAGGCCCTGCATCTGCTGCTCGGAGCGCAGCGCCTCGAAGCCGTCGCGGATGGCCTGCGGCGTCATCGACTGCAGCCACAGGCGCTTGACCGGCTTGCCCAGTCCCTTGCCGTCGGGCTTGGAGCCGCCGGCGTACTGCTCGATCAGCCGGAAGATCAGCTCGCCCTCGCGGCCCGCGTCGCAGGCGTTGATGAGCTGGGTGACGTCCTTGCGCTTGGCCTGCCGCACCACGGCCGACAGGCGGCTCTTGGTCTTGTCCACGGGCTTGAGGTCGAAATACGGCGGGATCACGGGCAGGTGGGCGAAGCTCCACTTGCCGCGCTTGACGTCGAATTCCTCGGGCGCCTGGATCTCCACCAGGTGGCCCACCGCGCTGGTGACCACGTAGCGGTCGTTCTCGAAATGGTCCTCGTGCTTGTCGAACTTGCCCGCCACGGGGGTGAGCGCGCGCACGATGTCCTGGGCCACCGAGGGTTTTTCTGCAATTACCAGTGTCTTGGTCATGTTGTGGGTTTCGCCGTTGAAAGGCGCTTCTACAATCCGCTTCTCACACGCGTACACGCGCACGCGCCTGTGTGCCTATTCAAACTAACAGAGTTTTGCCATGCCCCGCACCGCATCGCCCGCAGCCCCCCCGTCCGCACCGGGGCGCCGCCTCCAGACCCGGCGCTCGGGCGTGCATGGCAAGGGCGTCTTCGCCGTGCAGGATATCGCCGAAGGCGAAGTGCTCATCGAGTACACGGGCGAGGTCATCAGCTGGCAGGAGGCCCAGGACCGGCACCCGCACGATCCCGCGCAGCCCAACCATACCTTTTACTTCCACGTGGATGAAGACCACGTGATCGACGCAAAGTTCGGCGGCAATTCATCGCGCTGGATCAACCACAGCTGCGACCCCAACTGCTTCGCCGACGAGCGCGGCGGCCGGATCTTCATCACCGCACTGCGCAACATCGCCGCGGGCGACGAGCTGAACTACGACTACGGCCTCATCATCGAAGAGCGCTACACCCCCAAGCTCAAGGCCGAATACCCCTGCTGGTGCGGCAGCGCCAACTGCCGGGGCACGCTGCTGGCGCCCAAGCGCGGCTGGGCGCCGCCGGGCATGGCGCCTGAAAAGCCGGCCAAGGCGAACAAGGCCGGCAACGAAGCGAAGCGCGGCCAGGGCTCCCGCAAGGCCAACAAGGCATCGCCTACCACCGAAACCGCCGCGCCGCCCCCGCCGGGCCGCCAGGCGCGGAGCCCCCGCCGGTGACCGGCCGCTCCCCCGACGCCCCCATCCGCTGGCCCGCCGAGGCCATCTGGGAAGCCGTGGCCCCCGTGCTGCCGGGCTTCACCGTGGAGGTGCTGCCGAGCATCGACTCCACCAACACCGAACTCATGCGCCGCGCCCGCGCGGGCCTGGCCGAGCCCACACTGCTCGTGGCCGAGCTGCAGACCGCCGGCCGCGGGCGGCTGGGCCGGCCCTGGCGTGGCGCGGTGGGCGATGCGCTCATGTTCTCGCTGGGCATGCCGCTGGCGCCGGCCGACTGGTCGGGCCTGTCGCTCGCCGTGGGGGTGAGCGTGGCCGAGAGCCTGCAGCCCACGCCGCTGGCGGGTGCCGCGCGCATCGGCCTCAAATGGCCCAACGACCTGTGGCTGGACGGTGATCGCAAGCTGGCCGGCATCCTGGTGGAGACGGCGAGCCTCGTCGCGCCCGGCTGGGAAGCGCATGCCGCCCCCGCCACGCGCTACGTGGTGGCCGGCATCGGCATCAACGTGCAGCCGCCGCAGGCGGACGGCATGAACACCCCGCCCGGCAGCCTGCAGGACGTGGAGCCCGGCCTGGATGCGCCCACGGCGCTGCAGCGCATCGCCGCGCCGCTGGTCGCCATGCTGCAATCCTTCGAGGCCTATGGCTTCGCGCCAGTGCAGGCCCGGTTCCACCAGCGCGACGTGCTGAACGGCCGCGCGGTGACGCTGAGCGATGGCACCACGGGCACGGCCCATGGCGTGGGCGAGGATGGCGCGCTGCTGGTGCACACCGCGCAGGGCATGCAGGCCGTGACCAGCTCCGAGATCAGCGTGCGGCCCGCCGGCCCGTCGGCGCCCCGCTGACCGAGAAAGGCCCACCCATGCTGCGCGCCGCCGTCCTGGTTCTGCTGCTGGCCAATGCCGGCTACTACGCGTGGGCGCAGGGGCTGCTGCGCTCCTGGGGCTGGGCACCGCCCGAGCAGTCCGAGCCCCAGCGCCTGGAGCAGCAGATCCAGCCCGAGAACCTGCGCCTGGGCCGAGCCAACGGAGCGGGCACCACCCCCAACGCAAACGCGAACGGGGGCGAAGCGCCTGCGGCCCCCGCCACCCCGCCCGCTCCCGCCTCCACTCCCGCACCCAGCACCAGCGAGGCCGCGCCCGCATCGGCCCCACCCGTGGCCGCCGCCGAGCCCGCGCCCTGCCTGCAGGCGGGCACGTTCGAGAAGGGGCAGCTCGATGCGCTGCGCACCGCCACGGCCGGCCTGCCGGCGGGCAGCTGGACGCTGGAGCCGATCTCGCTCACCGGCCGCTGGATGGTCTACATGGGCCGCTTCGCCGACGAGGACACGCTGGAGAAGAAACGCGCCGAGCTGCGCGCCCGCAAGGTGCCGTACGACCGGCCGGGCGCGGCGCTGGAGCCGGGCCTGTCGCTGGGCCGCTTTTCCACGGAAGAGGCTGCCGAGCGGGCCCTGGCCACGCTGGGCACGCAGGGCGTGCGCACCGCCCGCGTGGTGCAGGAACGCACCGATGCCACGGGCTACGTGCTGCGCCTGCCGGCCGCCACCGCGGCCCTGCGCACCCAGGCGGAAGGGCAGTTGCGCGGCCTGCTGGCCAGCCGGCCGTTCCGCGCCTGCGGCTGACCGGCCGGCCACGCCGGCTTGGTCTCCCGGCTCAGGCCAGCAGCCGCAGGCTGCCGGGGCACAGCGTCTGCACCAGCTCTTCCATGCCTTCGACCAGGGCGCTCACCAGGGCATTCGGGCCTTCGGCGGGCAGGTCTTCGGCGAACACGATGGCCTGGCTCAGCACCGACTCCTCCAGCACCACGGGCGGCAGGCCGTGCTGCTGCAGCGCCCAGTCCATGGCCATGAGGGCGGCCGGGCCGTTGCCCTCGTCGAAGGGGCGCAGGCTGACCAGGGCCTGGTACAGGCGCGCGGCCCGCTCCACGGCCTCCAGGCGGGTCAGCGCGGGATAGACCGCATCGGCCGGCGAGATCCAGGCCGACAGCGTTTCCAGGTGGCGCGTGAGCGAGGCCGCCATGGGATAGGCGCGCTGCTCGCCGGCACCCGGCGTGAGGAAGCGGGGGGCGAGCACGCCCGGGTCGCCGAAGACGGTGGAGCCCGAGGTGCCCGCAGCCAGCCGCTGGAATTCGCGCGTGCGCGCCCGGGGCCCGCCGGCCGGGCAGCCGTTCAGGCGCCAGCCGATCTCCAGCAGCCGCTCGGGTGTGATGGACTGGCCCGCATGCAGCCAGGTGCCCACGGCCTGGGCGGCGTCGGCCCAGGCGTCTTCCGTGCCCACGCCATCGGTGCGCAGCACCAGCGACAGGCCGCTGCGCCAGGCGTTCACCTCGGCGCGCAGGCCCGCATTCTTGCGCAGCACGCCCAGGCATTCCTGCCAGCCGACGGCCACGCCGTCCAGCCGCGCGGCCAGGCGCGCCTGCTGCGGCGGGTTCCAGCGGGGGGCCTGCAGCAGGTTGGACAGCAGCGCCACGGGCGTGCCCGTCAGATCGACGGCGGGATGGTCCCGCACGGCGGCCGGCACGTTGTGCAGCTGCAGGTTGTGCGACAGGTCCAGCAGCTGCAGCACGGGCATGCGGGCCATGGCCTCGGGCACGTTCTGCAGGCCGCAATGCGTGAGGATCACGGTCGCCAGCCGCGGCGCCTGCGCCAGCGATTCGGGCAGCTCGCGCAGGCTGAAGTTGGCCGACAGGTCCAGCATTTCGAGGTGCTGCAGCCAGGCCAGCGCCTGCGGCACTTCGGTGACCACGCAGTTGCGCGCCGTGAGGGTGCGCAGCCCCCGGCACAGCGCCAGGGTCTCGGGCAGGCGGTGAAAGCCCGTGTTGTCCGACACGTCCAGGTGCTTGAGATGACGCAGGCGGTCCAGCCCGGGCGGCAGGGAGGACAGGCGCAGCACGCGCAGGTCCAGTTGCCAGCCCTCCTCGCCCAGGGCGTGGCAGGCCAGCACGCGCCTGACCGCCTCCTGGCGGCGTTCGGCGAACGTGGCGGCGGTTTCGCCTTCGTCGTCCAGGTCCGCTTCGGGGGTGCGCAGGCGGCCGAGCATGCGGGCCCACAGGCCCTGCTGGCGGGGCGGCGGCCGGTTGGGATCGGCATCGCACCATTCCTGCAGTTCGCGCATCCAGCGCTCCATTTCGGGGGTTTCGTTGCCAGCGCGGCCGGCGGCCCGGGCAGCGCCGTGCCCCTGGGCTGCATGGTGGCGGCGCAGGAAGCGGAAGGCCGATGCGCCCTCGCTGGTCGCGGCGCTGCCCTCGGCACCGGGGCTGTGGGGTACGCGGGCAAGGACGTCGGTGGTCGCGTTCATGGCATGGGCACGCGGGCAAACGCGTGGTGAAAGGGTTGGTGATGGAGCAAACCCGTCCAATTGCGACGGGATGCATCCAATCTACGGACCGGGCCCCTCGCGCCGTGGTGCGAATGCGATGCCTTGGCCGCGCATGCGAAATTTCAGCGCGGCAGCAGGGTGCAAAGGGCTTCCTCCATCCCCTGCATCACGGCGTCGAAAAGCGCATGAGGCACGCCGCCGGCTGGGGCCGAGGCGAAGACCGCGGCATCGGTCAACGCGCCGTCGGCCACCGTCCCGTCCGTCGCCACCTGCCCGGTCATGGCTTCGGCGTCCAGCGCGACGGGCGGCAACCCATGCTGCTGCAGGGCCCAGTCCATCGCCATCAGCGCGGCCGGGCCATTGCCCTCCTCGAAGGGGCGCAGGCTCTCCACCGCCCGGTACAGCAGCGCGGCCCGCTCCATGGCCGCCAGCGGAGAAGCCGGCCCGTCGCCCTGGGCCAGCCAGGTGTCCAGCGCCGCGAGATGGCCGGGCAGTGCGAGGACCGGGGGATAGTCGAGGTGGCTGGCGGTGAGGCCCTGCGCATCGGCCGGGATGCGCTGGAACTCCATTGCCCGCAGCTGCGCCCCGCCGGCGGGGCGGCCGTTCAGGCGCCAGCTGATCTCCTGCAGGCGCTCGGTCGTGATCGGCAGGCCCTGGCTCAGCCAGCCCCGCACGGCCGCGTCCGCATCGGCCCAGGCGGCTTCGGTGTCCGCGCCGTCAATGCGCAACGCCTGAGAGAGCGCATTTCGCGCCTGATCCATCGCTGCACGCGATGCGCTGCCGTCCCGCAGCAAGGGCTCACAAGCCCGCCAGGCGCTCGACAGTGGTCCCACACGGGTTTCCAGCGCAGCGCGCTGCTCGGAGGTCCATGGCACGGTCTGCAGCAAGCGGTCCGTGAGCGCCACCGGCGTGCCCTGCAGTGCGAGGGCAACGTGGCTCTCGCGCAGGCCGGGCGGCAGCGTATGCAGGCCGCGGTTGTGCGACACATCCACGGTCCGCAGCGCCGGCATGTCCGCCATGCCCGGCGGCAGGTGGCTCACGTCGCAATGCGGCACGCGCAGCTCCCGCAGGCGGGGGGCTTGCGCCATGGCCTGCGGCAGTGCGTTGAGAAAAGGGTTGGCCGACAGATCGAGCGTTTCGAGGTTCGGCAACTGGAACAGGGAGGGCGGCACGTGGCTGACAAAGCCGTTGCAGGCCGTGAGGCTGCGCAGGTTGCGGCACCCGGCCAGCCCTTCGGGCAGGGATTGCAGGCCGGTGTTGTTCGACAGGTCCAGCGCCTCCAGATGCGCCAGCCGTTCCAGGCCCGGCGGCAGGCTGGAGAGTCCCAGCCCGCTCAGATCGAGCGTGCGGCCATTGGCGCTTTGCGCATGGCAGGCGAGCAAGCGCTGCATCGCCACCTCCCGGCGCTCCGCGAGCAGGGGAAGGCCATCGTCCGCCTTCTCCGCCCTGGCCTTGCGCCCCAGCGCCCGCAGGCGCCCGAACAGCCCATGGTGGCCCGACACGGCCCGGTGCGGATCGGCGTCGCACCAGCGTTGCAGCTCCTGCTTCCACCGAACCGTGTCGAAGGACGCTGCGCGGGGCGGTATCGCCCCCGATGCAGCGGCCGCCGCGCGCGATCGCAGTGCCTGGGCGTGCGTGTCGGCATAGGCCGGCGTGGAGCGCGAGGGGGGCGATGGCACCGCAGCGGGGGGCGGGGCTTCGGAGCGGTGCGTGAACGGCTCCTGTTTGAACAGGGTGGAAAGCGATGGCATGGCAGGGCGGACACGCGGCGAGCGCGTCGCGGGCAGGGGGTGGGCAGGCCCGCGGGACGGGCCAGTGGACCCGCAATCTACGAAGTCGGCCGGCTCCGCTCCGCCCGGAATGCGAATGCAATGCACGCCATGCGAAGCGAGCCGCGCGCAAGCCGCGCCGCTTCCCCTTTTGCAAAAAAGCGCAGCGCGCCCCTGCCGCTTTCAATGCCGCGTCAATGCCGCCTTACTGCCGCGGATCGGTCGCCAGCAGCCACTCCACCAGCGCGCGCAGATCGGACTGCAGCCGCGCGAAACCTGCCGGCTCGATGGCCAGCGTGCGCTCGTCCATGTAGAGCTTGCGGTTGATCTCCACCTGGATGCTGTGGCGGTGCGCCGCCGGGTGGCCGTAGCGGCGCACCAGCTCCACGCCCTTGTAGGGGTGGTTGTAGTCCACGCTGTAGCCGCGCTCGCGCAGAAAGGCGCAGATCGCCTGCGACAGCGCCGGGCTGGCGGTGGTGCCGTCGCGGTCGCCGATCACGAAGTCCGCATGGTGCAGGCCCGGGTGCAGCGTGGCGTGGCTGGCGGCCACGGCGGGCATGGAGTGGCAGTTGATGTGGATGCTGTAGCCGTGGCGCGCATGGGCTTGGTCGATCGCCCGGGCCACGGCCGCGTGGTAGGGGCGCCAGCAGCGGTCGATGCGTGCGCGCGCCTCGGCCACGGAGAGCGGCCGGTCGTAGATGGGCACGCCCTCGTCGGTGAACTTCCAGATCAGCCCCTTGCCCAGCCGCACCTTCTGCAGCACGACGGGATCGGTGGTGACGGGATCGGTCCACGCGGTGTCGAACCCGGCCTCGAACATGCTGGCATCGACCTCGGTGGTGTCGCGGTTGGCGTCCAGGTAGATGCGGGGAAAGTGCGCCTCCACCCAGGCCGCGCCCAGCGCGGGGGCGAAGGCGTAGAGCTTCTCGACATGCGTGTCCTCGGCGCGGCGCAGCGTGGGCAGGTCGATGGCGGCGCGGAAGTCGTCGGGGTAGGTGGTGCCGCTGTGCGGCGAATCGAGCACCAGGGCCGTGCGGCCGGGCACGGCGGAGAACATGGCCGCTGGCGCAGCAGCCGCGGCGACGGCGGGCGCGCCCGCCGCCCCCGGCTCGGCGGCCTGCAGCCGGTGCCGACGTTGGATCAGTTGCAGCGCTGCATGCATCGGCGCACTCCTGCGAGGTCAGTCGAGCTGGATCTTGGCATAGGCGGCCACTTTCTTCATCTTGTCGATCTCCCGCACGATCTGCTGCGAGAAGTCCGCGGGCGAGGTGCCCGAAGCATAGAGCCCCTGCCCGGCCAGGCGCTCGCGCACCGCCGGCTCCCGCAGGGCCGCGGCCACGGCCTGCTGCACGCGCAGCACGGCGGCGGCGGGGGTGGACGCCGGCGCCACCAGGCCGAACCACGAGGGCTCGTTGGCCTGGGGAAAGCCCAGCTGCGCATAGGTGGGCACCTCGGGCAGCACGTCCAGCCGCTCGGGCCAGGACACGGCCAGGGCCTTGAGCTTGCCGGACTTGACGTGCGGCAGCGACGAGGCCACCTGGTCGAAATACACCGGTACCTGCCCGCCCACCACGTCGTTGATCGCCGGGCCGGCACCGCGGTAGGGAATGTGCACCATGGAAGTGCCCGTGCTGCTCTTGAACAGCTCGCCCCACATGTGGCCGATGGTGCCGTTGCCCGGCGTGGCGTAGGACACCTTGCCGGGGTTGGCCTTGAGGTACTTCACCAGCTCGGCGAAGTCCTTGACCGGCAGGACCTTGGGGTTGACCACGATCACCCCGGGAGCCTTGACGATCTCGGTCACGCCGGCGAAGTCCTTGACGGGGTCGTAGGGCAGCTTGGAGAACACGGCCGGGTTCACGCCGTGGGTGGACAGCGTGGCCACGCCCAGCGTGAGCCCGTCGCCCGCGGCGCGCCCCACCTCGGCCATGCCGATGGAGCCGCCCGCGCCGGCGCGGTTCTCGATCACCACGGGCTGGCCCAGCAGGCGCTGCAGCGGCTCCTGCAGGGCGCGGCCGGCGATGTCGGTGGCGCCGCCGGGCGGGAAGGGCACGATGATGCGCAGGGGCTTGTCTTGCGCGAAAGACATTCCAGGAAGGACAGTTGTGGCAGCCATAGCTGCGATCCATTGACGGCGTTGCATGGAGATTTTCCTCGGAAGATGGCAGAGATTACCGAAATCGGTGCCCATTGAAAAGCAATTGATGTGCCTGTTAATATTCCATTTGAGAATGTTTTAAGAACCCGAACGCCATGTCCTTGCGCCGACTCACCCCCCCGCTGCACCTGCTGCGGGCCTTTTGCACGGTAGCGCGTTTCGGCGGCGTCTCCCGCGCGGCCGAGGCCCTGCACCTGACGCAGAGCGCGGTCAGCAAGCAGGTGCAGGAGCTGGAGCGCTGGGTGGGCATCGCCCTGTTCGAGCGCAGCCGCAAGCGCCTGACCCTCACCCCCGCCGGCGAACGCTACGAAAAGGCGGTGCGCTCGCTGCTCGCCCGGCTGGAGGCGGCCACGCTGGAGCTCATCACCAGCAGCGACGGCGGCGGCGCGCTGCACCTGTCCGCCCTGCCCACCTTCGCCGCCAAGTGGCTGATCCCGCGGCTGCCGCAGTTCCAGCACCAGCACCCGCAGATCACGCTGCATTTCGTGCCCTTCGTGCACGGCTACGACTTCGCCAACCCCGACTTGGATTGCTCCATCCTCTTCGGCGACGGCCACTGGCCCGGGGCGCGCGCGCACTACCTGGCCGGCAATGATGTCGCGCTGATCGCACCGCCCGCCGGCGCGGGCGACTCCGCGCCTCTGCAGGCCCCGCGCGACGTGGTGCGCAGCGCCCTGCTGCGCCACGTGTCGGTGCCCGACGCGTGGGAGCGCTGGAGCGAGGTCCACGGCGTGGCCGGGCTCGATGCGCTGGCCGGCCCGCAGTTCGACCAGTTCGAGAGCATGATCCGCGCCGTCTCGGTGGGCATGGGCGTCGCCCTGGTGCCGCGATGCCTGGTGCACGACGAGATCGCCGCGGGCGTGGTGGCCGAGCCCCTGGCGCAGGGCGGCTACACCAGCGCGCTGGGCTACTGGTTCTGCTACCCCGAGGCCCGCGCGCAGCTGGCCACGCTGGACCGGTTCCGCCAATGGCTGCTGGACTCGGCGGCCGGCCCGCACGCTGCGCGGGCGGACTGAAAACCGCCCCGCGCCGGGGTTCGAGCAAAAACGGCGCCATGCCCTAGTACTGATTGCCCTCTTTGCTATACAAAATATAGCAAACACTGCTTTCTGCGCCATGGGCCGCGCCCCACACCGCCGCACCACCTACCCAATCGGGTAGTGGTGCCCCCGCCGAACGCATGCTGGAATCCGGCCTTGACCCGGGCACACACCGGGCGGGAGGAACGATGAAAACCACGGGAACACCGGCAGGGAAAGCCACGCACGACAATGGCATCCGGTTCATTGCGCAGCGGGAATCCAACGCCAGAACCTACGCACGCACCTTCGACCGCATGATGGCGCGCGGCAGCCTCTCCAGGGTCTGGGACGTGGAGGGGCGCGAATACATCGACCTGCTGGCCTGCGCCGGCGCCCTGCCGCTGGGCCACAACCACCCGCAGGTGATGGAGCAGGTGCAGTCCTTCCTGCAGTCGGGCCACATCCTCCAGGGGCTGGACATCGCGACCCCGGCCAAGCTGGAGTTCCTTGAGCAACTGTTTCAGACCCTGCCCGCGTCCTTCGCGGACGAGGCCCGCATCCAGTTCTGCGGCCCCACCGGATCGGACGCCGTGGAAGCGGCCCTGAAGCTCTTTCGGATCGCCACCGGGCGCCAGAGCGTCATCGCCTTCCACGGCGGCTACCACGGCATGACCTCCGGCTCGCTGGCGCTCATGGGCAACCTCGGCCCGAAGAACCCGTTGCCGGGCCTGCCGGGCCACACGCACTTCTTTCCCTACCCATCGGACCGCCGCTGCCCGTTCGGCGTGGGCGGCACCCAGGGCGAAGACCTGTCTCTGCAGTACCTGGACAACGTGCTGCGCGACCCGGAAAGCGGCATCACCCAGCCGGCGCTGGTCATCCTGGAAGCGGTCCAGGGAGAGGGTGGCTGCATTCCCGCATCGCCCCGCTGGCTCAGGAAGCTCCGCGAGATCACGCACCGCCACGGCATCCCCCTGGTCATCGACGAAGTGCAGACCGGCTTCGGCCGCACGGGAACCATGTTCGCGTACGAAGCGGCGAACATCGTTCCCGATGCCGTGGTGCTGTCCAAGGCCCTGGGCGGCGGTTTCCCGCTGGCCGTGCTGGCCTACCACCGCCGCTACGACCAATGGCTGCCGGGCGCCCACGCCGGCACGTTCCGCGGCAACCAGATCGGCCTGGTGGCGGGCGCGGCCACCATGCAGATCCTGCGCGACCAGGACCTTCCCCAGCGCGCCGCATCGCGCGGCGCCTACCTGCAACGCAAGCTGCGGGAGCTGGCCGAGGACCTGCCCTGCATCGGCGACATCCGCGGCCGCGGCCTCATGGTGGGGGCCGAGGTCATCTCGGCACCGGAGGCCGGCACGCCTGGCGTGCTGGACGGCGCGCTCGCCAAGGCGATCAAGCGCGAGTGCTTCCTGCAAGGCGTGATCCTCGAGACCGGCGGGCGCCACGGGGCCGTGATGCGGTTCCTGCCCGCGCTCACCATCACCGAGCCGGAGATCGACGAGGCCATGGGCCGCATCCGCAACGCCATCGAGCGCCGCCTCGAACGCGACGCCCTGACGGCCTGAGCCCCCCACCCCGCCTTTCCCCACCTTCCTGCCAGGAGACGAGACCTTGGATTTCAAGAAGCAACATTACGCACGCTTCAGCGTACCCCCGCTGTCCGAACAGGCCATGCGCGAATTCGACACGCTGGCGTTCGACCCCTACACCGGCGGCAAGCAGCGGTACCGCCGCTTCTCGCAATTCAAGATCGGTTTCGAGGGCGGCGAGTGGCGCACCGAGCTGCTGCCCCACCGCCCCTTCATCCAGTCGAAGAACTACAACGGCGTGGTCGGCGGCGTGCAGCGCCAGTTCGAGCCCATCCGCTTCGACCCCACGCCGCAGGTGGCGGCGGGCGCGATCGCGGCGCAACTCGATACCCGGCAGGTGTTTCAGATCAACGTGCACCAGGTGCGCGTGCTCGCCAACGCGGACATCCCGGGCGTGACCGTTCCCGAAGGCCCCCACCGCGACGGCCACGACTTCGTGATGAACGCCATCTTTGCGCGGCACAACATCACCGGCGGGGTCAGCCAGCTCATGCCCACGGGCGGCGGCCCGTGCTTCTTCGAAGACATCCTGCAGGAGAACGAAGCCATCATCGTGGCCGACGACCAGATGTGGCACAACGCCACGCACATCCTGCCCAAGACCGAGGCCGGCGGCCACCGGGACATCCTGATCATCTCGTTCAACGCCTGGGAGCGACGGCGCTACGGCGAGGAATTCGAGCGCCGGCAAGGGGCCATCGCCATCGACGAGGCCGTGCCCGCCTGATGCCGCAGCCGGTCCCTGCCCCATGACGCCCGTCACCGGCAAGCGCCCGCTCACGGCCTTGCTGTGGGCGATCAACCTGTCGTCGATCTCCGCCAGCGTGCTGGTGTACATCTATCTGGCGCACCATGCGCTGCGCGATCTGGACAGTCTCCTGGTTTCGGAGTTCGTCCTCTTCGCGCCCATGGTGGTGCCGGTGCTGCTGGCGTTCCAGCTGAACCAGTTGACGGGCCGGATGGAAGTGCGCCGGCTCCTGCGCCTGGCCAACGTGGCCGCCGCCGCGGCGTGCCTTGCGCTGTTCCTGGCCACCGACCTGGGGCCGGCCATGGTGCTGCTCGGCGCCACGGTGATCGGCGCGCTGGATGCCGTGCAGCGGGTGGCCCGCATCGTCGTCATCAAACGGTACTTCTCGCCCGAAGAGGTTCGGTTCACCGTGCCCCTGACGCTGACCGCGCAGTTCATTGCCGGGGCCGTGGCGGGCGCCATCCTGGCCTTCTTTCCCACCCAGATCACGGCGCTGGGCGCGGCCGTCGCCACCACGGCGCTGTTCGCCTGCGCGGCACTGTGCACCTGGCTCATCCCGCCCGCAGCCACCACCACGGAGGCACCGGCCGCACCGGCCAGCCTGTGGCAGGGGCTGCGCATGCTGCGGGACGTTGCGCCACTGCGCCAGGCCATGGTCGGCTTCGTGCTGTTGGGCGCCTTCTTCCAGGGCTTCTACAACATCTCGCGGGTGGCCCTGCCGGCGCACCACCTGGGCCTGTCGCAGCAGTACGTCGGGCTGCTGCAGATCGTCGCCAGCCTGGCCGCGGTGACGGGCGCGCTGTACTTCTACGTGCAGAGCCGGCGCGGCCAGGCATTCCACCTGCGCTACATCTGCCCGGCCTGCGCGGCGGCGATGGTGGGCGCCTGCCTGTGGCATTCGCCGGCCGTGAGCTACCCGCTCTACTTCGCCTACTTCTTCCTGTTCGAGCTGGCATTCTTCCGGCTGCAGGCGGACATCATGGCCGCCACGCCCCGGGACCAGATGCCGGTGGTCGCCACCCTGCAATACGCCCTGGTGTACGCCGGCATGATGCTGGCCATCTTTTTCGGGGCCTTCTCGGTCCAGTGGTTCGGCATGCCGATCACGGCGGCGCTCTTCGCGGCGGGCTTCGGCCTGGCCCACCTTCTCCGGCGGCTGGCAGCGGACCGCGTGCCGCCGGCGCCCTCCCTTGAAAGAAACCGATGACCGAACGACATGTCGTCTTCGTGGACAGCACCCTGTCCGGATTGCTGGCCTTCGAAACCGCGAAGAAGCTCGGCTGCCGGGCCACCCTGATCGAGCCGCTCGATTCGTCGTTCCTGGCCATCTCGACCCGGGACCGCAGCCGCATCGACCCCCACCTGCTGCACCTGGACGAGCACCGGACCGTGCCCACGATCGCGGTGGACGCGCTGCTGGCCGAACTGCGGGACATCGCCACGCGGCATCCCATCCACGCGCTCGTCACCACCTCGGAGGCGGCCATCCTGCCCGTGGCCGAGGCGGCGCATGCCCTGGGCCTGCCCACGCCGGCACCGCAGGCGCTGCGGGACGCGGTGTTCAAGGACCGCTGCCGCCACGCACTGGCCCGCGCGGGCCTGCGCGTTCCCCATTACGAGGTGCTGACCGAGGCGCAGCTACTGGCCGGCCAGGGCCGCACCCTCCGCGCGCCGCTGGTGGTCAAGCCGACGCGGGGCTTCGGCAAGCAGTTCTCGGCGGTCTGCCAAACCGAGGCGCAGTGGGATGCCTTCGTCGCGGCGCTGGCGCGCGAGCGCGCCGCGTCGGACCCGATGGTCAACCAGATCGTCAACCACCACTACATCGTCGAGGAGTACGTGACGGGCTCGCTGCATTCGACCGAGGTCATCCTGAAAAATGGCCGCCTGCAGTGCTTTGCCACCACCACCCGCTACCGCTCCCGGCACAACGACCTGCTGGAGATGGGGTATTCGATGCCCTCCGGGCTGGCGCCCCGCCAGGCCCGGCGGCTGGAGCAGTACGTGGGCGACGTGTGCCGGTGCCTGGGCCTGGACTTCGGCCTCTTTCACGTGGAGACGCTGTACGCGGAGGACGGCCCGTGCCTGGTGGAAGTCAACGGCCGCATGATGGGCGGCGTGGGCCCGCAGGTGTACCAGGCCTTGTCCGGGCGCGACGCCTTCGACCTGCTCTTGCGCACCTACCTGGGCGAAGCGGTCGAGACCGACCCGCAGGCCATGGACGGGGCCGCCACGGTGGTGCTCATCGGGGCGAAGAACGAAGGCGTGGTGTCTTGCGCCTTCACCCAGGACCGCCTGGACGCCCTGCTGGCGCGCCACGGCATTTCGTTTTGCACGCTGCGCCTGGCGGCCGGCATGCCGCTGCGGCGCTTCGACGGCAATGTCTCCGTGCTGGGGCATGCGATCGTGCACGGGCCCGATCCCAGAGCCTCGGCGGTGCGGGGCGATGCGTTCCTGCGCGACCTGGATGCGCTGCTGGGCGTGGAACTGGCGAAGTACCTCGAAACCCCGGGCCACATCGGTGCGCTGGACCCCGCGGCCCTGCTCGCCACCCTTTGAATGAACCGGGGCCGGCCGGACCGGGCCCGCCCCGCCCGTCACTCCCCGCGCACCTCGGCCACCATGCGTTCGAGCCGCGCGGCATCGACGACCACCAGCGCGCGGCCGTCCTTTTGCAGCACGCCGGCCTTGACCAGCACTCCCAGTTCGCGCGTGACCTGCTCGCGGTTGGTGCTGATCTGGCTGGCCAGTTCGGCGTGGGCAGGCGCGGGCTCGATGCGGGCCTGGTTGCCCTGCACGCCGGCCGCACGCGCCAGGCGCAGCAGCTCGGCATGCAGGCGGTTGTGCACGCCCAGGGTGCTCAGGTCGATCACGCGGTCGGACAACTGGCGCACCAGCGAGGCCAGGTAGTGCATCACCCGCTGCGCGACCAGGGGCTCGTCGCGCAGCAGGGCCAGGAACCCTTCGCGCGAGAGGCTGGCCACCAGGGTGGCGTCCAGCGTCACGACGTCGGCCGAGCGCGGGCCGCCGTCGATGGCCGCGATCACGCCGATGTGCTCGCCCGGTTCGCAGTCGCGGAAGGTGACCTGCCGGCCGCTGGCCGAATAGGTGGTGATGCGCAGGCGCCCCGCCACCAGGAAGAACACGTCGCCGCCCTCGGCTGCGCGCGACAGCAGCGGCTTGCGCGCCGGCAGCTGGTGCCAGTCGCACTGCTGCGCCAGCCGGTCCAGGCACGCATCGCCCAAACCCTCGAACAAGGGAATGCGGCGCAGGGCGAGGCTGGATCGGGCGGGGGGAGCGTTCATGCGGGCAAGGCCGTGGCCGGGAAAGAAACAGGGAGGGCCTGGGCGGCGCCAGGGCATGCGGGAAGGCCGGTGGGCCCGACCGGGTGCCGCATTATGCTCAGCGCCGCCCCACTGATCGGCCGGGGCGGATTCCATCGACCCACCACACGCCTTTTTCCGTGCCCGCGCCCCTGCCCCACCTGACCATGCCCTCCCCGCGCAACCTGCGCTGGGCCAGCGGCGTGGTCCTGTGGCTCTATGTGGCGCTGCACCTGGCCACGCACGCCACCGGGCTGGTGTCGCTGGCCGCGGCCGAAGCCACGCGGCGTGCTGTGCATGGCGCCTGGGCCACGCTGCCGGGCACCGTGCTGCTCTATGGCGCGGTGGCCGTCCACCTGGCCATGGCGGGCGCCGCCGTGTGGCAGCGCCGCAGCCTGCGCATGCCGGCCGTGGAGGCGCTGCGCCTGCTGCTCGGGCTGCTGCTGCCGCTGTTGCTGGCGGCGCATTTCTCAGGCACGCGCTACCTGGGCGAAATCGACGGGCTGGAGCCTTCCTACGTGCGCATCGTGCGGGCCATCTGGAGCCCGGAGGGGCTCTGGCTGCAGCTGGCGCTGCTGCTGGCGGCCTGGACGCACGGCTGCCTGGGCCTGCACCTGGCGCTGCGCATCCGCCCCCGGTGGCAGCGCCTGCAGCCGGTGCTGCTGGCCGCCGCCGTTCTGCTGCCTGTGCTGGCGGCGCTCGGCGTGGTGTCCATGGGCCGCGAGATCGCCTGGGCGGCGCTGGGCGCCCCATCGCCGTCCGCGCCGGCCGCCCAGGCATCGCGCGCACTGACCGAGGGCCTGCGCACCGGCTGGATCGCGCTGGTGGCGGCGCTGCTGCTGGCGCGCTGGGCCTTCGGCGCCCTGCGCGAGCGCGGGGGCCGGGGGCGCATCAGCCTGCGCTACCCCGACCGCACGGTGCAGGTGCCGCGCGGCTTCAGCGTGCTGGAGGCCAGCCGGGAGCACGGCATCGGCCACCTCTCGGTGTGCGGCGGCCGGGCGCGCTGCTCCACCTGCCGCGTGCGCGTGCAAGGCCCGGCCGAGCACCTGCCCGCCCCCCGGCGCGACGAGCGGCGCACGCTGCAGCGCGTGAACGCCCCGCCCGGCGTGCGGCTGGCCTGCCAGTTGCGCCCGCGCGGCGACATCGCGGTGACGCCGCTGTTCCAGCCCGGCGCGGCGGCCGCGGCCCGGCCCCTGGGGCGCGAACGCCAGGTCGCCGTGCTGTTCGTGGACCTGCGGCGCTGGTCGGGCCTGGCCGAGCGGCAGTGGCCCTTCGACCTGGCCTGGGTGCTGGACCAGTATTTCGACCGGGTGGGCGCTGCGGTGCGCGACAGCGGCGGCCTGGCCAACCAGTTCATCGGCGACAGCGTGATGGCGATCTTCGGGCTGGACACCGACCTGCCCACCGCCTGCGCCCAGGCGGTGCGCGCGGCCGCCCTCATCGAGCAGCGCATGGACGCCTGGGGCGCCTCGTTCACCGACCAGTTCGGGCAGCCGCTGGACTTCGGCATGGGTTTGCACGCCGGCACGGTGGCGGTGGGCGAGGTGGGCTTTCAGGACACGACCACGTTCACCGCCGTGGGCGAGGTCGTCAACACCGCCAGCCGCCTGCAGGACCATTCGAAGGTGGTGGCCGCCCGGCTCGTGCTGTCGCTGGAGGCCGCGCGCCTGGCGGGCGTGGCCGATGCGCTGGGCCCGCCCGAGCCCGTCACCGTGCGCGGCCGGTCGGCGCCGCTGCAAGTGCTGTACGTGGCCCATCCCGCGCAGCAGTGGGGGGAGCCGCGCTTCGGCGGCGGCGCGCCATCGCCCGCAACGGCGAGGCCCTGGTTTGATCCGCCGTGAACGTGGACGCTGGTTGATAGGCGACAACCCGAGACGGGGGCCAGAAAGCAATCACCCCGTGTTGGCGATCCGAACGACCCGGCATCGGCAAGTTTGCCGGGACGGAAAAGGCCAACCGCCGCTGGCGCGCTCCACATGCGTTGCATATGTCGAAAGTGCAGCGTCGCAGCCGAGGCCCGCAAGCCGGTCAAGCCGTAAAGAAGGCGGTGGCACAAGTGGCCGCAGCTGCGCTGGCTGTCACCTTGTGATTGGCGAGATGCCGCGCCACGATGGCATAGCCCACGGCATAACCAGCATGCCTTGGGATGTTCTCCTTTGCGCTCCCGAAAAACCAACTGGCATGGTCGTACCAAGTCGCATCAAGCATGGGCTCCATGCGCGTTCTCATCCTGTCTGACTCCACCGGCGATAGCGCGGTGGCATAGAACGGGATTCGACCGAAAACCTGCGCCTCGAAATGACACGCCAAGCCTTCTGAAATAAGTGCCTCTCTCAAGGTGCTGCCATAGCCGACGGTTCGGCCTCTGACGCAGTGGTGGACCTCGTGCGCGAACAGAGCAGGAACGGCCGTTCGCATGCAACGCGGAAGGTTGCTGTTGCGCGGATCAATCTTCATGTGAAGAAGATGAGGGCCTTCCGCATACCCGTTTACTCCGAGCTCAGGAATGACGGCATTCGTCGCATAGGTCAGCACATCCAGGCGGTCTATCGCAAGAACGGCCGATACCTCAGCAGCAGCTCCGCTCAACAGGTCGCGCAATTCAGGCTGGAAGTGGGTCAGCTGATTTGCAGCGTCAGGGAAGTGGAACGTGATACTCATTTGCCTGATCCCTGTGTAGAGACACCCATGATGGTTTGCGCACTCAACGTGCGGGGTCGCTGCCGATGGCCGAATTCTGTCGAAGTGGAGGGGCGATGAGGAGCCAGTTTCAGCGGTGATCGTGCTGTCGAGTGCTTGATAGGGCGCTGCCTTCCCACAACAAGCCTGCGCCAAAACCAAGAATGACTAACGGCACCCCAAACCAACCGGAAAATGCAGTCAGCGCCGTGGATAAAAAAACCGCGACTACGAGTGCGATCAAAGTTGAAATGCCCACTCGCCAATGCAACGTTAAAAGCACAAGTAGGTCGACCACAGAATCCATGAGCCCAATCCCAGCATTCAAAGCGGCATTCTGGCTGATGCCTGCTCGACGTTTCTATATTTTCGACCTTCGCTCTGCGCACATCGCCTGGGGTTCGAGCGCATCCATGAACATGTCGCAGCGACCGACATCTGCTTTTCATGGTCATCGAAAACATCTGCCCATTCCGGCAGAGGTAGCAACTCGGCAGTGATAAGCGCCTCACGGGGGGCCGGAGGGGGCCTATCGCCCAAGAAAATCGCTTTCACACGCGTTTCAAGACGTTTTTCGGCGCGCAACGCCCGATGCGGCCACCTGCGTAACGCGATGTTGCAGTGCGGCATTTTTCCCTCGGAAGCGCGGCCCTGTCGGACGCGGCGGCGGCCCTGGGCGCACGGACCGGTAGGCGACAGACCTACACAAAACTGTGCGTTTTCGCACAGACCTAGCGGGTCCGGCGGCGCAAACTGGCTTCCATGCAGACGCAATCCGGCGCTGCAGTCCAGTTGAATCGATCCCAAGGAAGGAATCACTACCATGAACCGCAAACACCTCATCGCCATCGCCGCCATCGCCTTCGCCGGTGCTGCCTCCGCTGCCCCCGTGTCGCAGGAAGACCAGTTCGGCGCCCAGCCCGTCGAGCAGGGCCAGCCACTGACCCGCGCTGAAGTCGTGGCCGATCTGAACCTGTGGAACCGCGCCGGCCTGAACCAGTTCGAAGCCGCCGACCGCACGCCCGATGCCGATCCGGCCTACCAGATGCGCCTGGCCCAGTACCAGCGCGAACGCAGCGGCCCCGAGTACCTGGCCGAAGTGCAGCGCGTCGGCGGCGGCCACAACGTCGCCGGCATGGCCTCCAGCACCACGATGAACTGATGCCCCGCGCATCCCGGCGCGCCCACGGCGCGCCACACCCCCGAGCCCCCGTGCGCGAAGCACCGGGGCTTTTTTCATGGGCGGCGCTTTCACGCCGCCCTGGACCAATGCGCTCCCGCTGTGCGTTTACGCACATACCCGGCCCGGCGAAACACCGAAACTGGCAGTCAGGCAGGCACCCCGCGCTGCCCTTTGTCACCCCTGTTTTCAAGCCCAAGGAACGAACGCCATGAACACCCAGCACCTGATCGCCATTGCCACCATCGCCTTCGCCGGCGCCACGGTGTCCGCCGCCCACGCCGCGCCATCGCAGGAAGACCGTTTCGGCGACGAGCCAGTGGCCACCCGCAGCACGCTCACCCGTGCTGCGGTGGAGGCCGACACCCGCCTGTGGCAGCGCGCCGGGCTGGGCCAGGCCAACGAGAGCGACCGCTCCGAAGCGGTGGACGAAGCCAGCCCGCAGCGCCTGGCCGAATACCAGCGCCTGCGCAGCGGCAGCGCCTTCCAGGCCGAACTGCGCCGCGCCCAGGGCGCCCAGCCTGTGGCCGGCGCCGCGGCCAGCGAGACCAGCCACTGAACGGGCGTCGCGCTCCCGGCACGCCGCGGCGCGCGGCCGGTCAGGCCGCCGGCAGCGGCGGATGGGCGGGAAACTGCACGCTGAACCGGGCGCCCGGCGGCACTTGGCCGGGGTGCGCGTCTTCCAGCTGCACGGTGGCGCTGTGCTGGCGCGCGATCTCCAGCACGATCGGCAGGCCCAGGCCCGAGCCGTCCGCGTCGTTGCCCAGCACGCGGTAGAACGGGCGGAACACCAGCTCGCGCTCGGCCAGCGGCACGCCGGGGCCGGAATCTTCGACCTGCAGCAGCAGCACGTGGCCGAAGGTGTCGGCCAGCACCCGCGCAGTGATGACCCCCGGCGCCCCGGGCCGCGAGGGCGTGTAGTTGATCGCGTTGTCCAGCAGGTTGCGCGCCAGCTCCTTGAGCAGCGTGGGATTGCCCTCCATCCACACGCCGGGCGCACCGGGCTCGGCACCCTCGTACCCCAGGTCGATGTGCTTGTCCAGGGCACGCGGCACGCAGTCGCGCACCACCTCGATCACCAGCCGCGCCAGGTCCACCGGCTGGCGCGCCAGGGCCGTTCCGCTGCCTTCCGCGCGGGCCAGGGCCAGCAGCTGGTTCACCGTGTGCGTGGCGCGGATGCTGGAGCGGCCGATCTGCTGCAGCGATCGCTTCAACTCCTCGGTGCTGGTGCCTTCGCGCTGCGCCAGGTCGGCCTGCATGCGCAGCCCGGCCAGCGGCGTCTTGAGCTGGTGCGCCGCATCGGCCAGAAAGCGCTTTTGCGTGGCCAGTGAGTCGCTGAGCCGGCCCAGCAGGTCGTTCACCGAATCCACCAGCGGCGCCACCTCCAGCGGCACCGCCTTGTGGTCGAGCGGCGAAAGGTCGTCGGGCTTGCGGGCGCGGATGCGCTCCTCCAGCAGGCTCAAGGGCTGGATGCCGCGCGCCAGGGCCAGCCACACCAGCAGCACGGCCAGCGGCAGGATCACGAACTGCGGCAGCATCACGCCCTTGATGATTTCCGTGGCCAGCACGCTGCGCTTTTCGCGCGTCTCGGCCACCTGCACCAGCGCGGCCGGCGCGCCCGGCAGCGGCACCCGCACCCAGATGGACGCCACGCGGATCTCGATGCCGCGCAGTTCGGCATCGCGCAGGCGCACCTCGCCCGAGAGCGGACGCTCGTCCTCGGGCGGCGGCGGGCGCGGCAGGTCGCGCTCGCCGGAAAGGAACTCGCCTGTGGGCGAGACCACCTGGTAGTAAACGATGTCGGATTCGTCGGCGCGCAGGATTTCGCTGGCCGGCTGCGGCAGGTTGAACTGCGCCTTGTCGCCCTGCACCGTGACCAGTTGCGCCAGGGCGTGGGCGTTGTACTCCAGCGCGCGGTCGAAGGGCTTGTTGGCCAGGCCCTGCGCCACCAGCCAGGTGAGTGCCAGGCTCACGGGCCACAGCAGCAGGAGCGGCGTGAGCATCCAGTCCAGGATCTCGCCGAAGAGGGAGCGCTGCTCGCGCTGGAAGATCTTCAAGACAGGACGCCGGTGGAGGGGTTCAAGCCAAAAGGGCCGTCAGCGCAATCATCACTAGGGCATACCGCTATTAAATCAATAGCATTCAGGTGGCGATCTTTTCGAGGCAGTAGCCCAGGCCGCGCACCGTGGCGATGCGGATCGGGCCGCGCTCGATCTTCTTGCGCAGGCGGTGGATGTACACCTCGATGGCGTTGTTGCTCACCTCTTCGCCCCATTCGCACAGGCGCTCGACCAGTTGCTCCTTGGACACCAGCCGGCCGGCGCGCTGCAGCAGCACCTCCAGCAGACCCAGTTCGCGCGCCGACAGCTCCACCAGCTTGCCGTCGATGGTGGCCATGCGGCCGGCCTGGTCGTACACCAGCGGGCCGTGGCGGATGGCGCTGGTCGTGCCGCCCATGCCGCGCCGCGTGAGGGCGCGCACGCGCGCCTCGAGCTCCTGCAGGCTGAAGGGCTTGGCCATGTAGTCGTCGGCCCCGAAATCCAGGCCCTTCACGCGCTCTTCCACGCTGTCCGCGGCGGTGAGGATCAGCACCGGCAGGGCCGAGCCCCGTCCGCGCAGGCGCTTGAGCACTTCCAGCCCGTGCACGCGCGGCAGGCCCAGGTCCAGGATCAGCAGGTCGAACGCGTGGTTGGTCATCAGGGCCGCATCGGCTTCGCTGCCGCTGGACACGTGATCGACCGCCGCGCCGGAGCCGCGCAGGGTGCGCAGCAGCCCGTCGGCCAGCACCTGGTCGTCTTCGGCAATGAGGATGCGCATGGGGGTTGTCTCCTGGGAGCGCGGCCGGTGGCGGGGCCGCTGCATTGGAGACCGATTCTAGAGGCCCGCCCCGCCAGGCGGCGGGGGAGCGCGTGGGGGAAATCCCGCGCCGCGCCCTCCCCGCGCAGGTGGTGCTATGCCGGCAGGGGCAGCGTGCGGCCGTGGGCGGCGAGGCGCCCGGCCGGCAGCGGCACCGACCGCGCGCGGGACGTTGCCGAAGACGCGGCCGCCGCCGTATGTACCCCGTCGATCTTGAAGACCGACACCGCATCGACCAGTTGCTCGGCTTGCGACTTCAGGCTCGATGCCGCCGCCGCGCTTTCCTCGACCAGCGCGGCGTTCTGCTGCGTGACCTGGTCCATCTGCGCCACGGCCTCGCCCACCTGGCCGATGCCTTCGCTCTGCTCGCGCGTGGCGATGCTCATCTCCGCCACGATGGTGGCGACGCGCTGGATGGACTGCACCACTTCCTTCATCGTGTCGCCCGCGCGGTTGGCCTGCGCCGAGCCCTCGCCGACGCGCTCCACGCTCGTGGCGATCAGGCCCTTGATCTCCTTGGCCGCATCGGCGCTGCGCTGGGCCAGCGTGCGCACCTCGGAGGCCACCACGGCGAAGCCGCGGCCCTGTTCGCCTGCGCGGGCGGCTTCCACCGCCGCATTGAGCGCCAGGATGTTGGTCTGGAACGCGATGCCGTCCACCACGCCGATGATGTCGGCGATGCGCTGGGAGGCGGCGTCGATGCTCTTCATCGTCTCCACCATCACCTCCACCGCGTCGCCGCTGCGCTGCGCCACCGTGGACGCGTCCGCCGCCAGCTGGCTGGCCTTTTGGGCGCCGTCGGCGTTCTGGCGCACGGTGGAGCTCAGCTCCTCCATGGATGCGGCGGTCTCTTCCAGAGCCGAGGCCTGTTGTTCGGTGCGGGCCGACAGGTCCTGGTTGCCCTGCTCGATCTGCGAGCTGGCCGCGGCCACGCCCTCGGCGCTGCCGTGGACGGCACCGACCACGCTCGCCAGGCTGGCGCGCATGTCGCTCAGGGCCTGCATCAGCTGCGCGGATTCGTCCTTGCCGTGCACGGCGATGTCCATCGTCAGGTCGCCGGCGGCCACGCCCCGCGCCACTCCGACGGCCGAGGCCAGCGGCCGCGTGATGTGCCGCGTGATCCACCAGGCCAGCACCGAGGCGATCGCCACCGCAGCGATCAGCAGGGCCAGCAGCGTGGCCTGCGCGCGGTGGAACGTGGCCACCGCGTCGTCGTGCGCAGAGTCACCGCCGCGGCGGTTCACGCGGGCCAACTCGCCCAGCGTGGACGCCATGGCATCGAAGCCCTTTTCCGAATCGGTGAAGAAGATCCGCAGCGTTTCATCGTGCGCCTGCAGTGGCTGGTCCAGCATGCGGCGCTGCACCGCGAGGTACTGGTCGCGCTGGGCCTGATAGGCCTCGTAGCCCTTGCGCTCTTCGCCCGGATTGACCAGCGGCGCATACACGGCCTCGGCCTCTGCCAGTTGCTGGCGCCGCACCTTGAGTTCTTCCTTGAGCTTGTTCAGGTTGCTCTGGTCCGTCGGCAGGAAGGCCTCGCTCTCGGTGCGCCGCAGGCGGTTGGCGGCGATGCGCACGTTGGCGATGGCCTCGATGCTGGGAAGCCAGTTGGTGGCCAGGTCTTCGGCGCTGGCGTTGATGCGGAGCATCTGGCCCCAGGCCATCCAGGCCAGGGCGACGGTGATCAGCGTGGTGATGCTGAAGGCGAGCGCCAGCTTGGCGCCGATGCGGAGGTTGTGCAGGTTCATGATAAGGACCACCTATTGCGTTTGGTATCTCGATTAACATTTAGACACCTTAGAACAGGCTTAAAACCAGCATCCGCAGCGCGGAAATGACAGAAATGCGATGCCGGCTGTATCATTTTTGCAGCTTTCAACCTGACAGCCCGTCACCTCCCGCATACGCTTCCAGCCCGATCGCAACCACCGTGGCGACCTCGTCGCCCACCGCCATGCGGAACTCCGCCTCCGCCTGGGCCACCGCGTCGCGGAATGCCTGCAGCCACGCCAGTCCCGCAGCGGTAAAGCAGACCCGGCGCGCCCGGGCATCGCGTGGGTCCGGTTCCCGAACCACCAGGCCCCAGGCAGCGCACTGGTCCACCAGATCGGCCATGGACTGCTTCGTCATGCCGGCCCGCTGCGCCAGATCGGTCAGCCGGTCGCCATCCAGCGAAAGGTGGCGCGTGATGTGGACGTGCGCCGCACTCACCTGATCGCGCGCGGCGAGGTTGGAAAGCGCCAGCGGCACTTCCACGTTGTGGGCCATGAGTTCGAGCACCCGGGCATCGAACCGGCGCATGGCATGCCCGAGCAGGCGGCCCAGGTGGGTCTGGCGCCAGCCGTCGTCGAGGGGGGGAAAGGGTGGGGTTTCGGCCATGGCACATTGTCAGGGAAACTGACTTAAAACACCGTTTACGCGCCGAGACGGCTCGCATAAACTACTGTTCAAGCATCCAGCCTGTGACTACCCACAGCCGGACAGAGACACCCCAACCCATTGTTTTTCAAGGACTTTCCATGGACTTCGCCGTCAAGGGGACCCACCCCGCCCAGCCCGTCAACACTGAAAAGGCCAAGGCCCTCCAGGCCGCGCTGGCCCAGATCGAGAAGCAGTTCGGCAAGGGCACGATCATGCGCCTGGGCGAAGGCGAGGTGATCGAGGACATCCAGGTCGTCTCCACCGGCTCGCTGGGCCTGGATATCGCGCTGGGCGTGGGCGGCCTGCCCCGCGGCCGCGTGGTCGAGATCTACGGCCCGGAATCGTCCGGCAAGACCACGCTCACGCTGCAGGTGATCGCCGAGATGCAAAAGCAGGGCGGCCAGTGCGCCTTCGTCGATGCCGAACACGCGCTCGACGTGCAATACGCCCAGAAGCTCGGCGTGCAGCTGTCCGATCTGCTGATCAGCCAGCCCGACACCGGCGAGCAGGCCCTGGAGATCGTGGACAGCCTCGTGCGCTCGGGCGCCGTGGACCTGATCGTGATCGACTCGGTCGCCGCGCTCACTCCCAAGGCCGAAATCGAGGGCGAAATGGGCGATGCCCTGCCCGGCCTGCAGGCCCGCCTGATGAGCCAGGCGCTGCGCAAGCTCACCGCCACCATCAAGAAGACCAACTGCATGGTCATCTTCATCAACCAGATCCGCATGAAGATCGGCGTGATGTTCGGCAGCCCCGAAACCACCACCGGTGGCAACGCGCTCAAGTTCTACGCCTCGGTGCGCCTGGACATCCGCCGCACCGGCACGATCAAGAAGGGCGACGAGGCCGTGGGCAACGAGACCAAGGTCAAGGTCGTGAAGAACAAGGTCAGCCCGCCGTTCAAGACGGCCGAGTTCGACATCCTCTTCGGCGAGGGCATCAGCCGCGAGGGCGAGATCATCGACATGGGCGTGAACGCGAAGATCATCGAAAAGAGCGGCGCCTGGTACGCCTACAACGGCGAGAAGATCGGCCAGGGCCGCGACAACTCGCGGGAGTTCCTGCGCGAGAACGCCGACCTCGCCCGTGAGATCGAGAACAAGGTGCGCGAGAGCCTGGGCATCGCCCTGCTGCCCGCCAGCCTGGAAGCCCCCGCCGCCGCCCCGGCCAAGGAAGCGGCCGAGAAGTAAGCCCTGGCCGATTGCAGGCCATGCCCGGCTCCAGCGCTTGATTGACAGGCGCTGGACGCTTCCACTTTCATAGCACCATGGGATTTGCGACGCTCTCGCTCAAGGGCCGGGCGCTGCGCCTGCTGGCACAGCGCGAACACTCCCGCGCCGAACTGGCCACCAAGCTCGCCCGCCACGTGCAGGAGGGCGACGACCTGAACGCCGTGCTCGACGACCTGCAGGCCAAGGATTTCATCAGCGCGCAGCGCGTGGCCGATTCGGTGGTGAACCGCCGCGCCGCCCGCCTGGGCACGCAGCGCCTGGTGCAGGAGTTGCGCGGCAAGGGGCTGGACGACGCCCTGGTGCGCGCCACCGCGGAGCGTCTACGCGCCACCGAACTGGAGCGCGCACAGGCCGTGTGGCGCCAGCGCTTCGGCGCCCCGGGCGAGACGCCGCAGGAGCGCGCGCGCCAGATGCGCTTCATGGCCGCGCGGGGCTTTGCCGGCGACATCGTGCGCCGCGTGGTGCGGGGCGGCGGGGACGACGAAGGCGATTGACGGCTGTGATTCCGGCGGGCCCGCCGAGGCCGGCCGGCTCAGTCCAGCAACCGTTCCGGGTTGGCGTCGATCTTGGCCAGCGCGTCGCGCGTGGCCCGCATCGTGAGGGCTTCCTCTTCCTGCGCCACCAGCAGGCCGGACTGCAGGTAGGCGCCCAGGCGCTTGAGCTGCAGCAGGTAGCTGCTGCCATCGGGCGCGGCGAACAGGTGCAGCTGCTTGCGCTGGCTCTGCCACACGTACTGCACCTGGGCCGAGGCGCCGTTGTGGTCCAGCGTGAACCAGGCGCCGGGCTGCAGCTCCTGCGCCCAGGCCACCATGCCCGGCTCCACAGGCGCGCCGTTGTCGGCGATCACGTGGATGGACGAGGCATCGATGCCCAGCATCAGTTCGATGTTGTCGGCGTTGAGCGGCATTTCGCCCAGCGTCGCATCGCTGATGTAGTCCTCCAGATTGGCCAGGCGGCGCGCCATCGCATCGATGTGCGCCTGCGGAATGGAGGCCGTCTTGGACAGGAAGGCATCGGCCAGCGTGTCGGTCAGCACCTTCACCTGCGCATCCTGCTCCGGCCCGTTCACGCCGAGCAGCGCCAGGCCCTGGCGCAGGTGCTGCAGCAGCGGCGGCAGGCTCTGGATGACCTTGGCGCGATCCGCCCGGTGGGGCTTGGCGCTGGCGGCCCAGACCAGGTCGGCCGCCGTGCGCTTGAGCGCGACGGTGTCCGGGTGCTGCGCGCCGTCGCGCACCGCCGACATGGCCAGCACCTCGGCCCAGGTCTTGAAGAGGAAATCGCGGATCTCCTCGCGCACCGGCATGTCCCGCAGCATGGTGCGCAGCTCGATCGTGTACTGGATGGCCAGCGTCTCGCGCTGCTCGACCTGCTGCGCCACGCTGACGAGCTTGGAGGTGGCCTGCTTGGCCGTGAGGAACTTGGCCAGGAATTTCTCGAACTCGTCATAGACGAGCTGGAACACGCGCTGCCCGGTTTCGGGGTACTGCTCGATCACCTGCACCACGCGGCGGATCTCGCCTTCCAGCGCGCTGCCGTTGATGGCGGTGGCGTCGAACCCCATCACCACGCCGCCCAGGCGGTCGATCAGGCGGCGCGCCGGGTGGGCGACGTCGCTGAAGAATTCGGGCTCGGCCAGCGCCACGCGCAGCACCGGCACCTGCAGCCGCGCGAACCACACGCGCACGGCCGGCGGAATGCGGTCTTCGCTCAGGATGCTCTGGAACATCAGCGCCACCACCTCGATGATGGCCTTTTCACCGGGGGTGGAGGCCTTGGCCTTGAGTTCGGTGGAGCGCTCGCGCACCGCGCCCACCAGTTGCACCACGGCGGCCGGGCTGTAGTCCTCGACCAGCGTGGCCACGCCGCTGTAGTACGTCTGCGCCTGCGCCCGGTGGGCCGACAGGGCCTGCGCCAGCGCGGCGGAGGCCGGCGGCGCATTCACCATGTCGAAGCCCGTGGCGGGCTGCACCAGCAGGCGGCGCAACTGGCCCATCACGCCCTGGGCCCGCTGGCGCGCGCGCGCCAGCGGCGTCATGAACGCCTGCATGCCGGCACCGAAGGCCGTTCCCTGCGCGCCCATGCGCCCGGGCGCCGGCATGCCGCCCTGGGACGGCATGCCGTGCATGCTCGCCTGGGCGGACTCAAGGGCGAAGGCCTGCGCCGATTGCTGCAGGGCCTGCGACGCCAGGCCCGCGGGAGAGGACGAGCCTCCCGCCGTGCGGCGCACCTTGGAGCGCAGGTCGTTGTCGGGCTTCACGCCCTGCTCGGTGCAGAACGCGTTGACGGCCTGGTATTCGCGCAAGACCAGCTCGCCCAGCTGGCGCTGCAGGGGGTCGATGGCGGTCTGCAGATCGCCCCGCTCCATGCCGGCCTCGACCCACTGGTCGACGAACAGCAGGCAGACCGTTTCGGGGCGCAGGATGTCGCGGCCGTCCAGCTCCTGGCCTTCCAGGTGCTGAATGAACTGCCGCAGGGTGTCGAAGGCGTTGCCCGTGTGCTCCATCACCGTGAGCGCCATGCGCGAGGCGATGATCTGGTTCTCGACGACGTCGTCGCTGAGCAATTCGAACCCGCCCCCGGCGGGCAGCGCCCCCCGGGTGGTGCTGACCAGGGGCAGCATGGCCTCGGACAGGGCGCGGGTGCAGCCGGCGATCCAGGCCTGGTGGCGCTGCTGGTAGCGCATCCACAGGTCGCGGCGCGTCTGCATCTCGCGCTGCGTGGCCGTCAGGCCCATGAGCTGGGTCAGGAAATCCTGCAGTTCGTTGTCGAGGCCGGGCAGCCCCGCCACCAGGCCCTCCACGAACCGCTGCCGGGCCAGGCGGGCCAGGCGCCGGGGCGCGGTGGGGGGGAGGAGTTCTTCCATACGCCGTCGATTATGGGGCGCCCCGGGGCGTCGCGGTCAGACCGCTGCGCCGGCGTTCGGATCGTTCGGGTCGCCGTCCTTCTTGGGCGGCGCCTTCACCAGGTCTTCGCGCTTGACGCCCAGCCACATGGCGATGGCGGCCGCCACGAACACCGATGAATAGATGCCGAACAGAATCCCGATGGTCAGCGCCAGCGCGAAGTAGTGCAGGCTGGGGCCGCCGAAGAAGAACATCGACAGCACCACGGCCTCCGTGGAGGCATGGGTGATGATCGTGCGGCTCATGGTGCTGGTGATCGCGTGGTCGATGACCTCGTGCGTGCTCATCTTGCGGTACTTGCGGAAGGCCTCGCGGATCCGGTCGAAGATCACGACCGACTCGTTCACCGAGTAGCCCAGCACGGCCAGCACCCCCGCCAGCACCGCCAGCGAAAATTCCCATTGGAAAAACGCGAAGAAGCCCAGGATGATCACCACGTCGTGCAGGTTGGCGATCACCGCCGCCACGCCGAACTTCCACTCGAAGCGGAAGGCCAGGTAGATCACGATGCCGATCACCACCATGCCCAGCGCCATGAGGCCGCCGTGCACCAGTTCCTCGCCCACCTGCGGGCCCACGAACTCGGTGCGGCGCAGCGTGACGTCGGGGTCGGCCGCCTTGAGGGCGCCCAGGACCTGCTCGCTTTGCTGCGCCGAGGTCACGCCCTTTTGCACCGGCAGGCGGATCATCACGTCGCGCGCCGTGCCGAAGTTCTGCACGGTCACGTCGGAATAGCCCAGCCCGGACACGGTGCTGCGGACCTTGCCGATGTCGGCGCTCTGCGTATAGGCCACTTCCATGACCGTGCCGCCGGTGAACTCCACCGACAGGTGCAGCCCCCGCGTGATCAGGAAGAACACGGCCAGCGCGAAGGTGATGAAGGAGATCGCGTTGAGAACCAACGCGTACTTCATGAACGGGATGTCTTTTCGGATGCGGAAGAATTCCATGGTCCCTCTCCTTCAGTTGGACTTGACCACGGCGGACGTGGTGCTGTCGGGTTCGGGCTTCCACACCTGTCCGATGGACACGCTCTTGAGCTTCTTCTTGCGGCCGTACCAGAGGTTGACCAGGCCGCGCGAGAAGAACACGGCCGAGAACATGCTGGTCAGGATGCCGATGCAGTGCACCACGGCGAAGCCGCGCACCGGGCCGGAGCCGAAGGCCAGCAGCGCGAGACCTGCGATCAGCGTGGTCACGTTCGAGTCGAGAATCGTCGCCCAGGCGCGCTCGTAGCCCGCGTGGATGGCCGCCTGCGGCGACACGCCGGCGCGCAGTTCCTCGCGGATGCGCTCGTTGATCAGCACGTTGGAGTCGATGGCCACACCCAGCGCCAGCGCCATGGCGGCGATGCCGGGCAGGGTCAGTGTGGCCTGCAGCATCGACAGGATGGCCAGCAGCATCAGCACGTTCACCGACAGCGCGATGGACGAGATCACGCCGAACAGCGCGTAGTAGATGCACATGAAGACCGAGATCGCCACGAAGCCCCACACCACGCTGTGGATGCCGCGCTCGATGTTGTCGGCGCCCAGGCTCGGGCCGATGGTGTATTCCTCGATGATGTCCATGGGCGCGGCCAGCGAGCCGGCGCGCAGCAGCAGCGAGGTGTCGTTGGCCTCGGCCGTGGTCATGCGTCCGGAGATCTGCACCCGGCCGCCGCTGATCTCGCTGCGGATCACGGGGGCCGTGACCACTTCGCCCTTGCCCTTTTCGAACAGGACGATGGCCATGCGCTTGCCCACGTTCTCGCGGGTGATGTCCTTGAAGATGCGGGCGCCCTTGGCGTCGAGCGTGAGGTTGACCGTAGGCTCCTGCGTCTGGCCGTCGAAGCCGGGCTGCGCGTCGGTGAGGTTCTCGCCCGTGAGGATGACCTGCTTCTTGACGATGATGGACTGGCCGTTGCGGTCCAGGTACTTTTCGTCGCCGAAGGGCACGGGGCCGGAGCCCAGTTCGGCCGAGCGCGCCTCGGCGCTTTCGTCGACCATGCGCACTTCCAGCGTGGCCGTGCGGCCCAGGATGTCCTTGGCCTTGGCGGTGTCCTGCACGCCGGGCAGCTGCACCACGATGCGGTCCAGGCCCTGCTGCTGGATCACGGGCTCGGCCACGCCGAGTTCGTTGATCCGGTTGTGCAGCGTGGTCATGTTCTGCTTGAGCGCCTGGTCCTGCACCTTTCGCAGCGCCTCGGGCTTGATGGTGGCGCGCACGCGCACGCCCTGGCCGTCGGGGCTGCTGGTGGCCACCAGGTCGGGGAACTGGTCGGTGATCACGTTGCGCGTGGCCGTGGCGGTCGCCTCGTCGCGCAGGCGGATGTCCACCGCCTGGCCGTCGCGGCTGATGCCGCCGTGGCGGATGTTCTTGTCGCGCAGCGTGGTGCGCAGGTCGCCGGCGAGCGATTCGGCCTTCTTGGTGAGGGCCGCCTGCATGTCCACCTGCAGCATGAAGTGCACGCCGCCGCGCAGGTCCAGCCCCAGGTACATGGGGCGCGCATGCAGCGCGCTGAGCCAGTCGGGGGAGCGCGAGACGAGGTTCAGCGCGACGATGTACGGCGGGTCGGCCGGATCGGGTACCAGGGCCTTCTGGATCGCGTCCTTGGCCTTGAGCTGGCTGTCGGGCGAGTCGAAGCGCGCGCGCACCGAATTGCCATCGAAGCTCACGGCATCGGGCACGACGCCCGCGGCCTTCAGGGCCTCTTCGACGCGGCGCTGCACGGCGGCATCGACCTTCAGCGTCGCCTTGGCCGACGACACCTGCACGGCAGGGGCCTCGCCAAAGAAATTGGGCAGGGTGTACAGGGCCCCCACCAGCAGCGCGATCACGAGGATCGCGTACTTCCAGACCGGGTAACGGTTCATGATCGCGCTCTTAACTCTCAGGTCGCGGCGCAGGCCCGCAGGGCCGGCCGCCAGATCGGAACGGCTCGCGCCATCGCTTGGACTTACTTGACCGTGCCCTTGGGCAGGACCTGCGCCACGGCGCTGCGCTGGATCTGCACTTCCACGCCGGAGGCGATCTCGATGTGCAGGAAACCTTCGGACAGGCGCGTGACCTTGCCGACGATGCCGCCGGCGGTGGCCACCTCATCGCCCTTGGCGATGGCCTCGATCATGTTGCGATGCTCTTTCTGGCGCTTCATCTGGGGGCGGATCATGACGAAGTACAGGACCACGAACATCAGCACCAGCGGGAGCATGCCCGTCAGGGAGGACATGATGTCGCTGCCACCGGCGGCGGCAGCAGGGGCGGTCTGGGCGAAAGCGGAAGAGATAAACACGGCAACAGGCTCCATTCAAATGGATGGTCGTTTCAGACACCCGCCCACGGCGCGACGCAGCGCCAGCCGGGAGGGCAACAGGCGATTGTATGCGGCGCCCCCTGGCAAAGCCCATGCCAAAACCCGCGTCCGCGGGGGTCTTGGCGTGGCGAGGCCGGCCCAAGGGGCGGCCTTCGATGGGGCATGAAAACACCGCCCAGCACAATAACCACTAGGGCATATTGCTATATTTTCAATAGCGCCTCACTCCCCCTCGCGCGCCGGGGAAAGGGGCTTTCGCCCCCTCAGGCCGTCTGGCGCAGCGCCTCCTGCGGGTGGCGCCACTGGTTCATCAGCACCGCCCACTTGGCGCGCGCGGCCTTCAGGTGGCGCTCCTTCACGTGGCCGTAGCCCCGGATGTCCTCGGGAATGCGGGCGATGTCGGCGGCCAGCGGCAGGTTGTCGGCGGTCAGGCCGGTCAGCAGCTCGTCGATGCAGGCGCGGTACTCGGCGATCAGGGCGCGCTCGGTGCGGCGCTCCTCGGTGCGGCCGAACGGATCGAGCGCCGTGCCGCGCAGGCCCTTGAGCCTGGCGAGCACGCCGAAGGCCTTGCGCATCCACGGGCCGAAGGGCTGCTTGAGCAGTTCGCCCTTGTCGTTCTTCTTCGCGGTCAGCGGGGGCGCCAGGTGGTGCACGAGCTTGTAGTCGCCTTCGAACATGCCCTCGATCTTCGCGGTGAACGCGGCGTCGGTGTGCAGGCGCGCGACCTCGTACTCGTCCTTGTACGCCATGAGCTTGAACAGGTAGCGGGCCACGGCCTCGGACAGGCGCGTGCCCTTGCCGCCGGTGCGCGCCTCGGCGGCCTGCACCTTCTCCACGAAGGCCTTGTACTCGGCCGCATAGGCCGCGTTCTGGTAGCCCGTGAGGAACTGCTCGCGCTTGGCCACCAGTTCCGCCAGCCCGGGCTTCTTGACGAACTGGATCACCTGCGCGGCCTTGAACAGGGCCTGCACCGCGGCCAGGTCATGGGCGCAGCGGCGGCCCCATTCGAAGGCGGCCTTGTTGTTGTCCACCTGCACGCCGTTCAACTCCATGGCGCGCATGAGCGCGGCATGCGACAGCGGCACGCGGCCCTTTTGCCAGGTGTAGCCCAGCATCAGCGGGTTGGTGTAGATGCTGTCGCCCAGCATCTGCATGGCGACCTCCTCGGCATCGAAGCTGGCCAGCAGGTCCTCGCCCACGGCGGAGGCGATGGCCGTGTCGCAGTCGGTGCCCGGAAACTGCCAGTCGGGGTTGTGCACGAACGACGCGGTGGGCGAGCCGTGGGTGTTGAGCGCCACGAAGGTGCGGCCCGGCTGCATCGCGGCCATGGTGGTCTTGTGCGAGGCGACGATGGAGTCGCAGCCGATGATGAGGTCGGCCTTGGCCGTGTCCACCTTGGTGGTGTAGATGGCGTCCGGCCGGTTGGCGATCTGGATGTGGCTCCAGGTCGCGCCGCCCTTTTGCGCCAGGCCCGCCGCGTCCTGCGTGATGACGCCCTTGCCTTCCAGGTGCGCCGCCATGCCCAGCAGCGAGCCGATGGTGATCACGCCCGTGCCGCCCACGCCGGCCACGACGATGCCCCAGGCGCTCTCGGCCACGGGCAGCACCGGCTCGGGAATGGGGGGCAGCGCGGAGAGGTCGCCCTTCTTTTCCTTCTTGGGTTTTTTCAGCGTGCCGCCCTCGACGGTGACGAAGCTCGGGCAAAAGCCCTTCACGCACGAGTAGTCCTTGTTGCAGGTGCTCTGGTTGATGCGGCGCTTGCGGCCGAACTCGGTCTCCAGCGGCTCCACCGACAGGCAGTTCGATTGCACCGAGCAGTCGCCGCAGCCCTCGCACACCAGCTCGTTGATGACCACGGTCTTGTTGGGCGTGGCCAGGGTGCCGCGCTTCCTGCGGCGGCGCTTTTCGGTCGCGCAGGTCTGGTCGTAGATGATGGCCGTGCAGCCGGGGATCTCGCGGAACTCGCGCTGGATCCGGTCCAGCTCGTCGCGGTGGTGCACCGTCACGCCCTCGGCCAGCGCCACGCCGTCGTACTTGGCCGGCTCGTCGGTCACGATCACCAGCCGGGCGATGCCCTCGGCCTTCAGGCTGGCCATGATCTGCAGCACCGAGTGCCCCTCGGGCCGCTCGCCCACCTGCTGGCCGCCCGTCATGGCGACGGCGTCGTTGTAGAGCACCTTGTAGGTGATGTTGGTGCCCGCCGCGATGCTCTGGCGGATGGCCAGCAGCCCGCTGTGGAAGTAGGTGCCATCGCCCAGGTTGGCGAACACGTGCTTTTCCGTGGTGAAGGGCTGCTGGCCCACCCAGGTCACGCCCTCGCCGCCCATCTGCGTGAAGGTGGACGTGTTGCGGTCGGGCATCCAGTTGACCATGTAGTGGCAGCCGATGCCGGCCACCGCGCGTGAGCCTTCGGGCACGCGGGTGCTGGTGTTGTGCGGGCAGCCGCTGCAGAACCACGGCGTGCGGTCGCCCGTGTCCACCTTGGATTCGGCCAGGCCGCGCTCGCGCGCATCGATCACCGACAGGCGCGCGTCCATGCGGGCCACGATGTCGGCCGGCACGCCCAGCTTTTTGAGGCGCTTGGCGATGGCGCGCGCGATGATGGCGGGCGTGAGGTCGGCCTTCGGGCGCAGCAGCCAGTTCTGGCTCGGGTTGGGCATGCTCCACTCGCCACCGGAGTTGTCGCCCTCCACCTCGTCGAACTTGCCCAGCACGTTCGGGCGCACGTCGGCGCGCCAGTTGTAGAGCTCTTCCTTGATCTGGTATTCGATGACCTGGCGCTTTTCCTCCACCACCAGGATCTCCTGCAGCCCCTGGGCGAAGTCGCGGGTGATGGTGGCCTCCAGCGGCCACACCACGTTCACCTTGTGCAGGCGGATGCCCAGCTGGCGGCAGACGTCGTCCTCCAGCCCCAGGTCGATGAGCGCCTGGCGCGTGTCGTTGTACGCCTTGCCGCTCGCGATGATGCCGAAGCGGTCCTGCGGGCCCTGGATCACGTTGTAGTTCAGCTTGTTGGCGCGGATGTACGCCAGCGCCGCATACCACTTGTAGTCCATGAGGCGCGCCTCCTGCTCCAGCGGCGCGTCAGGCCAGCGGATGTGCAGGCCGCCGGGCGGCATGGCGAAGTCCTCGGGCAGGACGATCTTCACCCGGTCCGGGTCCACCGAGATGCTGCTGGAGGACTCCACCACCTCCTGGATGGTCTTCATGCCCGACCACACGCCCGAAAAGCGGCTCATGGCGAAGGCATGCAAACCCATGTCCAGGATGTCCTGCACGCTGCTCGGGAAGAACACCGGCAGGCCGCAGGCCTTGAAGATGTGGTCGCTCTGGTGCGGCGCGGTGCTGCTCTTGCTGATGTGGTCGTCGCCCGCGATGGCGATCACGCCGCCGTGCCGGGAGGTGCCGGCCATGTTGGCGTGCTTGAACACGTCCGAGCACCGGTCCACGCCTGGGCCCTTGCCGTACCAGATGCCGAACACGCCGTCGTATTTCTTCGTCGTGGGGTACAGGTCGAGCTGCTGCGTGCCCCACACGGCGGTGGCGCCCAGCTCTTCGTTCACGCCGGGCTGGAACACGATGTGGTTCTTGGCCAGGTGCTTCTTGGCCGACCACAGCGCCTGGTCGTAGGTGCCCAGCGGGCTGCCGCGGTAGCCGCTGATGAAACCCGCGGTGTTCAGGCCCGCGATCGCATCGCGCTGGCGCTGCAGCATGGGCAGGCGCACCAGGGCCTGCACGCCGCTCATGAAGGCACGGCCCTCCGGCAAGGCGTATTTGTCATCGAGCGTGACCGTTTCAATGGCGCGGCGGATGTGCTCGGGCAGGGGGGCGTTCATAGCACGGCTCCTTCGCCAGCACGCTCGATGCCCAATCCGCAGCGTGCGGCTGCGCCGCCCCCCACGTACTTGTGGCGCAACCCGCAGTGCGGGTTGTCATCCAGCATGACCGTTTCAATGGCGCGGCGAATGGGCTCGGGCAGGGGGGCGTTCATCGGGGGAATCTCCAGTGGGGTCGTTGGCCGTCGCCTCGTGAGCGCGGTTTCAGCGGGGTGCCCTGGGCTCGGACGCACCGCCTTGTCAGGGCAGTGTAGGCAGGACGGCCGGATATGTCCTTTCGTTTTCATGCCGTGTTTACCCTCGTTTTAGAAAGGATCTTTCGCAAAATAATCCAGGGATGAATACTTTGGACAAATTCGACCTGGCGATCCTCGGCGAGCTGCAGGCCGATGCCCGGCTGACCAATGCCGAGCTGGCCCAGCGGGTGGGCCTGTCGGCCGCGCCGTGCTGGCGCCGCGTGCGCGCGCTGGAGGAGTCGGGCTTCATCAAGGGCTACCACGCCGAGATCGACCGCCACAAGATCGGGCTGGGCGTGCTGGCCTTCGTGCGGCTGGACGCCGACCGCAGCACCGGGGGCCTCACGCGCGAGATGGAGGCCGCCATCGCCCAGATCCCCGAGGTGGTGGCCTGCCACTACATCAGCGGCACGGGAACGTTCGAGCTGCAGGTGGTGGCGCGCGACCTGGACAGCTTCTCGCACTTCGCCCGCAACGTGCTGCTGAACCTGCCGAACGTGAAGGACATGCACACCAGCTTCTCGCTGGGCGAGGTCAAGGCCAGCGGCGCCCTGCCGCTGGCGCACCTCGGCACCACCGGCAATAAGCTACAAAAACAATAGCGCAATGCCCTAGTACCGATTGCGCTGGAGGCCTTTTCGGCTTCAAGCCCATCGGCTCGCTTTTCCGCGCCGCCATCCGGGACGTCGGCGCCCCGCCCGGCACGCCCCGCCCGCACTGCGCACAATCGAGACCATATATGCCCCCATTGCCGCCCCACGAGAGCCCGCCCCGCCCCACCCCGTTCCCGCCCCTGGACGACAGTCCCCCGGCCACCGCCGCCGCGGGCCAGGCGCACACCGCCGAGGCCGCGGCCGCCGCGCAGCTGGACCAGGACGCCGCCCGGCGCGCCAGCCTCTCGCCGTTCGCGCCGCTGCAGGTGCCCGTGTTCCGCATGCTCTGGCTCACCTGGCTGGCCGCCAATACCTGCATGTGGATGAACGACGTGGCGGCCGCGTGGCTCATGACCACGCTCACCACCTCGCCCGTGCTGGTGGCGCTGGTGCAGACGGCCTCCACCCTGCCCGTGTTCCTGCTGGGCCTGCCCAGCGGCGCGCTGGCCGACATCCTGGACCGGCGGCGCTATTTCATCGCCACGCAGTTCTGGGTGGCCGTAGTGGCGCTGGTGCTGTGCGTGGCCATCCTGATGGGCGGCATGACGGCGCCGCTGCTGCTCGCCCTGACCTTCGCCAACGGCATCGGCCTGGCCATGCGCTGGCCGGTGTTCGCCGCCATCGTGCCGGAGCTGGTCAGCCGCCAGCAACTGCCGGCGGCGCTGGCGCTCAACGGCGTGGCCATGAACGCCTCGCGCATCATCGGCCCGCTGCTGGCCGGCGCCATCATCGCCAGCGTGGGCAGCGCCTGGGTGTTCGTGCTGAACGCGCTGCTGTCGGTGGTGGCGGGCTTCACCATCATGCGCTGGCGCCGCACGCACGTGCCCAGCCCGCTGGGGCGCGAGCGGCTGACGAGCGCCATGCGGGTCGGCGTGCAGTTCGTGCGCGAGTCGCCGCGCATGCGGGCGGTGCTGTGGCGCATCTCGGTGTTCTTCCTGCACGCCACGGCGCTGCTGGCGCTGCTGCCGCTCGTGGCCCGCGACCTGGAGGGCGGCGGTGCCGGCACCTTCACCCTGCTGCTGGCCTCCATGGGCGCCGGGGCCATCGCGGCGGCGCTGTTCCTGCCGCGGCTGCGCCAGGCCATGTCACGCGACACGCTGGTCTCGCGCGGCGCGCTGCTGCAGGCCGCCTCCACGGCCGTGATCGCCATTGCGCCCAACGTGTATGTGGCCGTGCCCGCCATGGTGCTGGGCGGCATGGCGTGGATCACCACGGCCAACTCGCTCAGCGTGTCGGCCCAGCTCGCGCTGCCCAACTGGGTGCGCGCGCGCGGCATGTCGATCTACCAGATGGCCATCATGGGCGCCACCGCGGCGGGCGCAGCGCTGTGGGGCCAGGTGGCCTCGCTCACCACGGTGCACATGAGCCTGGCGCTGGCCGCGCTCACCGGCACCATCGCCATGGCCCTGGTGCAGCGCTGGGTGGTGGACCGCACCATGGAGGAAGACCTGAGCCCCTCGACCGCCTTCAAGCTACCGGTGGCACCCACCACGCCCGAACGCGGCCACGTAGTGGTCACCATCGAATACCACATCGACCCCGCGCGGGCGGCGGAATTCCGGGCGCTGATGCAGGAAAGCCGCCGCAGCCGCCTGCGCCAGGGCGCCCTCGACTGGCAGTTGCAGCACGACATCGCCGACCCCTCACGCTACGTGGAGCGCATCGTGGACGAGTCGTGGACCGAGCACCTGCGCCGCTTCGACCGCGTCACCGCCTCCGACGTGGCGCTACGCGACCGCAAGCTGGCCTTCCACACGGGCGAGGCGCCGCCGGTGGTGTCGCGCTACCTGGTCGAGCTGGAGCGCTGAGGACGAACCGGCTCAGCGCCCCGTCAAGGCGCTCACCGCCGCGAGGGCCGCAGGCCGAACCATCCGCCCTCGGCGTCGTAGAGCAGGTCGAACTGCTTCAACAGGTAGCGCCCGGTGTTCATGAAGGCGGGGCGGCCCACGAAGGTGAAGCGGCCCGGCGCGTTCACGAGCACGGACTGGGGCGCGTCCGCATCCCCCACGCGGAAATCGTACTGCGCCACGGGCGCCTGCGCGCCGGGGAACATCACCTGCACCCGCGTGCCGTCCTTCAAGCCCGTCACCGGCCGGCCCCGGCGGGTGGGATCGGCGATCTGCGCCGTGGGCAGGGCCGACGGGTCGGCGGCCGTGAGGTACATCTGCGCGATGCCGGTGTCCACCAGCACGGGACCGGTTTCGGGCGCGCCGCCGTCCACCGACACGGCCACGGTGGCCTGCTGCCAGTCACGGGGATCGATGGACGCCGGCTGGCCATTCGCGAGCAGGCTGCCGGGTTGCAGCTTCATGAACCGAAAGCCCTTGGCCTGGTCGGGCGTGAGGCCTACATAAATCGCGTGCTTGGTCACGATGTACCCCCCGTGCACCGCACTCCGGGCGACGGGGCTGCCGTCGATCTCGGCGATGTTGATCAGCGGATTCTTGTCGGGCGTGCCCTGCGGCTGGCCATCGTGCTCGCGCCCGAAGCCCACGCCCATGTAGGCGATGCCGCCCGGGCTTTCCGTGGTGTAGGTGGGATTTTCGCAGTCGGGCCGGTTGGCCTTCTCGTCCCAGCGCGGGCAGATGATTTCCTTTTCGACCGCGAGCACGGGCACCCGGGCAATCACTTCGTTCCAGCCGCTGTTGAGCACCACGTCGCGCACCACCCAGTGGCCGATCAACAGCTGCCGGCTGCTGGAGCGGTATTCCCAGCCTTCGTTGGCCTGGCGCGCTTCCTCGTTGCGCGAATAACCCGGCAGATCGACCGCGGAAATCACCACGCCGGTGGAGCCCGTGTCCAGGGTGACGATGAAGGGCCGGGGGGGCGCGAGCACGCCGGTGTCCGTCGGCATGCGGACTTCGAACCGCAGCCGCGGCGCATCCGTCATGGGGGCAGACCAGCCCTCTCCCGGCGGGGAATGGAGGCGGATGAATCGCGATTCGGTGCCCGGGCGCAGCGAGGGGCCGGCGGTGGCCGCGGCGGCAGCGGGCAACGGCGTCTGCGCGGGTACGGCACCGCAGGCGAGCAGCGCGGCGGCACTGGCGATCGCTGCGCGAAGCGGAATGGGCATGGGGTCTCCTTCCCTGGCGAGTGTTTGATGGGAAATGCAGGCTACACGATCCTTCGGGCCGTGCCGCACCCCGCAGGCCACTGCAGCCCGGGCGAATCGGTTCGCACGCCCTTGCAATGCTTCGGTGGGCACGGTTTCGTGTTCTGGCGCCCGCTTTATCCTGGCCTCACCTGCAAACTGCCGCCTGACGGTGGGTGGCAGGATCGCCAAGGGAAGAGATCCATGAAGCTAAGCCACCTTTCCCACGCCAAGAGCCCCCGAGGCGCGACTGCGCAGGAAGAGGCCCCACCCAAGACGTCGCAGCGCGGCGCGTCGTCCAGCGGGAATGCACCCCACGCCCTGGCAGGCGGGAGCCCGCGCCATCCCAGTTCCGGTGGCGGCATCCGGCCCCGCAGCGACAACCTACCGTCCAGGCCGCCTTCGGCATCGCAATCCTCCATGCTCGGCACCATGCGGGGGTTCATGGGGTGGGGTTCGCCCAGCAACGCGCCAGCGCCGGAGCCTGATCCCAAGGCCTGGTTCGACAGCAACGTTTCCGAAGCGAAAGCCGCCAGGAGACGCCTGCTCGACAGCGCGACCCTATTGCCCAAGCAAGTACACAACGCGTCGCCCCTCTCGGCAGAACCTCACCAGCTCGATACCTACATCACGTTCGATGGGTCCCAGAACACCGTCCTGGTTCCAAAAAAGGAACTGCTCCCAGGACTGTTGCGCTCCGACCAATTCATAGAGTTGTCACCGGATCAGTTGAATCAGGCCAATGCGCTCTCCACAACGCATCCTGGCGTCAACACGCAGATGCCGGACATGGCGCCCCACTTGCGCGTGATCTCTCCCGCAACTGCCGCCAACCTGGCATCAGCGCGGGAAGCGATCGATCTGGTCAAGGCGATGCTTCCCGGAGGAGCCGGCAATCAGATCAAGGACATGGCGGCGACCGGGGGAGAAAGCTATCTCCGATCCTCGCTGTCGTACGCTCTGGGGGGAAGCCCAGCGAATCGGGCGTTCGTCGCCATCCAGTACCAGGGCGGCTATTGCGATGCCCAGGCCAGCCTGGCGTATCAACTTCTTTCACAGAATCCCGCGCTCAAGGACTCCAGGATCGATATCGTGGATGGCGGTCCAAGTGGGAATCACGTGTTCGTCGTGATCCGGGGGGAGACCCCCGAACAGGACATCGTGGTGGACCCATGGACCACTTTCGCCTCACCGACCTTCGTGAAAGACGCACTTCCCCTGCACCGGACACTCCTCGGCGCTGCAGGCGGGGGCGTGCGGCAGACCAAGCCCGCTGGCACCCTTGCCGCAGCGCTGAACATCACGGAAGCGCTGAGGCGCCAAAGTCTCGTCAAGAACCAGTCGTCGATTTCAGAGCGGTTCCTGTCCGAGAAGTACCGTGATCCCGATACCGCAATCACGAAAAATCTGAAGGTCAAAGAAGACCGCTGGGATGTGCCCTTCAGCGGCAACCCTAATATCCGGTACGAAGTCCAGGACGAATCCGGCAACCGGCTGACTGATTTTCCGCTGCGATTCGACATGCAACGTGCCGCCGCTGACCCCGAGCCACGCCAGGCATAAGCCCGCCCTCAGATCACCCGCCGCGGCGCAGCCCGAACCAGCCGCCATCGGCATCGAACAGCACGTCATGCTGGCGCAGCAGGTGCCGGCCGGTGTTGACGAACGCCTGCGCCGAGGGGCGGGTGACGATCACCGCCGTGGGGGCCTGGGGGGTTCCCACCTGGAAGGTGTACTGCGCCACGGGCGCGGCATCGTCGGGGAACGACACCTGCACCGACGTGCCGGCCACCAGCCCCGTGGCCATGGCGCCCTTGCGGCTCGGGTTGGGAATGGCCGTGGTCGGCAGTGCCGACGGGTTGGCCACCGTGAGGTACATCTGCGCGATACCGGTATCGACCAGCACCGCGCCCGTCTGCGAGGCCGCGCCGTTCACCGAAACGGCCATGGTCGCCTGGGGCCAGTCGCGCGGGTCGCTGGAGGCCGGCTGGCCCGCGGCGTTCAGGCTGCGGCCCTGGAGCTTCACGTACGAAAAGCCCGCGGTGTTGGCGCGCGTGAGGCCCACGTGCACGCCCTTGGCCGTCACGATGAAACCGCTGCGCATGCTGCCGGGCGCCACGGGCTGGCCGTCGATGGAGACGATGTTCAGCAGCGGGTTCTTGTCCGGCGTGCCTTGCGGCTGGCCGTCGTGCTCGCGCCCGAAGCCCACGCCCATGTAGGCGATGCCGCGCGGCTGGGCGGTGGTCTTCTCAGGCTTTTCGCAGGTGGGCACATTGGCCTTTTCGCTCCAGCCGGGGCAGATGATCTCTTCCTGCACCGCCAGCACGGGCACGCGTGCCACCACCTCGCCCCCAGCGGGATCGCGAAAGACCAGTTCCCGCGGCACCCAGCGGCCGATCCACAGCCGCTTGCTGCTGGACAGGAACTCCCATCCCTTCACGCCCGACTCGGCCTCCTGCGCGGAGAAACCGGGCAGGTCGGTGGCCGAGACGACGACGCCGGTCGAGCCGGTGTCCATCGTCATGGTGAACGGCGCCGCGGCGGACGTGCCGGGCACCCGCACGCCGAAGGCCAGCGCGGGGGCGTCGGTCATCGCGGGTTCCGGGTTCCTGGCCGGGGCGAAAGCCAGGAAGCGGGCGGCGGTGTCGGCGCGCAGGTCCGGCCCCGCGGGGGCCTGCGCGTGCGTCGTGCCCAGGGGCGCACAGGCGCCCAGCAGGGCGGCCAGCAAAGGAAGGGTGCCATGCGCGGCAGTGCGCAGCCATCGGTCAGCGGTCATGCGGTTCTCCTTGGGAGTTGGGTGAGGTGAGGCCACCATCCTGGCCAGGCCACGAAGGGCCTGTCACGCCCCATTGTGGAGGGCCTTCCCGGCCGGCCGCGGGGAGGCCGGCTGAAACGTGCTGAGACGTCGTGAACGCGCGCGCGTCAGCGCGGCCACAGCGCCCAGAGCCGCAGGCCCTGCTTGAGCCGCCCCGCCAGTTCGCCCGCCTCCGGGCCCCAGCCCGCGAAGTAATCGGCCCGCACCGCGCCCACGATGGCCGAGCCCGTGTCCTGCGCCATCACCAGGCGCTGCAACTGCACCTGCGGGCCGGTGGAGGTTAGCCACACCGGCGTGCCGTAGGGAATGCTCTGGCGGTCCACCGCGATCGAGCGGCCCGGCGTGAGGGCCACGCCCTGCGCGCCCTTCGGCCCGAAGCCGGCATCCATGGCGTTGAGCGGCTCCTCGCGGAAGAACACGTAGCGCGGATTGGCCCACAGCATCTCCTGCACGCGCTGCGGGTTCTGCAGCGTCCAGGCGCGGATCCCGGGCCAGGTCGCATCGCGCACCAGGCCCTGGTCCAGCAGCCACCGGCCCACGCTCTGGTAGGGCTGGTCGTTGGTGCCGGCGAACGCCACGCGCAGCAGCGTCACCGAGCCATCGGCCTCCTGCACCCGCAGCCGGCCCGAGCCCTGGATGTGCACCACCAGCGCCTCGACCGGATCGCGCACCCACGCGATGACCCGGCCGGCCAGCGCCGCCTGCGCCTCGGGCAGCGTGTCGATCTGCTGGCGCGTGTACCAGGGCTTGCGCGCGCCGTAGCCCGCGGGCAGCCGGTACAGCGGCACGTTGAAGCCGTTGCCGGGCTGGCGCGCCGCGTCCAGATAGGGCTCGTAGTAGCCGGTGAGCATGCCGTCCACCGCGCCGTCGGCGGCCTCGATGCGGTAGGGCTGCAGCCGCGCCACCATCCAGGCGCGCTGCTCGTCTGCGCTGGCGATGGACAGGCGGCGCACCTCGCCGCACAGCGGCGCGAAGGCCGGCGCGGGACGCTCGCAGTTCTTGATCCAGGCGTTCCAGGCTTCGTGCAGGGAATCTTCGGCAAAACCGGGCAATTCCGCCCAATGCACCGGTATCCAGCGGCTTTTCGGCTGCGCCATGGGGGGCGGCAACGGCCCGGGCGGTTCGGGCGGCAGAGGGGCGCCCGGCACGCCGGGCAGCGAGGCACCGGGAGGCAAAGGCGTGGAAGGCGGCAGGGGCGTGGTGGAGCAAGCCACCAGGGTTCCTACAATCAGCGCCGTTGTCACAAGGCGCAGGAGACGGAATTTCATGGGGCTGATTTTGCTTGAAGCATTGCTGGCGCTGGTCGTTCTCGTCGCCATTGTGTGGTGGACGATGTTCTCGGGGCGCAAGGGGGGGGAGCCGCCGCCCGCGCCGCCACCGCCGGATTCGGAACCAGAAGACACGGACACCAAAAAATAGCATCCACCCGCCTCGGCGCGCGGCAGGAATGCAAAACAAGAATATTTAAAAAAGGGAGTCAGAAAATGAGTGAACCAGCGGTTCTCCGATCCACCGTGGGACCTGGCCAGAAAAACCACCCGCAAGACATGCGGCTGCTGCGCCGGCATCTGAATGCGTTCATCCGGAAGGGGTACCTGCCCCAGAAGACCGAATTGCCGGAAGAAGGCGGATGGGACCAGCCCTTCGCCACCGCCTTGCAGAGCATCGAAAACACCTTCTTCTACGGAGAAGCGGACCCGGATAACCAACTGAACAATGCAGATACCCTGTTCCAGTTCCTGGTTCAGGCCCAGTTGGAAGAAAAGAAACTGGTCGCGTCGCTGTCGAACGAGGTGTACGTGCTGGCGTCCACCATGGTGCCTGGAGGGGTCGACCGGATCAAGCGCACCACCCTCAAGACCCGGGAAATGGTCAATGGCAAGCCCGTCGTCAAAAAGACCATCCAGGAAACAAAAATTACCGGAAACATCCGGAGCTACCTGCCCGAGATTCTCGGCGCGATGACGAAGCGTTCGCTGAACGACACGGAAATGCTGATGATGGCACTGGCCACCATCCGCGCCGAGAGCGCGAGCTTTCAGCCGGTCGACGAAGGAATATCCCGATACAACACCAGCCCCGTGGGCACCAAGGGCCGGCACCCTTTCGATCGATACGATCTCCGACCGGACAGCCTGGGAAACAACCAGCTGGGCGATGGCGCGCTGTACAAGGGCCGTGGATTTGTCCAGCTGACCGGCCGAGCCAACTACGAGCAGATGGGCAAGCAATTGGGATTGAACTTGCTGGACAACCCGGACCAGGCCAACGAAGGCCCCGCCGCCGCAGCCATCCTGGCCCAATTCATCAAGAACAAGGAAGGCGGCATTCGGGCCGCGCTGAAGACCAACAACCTGGTCCATGCCCGCAAACTGGTGAACGGCGGCACCCACGGCCTCAAGGAATTCACGGACGCGTTCGCCGCTGGCCGGAAATACCTGGGAATGGCCATTCCGAAGAAGGCCAAAACGGCCGCCAAAGCGAAGCCATAAGGAATCGCCATGCAATCGTTTCCTCCTGGCGCTTCAAGGTGGCTGCCCCTGCTGGGCCTGCTGCTGTGCACCGGCTCGATGTCCCAGGTGCCCGCACCGGCACCGCCCAAAGACCGGGGACTGTGCCTGCCGGAAGAAGACGTCATCTTCGCCTGCAGACTTCAATCCAGGCGCGTGGTTTCCGCCTGCGCCTCCCCATCTCTGGATACCAGCCAGGGCCATCTGCAATACCGCTTCGGAAAGCCAGGAAAAGTGGAAATGACGCTCCCACGCGCCAAGGACGATCCCGCATGGCGGCAGACCGTCGTGGCCAAAAGGCTTTGGTACTCCGCAGGCGGGGGCAATTACCTGCGGTTCAATCAACCGCCTTTCTCCTATGTGGTGTACCGCGCCTTCGGCGCGCGCTGGGGGGGAAAAGCCGGGGTCATGGTGTGGAAGAACGGCGAGATGGTCGGCCAGCACCCCTGCACCGGAGCGCCTTTCTCCCAGATGGGGCCCGCGTTTCAAAGCCGGGCAGGCCTGGGCGAAGACCCTGACGAAGTGGTCCTACCCTGATCCTGCGCCATCCGTGCCAAGAATAAGGGCCTCTCAATTTCGTTCGGAGCCGCCGGCCGGGCCTGAACCCAAAGGGGCCTCCCCTTCAAGCACGACTGGCTGGCAGTCCATCACCTGGAAAAGGAAGATCCCATGCGCAACAAGATTCTCATCGGCGCCACTGCCGCCGTTCTGCTCGTGAGCGGCTGTGCCAACATGGACGATACCCAGCGGCGCACCGCGACGGGTGCCGGCGTCGGCGCGGTGGCCGGGGCGGTCATCGGCTCCGCCACCGGCGGCCGGGCGGGCACGGGGGCCGTCGTCGGGGCGGGTGTGGGGGCCCTGGGCACCTACATCTGGTCGCAGCACATGGAGCGGCAAAAGCGCGACATGCAGCAGGTCACGCAGGGCACGGGCGTGGTGGTGACGCAGACCGCCGACAACCAGCTCAAGCTCGACATTCCGAGCGACATCTCGTTCGCAACGAACCGCTCGGACATCCAGTCCAACTTCGCCCCCGTGCTGGAGCGCTTCGCCGAGGGGCTTCGCAACAACCCCAACACCGAAGTGCGCATCGTGGGCCACACGGACTCCACCGGCACCGATGCCATCAACAACCCGCTGTCGATGGACCGCGCGGCCAGCACCCGCAACTTCCTGACGACCCGGGGCGTGAACGGCGGGCGCATCCAGGTCGAGGGCCGTGGCTCGCACCAGCCGATCGCCACCAACGACACGAACGACGGCCGCGCGCGCAATCGCCGGGTGGAAATCTTCGTGGGCGAACGCCAGCCGGGCTGACCGCCGGCCGGCACCGTTGCCGCCCCGCCCGTGCACCGCGGCGGGAGTGGCTTTCACAGGGCGCTTCGGCGCCCTGCGGCGTTCATTCAGTGCGCGGCGCGCAGCAGGTTGGCCAGTTCCACGGCCGACTTGACCTGCATCTTGTCGAACACGCGCGCGCGGTGCACCTCCACCGTGCGCACGCTGATGTCCAGCTGGTCTGCGATGAGCTTGTTGGGCAGCCCCTCGACCACCAGGCGCATCACGTCGCGCTCGCGCTCCGTCAACTCCGACAGCCGCACCTGCAGGTCGCTGTGCTGGCGCACCTGCTCCATGTGCTGCGCGGACTGGGCCAGGGCCTGCTCGATGCGGTCCACCAGCAGGTTGTCGGAAAACGGCTTCTCGCAGAAGTCGAAGGCCCCTCGCTTGACGGTGGCCACGGCGGTGGGCACGTCGGCGTGGCCGGTGAGGAAGATCACCGGCATCGCATCGATCAGGCGGCGCTCGGCCAGCCGGTCGAACAGCGCCAGGCCGCTCATGCCCGGCATGCGCACGTCCAGCAGCAGGCAGCAGGGCTGGCGCGCGGGGGGGCGCTCGTCGAGCATGGCTTCGAAGGCTTCGGCGCTGTCGAAGGACTCGCTGGGCAGGCGGCGCGATCGCAGCAGCCAGGCGAGCGCTTCGCGCACGCCCGAGTCGTCGTCGACGATGTATACGGTGGCGTTGGAGACGGGTTCCATCAGGGGTGGCTGCTGTCCGCGCTGGCAGCAGGCAGGGTGAAAGTGAATACCGTACCACGGGGCTCGTTGGGCGCGTGGCCCAGGAAGCCGCCGTGCTGCTCGACCACGGTGCGGCACAGGCTCAGGCCGAGGCCCATCCCCTCGGGCCGCGTGGTGAAGAAGGGGGTGAAGAGTTTCTCGCCCACGTCCTGCGCGATGCCGCAGCCCCGGTCGATGACCATGAACTCCAGCCAGGCATTGTGCGCATTCGATGCGGCGCGGCGCACGCGCAGTTCCAGGATGCGCTGGGGCGTGGCGGGGTCGTCCATGGCCTGCATGGAATTGCGCGCCAGGTTCAGCAGCACCTGCTCGACCATGGTGCGGTCGCACAGCACCGGGGGCAGGTCGGCATCCACCGATATCTTCACGAAGACTTCGAGCTTGCGTGCCTGCAGGCGGATCAGCGGCATCACGGCCTCCAGCAGGTCGTGCACCGAGACCACCTCGCGCGACTGGTCGCGCCGCCGCACGAAGTCGTGCACGCTGCGGATCACGCGGCCCGCGCGCTCGGCCTGCTGCGCGATGCGCTGCAGCGCCACGTGCACGTCGTGCAGCGGCTCCTGCGGCGGCCCGCCGCCCGGCGGCAGCAGGTTGAGCGAGCCCGAGGCGTAGCTGGAGATGGCGGCCAGCGGCTGGTTCAGCTCATGGCTCAGCAGCGATGCCATCTCGCCCACGGTGGCCAGCCGCGCGGTGGCCTGCAGGCGCTCTTGCGAGGCGCGGGACATTTCCTCGACGCGGCGCTGCTCGCTCACGTCCAGGAACGCGCTCATCCAGCCCGTGTGCAGGCCCTGCGCGTTGATGAGCGGCGCCTCGAAGATGAGCACCGGAAACCGCACACCGTCCTTGCGCATGAAGGTCGATTCGTAGCCTTCGCGCGGCGGCGGGTGCAGGCTGGACAGGCGGATCGCCTGGCGCTGGCGGTATTCGTCGGCGAACTCGGGCGGCCAGTAGGGCACCGGGGCACTCTGGCCCAGCAGCTCCTGCGCGGTGAACCCCACCATCTCGCAGAAGGCCGGGTTCACATAGGTGATGCGCCCCTGCAGGTCCCGCGCGCGCAGACCGGTCACCAGCGAATCCTCCATGGCCTTGCGGAACGCCAGCGCATCGCCCAGGTCGCGCTCGGCGCGCAGCCGGCGCCGGTTGTCGCGCACGAGCACCACCAGCACGGTGACGAGCGCGATCGACATGGCCGTCACCAGCGCGGTGAGCACATTGGGGAACACGCTGGGCGCGCTGTGCCAGCTGTCCATGCGCAGAACCAGCGTGGCGCCCGGCAGGTCGAACAGCTGCTGCGAGCTGAACAGGCGCGTGCCGCGCCGGCTGGCGCCCACCATGGCCAGGCGGGTGCCATCGGCCTCGGTGAACGACACCTCCTGCCCGCGCTTGAGGCTGGGCACCACCAAGTCGATCAGCACGTTGTGCAGCGAATAGGTGGCCACCACGAAGCCTTCGTTGCGGCCATCCTGCATGAGGGGCAGGCACAGCTCCATCATCTCGGAGCCGCGGCCGTCGCCCTGGGGCTGGAAGTAGCTGCCGGAGTACGACGGCCCCGAGACGCGGCGCGCGTTGGCGCACGCCAGCGCGATGTTGGAATGCATGCCGCTGCGCATCTCGGCGTCCCACTGCACCGGGCGGTAGGGGGTCTCGACATGGGCCCGCACTTCCAGCGTGGGGCTGCGCCATTCCAGCCGCACGAGTTCGCGGCGCACGCTCAGCAAGGCGGCCGCGCGCGACTCCCAGCTCGCCAGGTCCGGCGTGCCCACGTGCAGCGCCTGCAGGTTCTGCAGGTTGTGGGCGAAACCCTGGCGGATGTCGGCCACGGCATCGGCGGCGTCGCGGTCCAGGCGGTTCTGCACCTCGCTCGCCTCGTAACGGCCGGCCAGCCAAACCTGGGTGACCAGCATGCCCGCCACCAGCAGCACGAGCAGGGCCCACAGCGACCAGCGCTTCCATGCGCTGCGCCAGCGGTGCCAGGGCCACAGGAACGGCTCGCCGTCGGTCACAGGATGCAGTGGTCCAGCGCCGGCAGCTGCTGGCGCACCTGCTGCAGCCGCGCCGCATCGAGCACGCCCAGGGCCACGCCCGGGCCTTCGGCCACCTGCGCCTGCACGGTGCCCCACGGATCGACCACCATGCTGTGGCCCCAGGTGCGGCGGCCGTTCTCGTGCAGGCCGCCCTGCGCCGGCGCCAGCACATAGGCGAGGTTCTCCACCGCGCGGGCGCGCAGCAGCAACTCCCAATGGGCCTCGCCCGTGGTGTGGGTGAAGGCGCTGGGCACCAGCAGCAGGTCGGCCCCGGCCCGTGCATGCTGGCGGTACAGCTCGGGAAAGCGCAGGTCGTAGCAGACGGACAGGCCCACGCGCCAAAGGGTGCCGTCGCGCGCGGTCAGCTCGAAGCGCACGGGCGTGTTGCCCGCCTCGATCACCGCGGCTTCATCGAAGCGCTCGCGCCCGTTGTCGAAGCGAAACAGGTGGATCTTGTCGTAGCGGGCCACGCACTCGCCCTGCGGCGAAAACACCAGCGAGGTGTTGCGCACGTGGTGCGGGCTCTCGCACTGCAGCGGCAGCGTGCCGCCCACCACCCACAGGCCCAGCTCCCGGGCCGCCTGGGCCAGAAAGCGCTGGATGGGGCCTTCGCCGTAGGGCTCGCGCAGCGCGAGCTTGTCGGTGTCGCGCGCGCCCATGGCGCAAAAATATTCGGGCAGCACGGCCAGTTCGGCGCCTTCGGCGGCGGCCTGCTCCAGCAGGTGGCGGGCCTGTTCGAGATTGCCGGGCACGTGCAGGCCCGACACCATTTGCAATGCGGCGGCTTTCATCATGATTTGTCTCCGGTGGGGGACTCGGCCGTGGGCGGCCGGGCGGCGGGGTCGGCGCTGCCCAGCTTGCGCCGGGGCACGCGCTCGATGCGCGGATCGGTCCAGGTGCCGTCGATGCGGAACTCCTGCGTGGCCGCCTGGATGAGCGGCCCGCGCAGAAAGACCTGCGCGAGGAAGCTGCCCAGGCCGACCACCGGGTTGATGGCCGTGGCCACCAGGGAGGCCGTCATGGCGTTGATCTCGGGCACCACGACCACGTGCAGGTCCTGCGTTTCGCGGTCCAGGTCGGCGCTGCCCTCCATCAGCACGGCGGCGTTCACGCCCTTCATCTGCAGGTTGTTGGTGGTGGCCACGCCCTGCTCCATGCGCACGTCGCCGCGCACGAAGTCGAACGCGAAGCCTTCGCTGAACACGTCGCGGAAATCGAGCGTGAGCCGGCGCGGCAGCGACTGCAGGCTGAGCACGCCCAGCAGCTTGGCCAGCCCCGGATCGGCCTTGAGGAACTGGCCCGATTCGACGTTGACGTTCATCTGGCCCGACATGGTGCGGTAGTCCGGCGTGAGCGGCGGGCCCATCCAGGCGACCTGCCCCTCCATGCGGCCCTTGCCGCGGCGCACCACGTCGGCCATGCCGAAGCGCGCGAGCAGATCGCCCGAGTCGCGGATGTCGAGCTTGAAGTTCATCACCGTGCGGCGGCGCGCATCGGCGGCGCCGTCGCTGCCCAGCAGCGCCCAGTTGCCGTTGGCCGTGAGCGTGGCCTCGGGCGCGACGATGTTGAACTTGGACAGCCGCCATTCGCGCGGGGCGCCGTCGCCGCCGCGGTTCTGCGCCTCGATCTCGATGCGGCCCAGGCGGCGCCCGCGCAGCACGAAATCGTCCACCACGATGTCCAGCGACGGCAGCGTGCCGGCGCCGGCGGCCGGCTCTTCGGCCAGCAGCTCATCCACCTCCTTGGCATCGCTCTGCGGGACGGCCAGGCGCGACAGGCGGGCGAACACCCGGCCGGAGCCCGCATCGGGTCCGCTGCCCGCGCCCTGGCGAAACTCCACGTAGCCGTTCAGCTCCTGCGCGTCCACGTTGGTGCGCCAGGTGCTGCCCTCGCGCGAGCCGCCCATGACCACGCCGTGCAGCGTGCGACCCTGGAAGTCCACCTGCCGGGCCCGCACGGCCAGCTGCGTGGGCAGGTAGTCCTGCATGGGCGAGATGGAAGGCGCGGGAGCGGCGCCCGTCCCGTTGCCCGCCAGGGCAGCGGGCGCGGCACTCGCCGGCGTGCTGGCCGCCGATGCGGCCTCGGCAGCCGGAGGCGCCACCAGCAGGGGCGAGCGCGCGGGGGCGTTGCCCATCAGCGCCGCCTGCCAGGCATCGACGTCCAGCTCACCGATCTGCACATTGGCCACCACGCCGCGGTCGGGCAGGGGCGCCGCCTCGCCGGGCGCCAGGCCCAGCGCGATGGCGCCGCGCAGCACCCGGGGCTGGGCGGCGTTGGCAATGTCGCGCACATAGGTCACCGAGCCGAGCGCGCCCAGGTCCAGCGCCATGTGTTCGTGCAGGGGCGCCGCACCGGTGCCATTGCCGCTGCCATTTCCGTTGCCACTCCCTGCCGCCGCCGCCAGCGATTCGCGCGTGAGCTGCGTCTCGAACCGCACGGGCATCAGGGCCTCGGCGGCTTTGCCCAGCGGCGCCGGCAGGTCCAGCGCCATGCCCTGCAAGGTGGTGGTCACCTGCACCTCCGGCGTGCCCCGGCGCACGCCCAGCGCCAGGGTGTAGGGCGTGCTGCCGCTCGCGCGCTGGGCCAGTTGCGCCAGACCCGGCCATTGCGACGCCTGGCGCAGCCCCTCGGCCGTGGCCACGCCCTGGCCGCGCACCTGCACGGAGGACTCCACCGGCAAAGCCCCCGCGGGCAGGGATCGCATGCCGCCCTCCAGCCGCAGGTCGCCCCCCAGCGCGCGGCCCTGCACGCCCGCCAGGGTGAAGCCGGTGTCGGTGAACTGCACGGTGCCGCGCGCGCGGCCGATGGGCGGGGCCTCCGGTGCGATGCGCACGTCGTTGCCCGCCAGGGTCACGCTGCCCTGCACCTTGGACTGGTCGATGTGGCTGACGGGCAGCGACAGGGCCAACTGCAGGTCGGCCGTGCCGTTGGCGGTGGTCTTGTCCAGCGCATTGCCGGTCAGGCGCGCCAGCGGCGAGGTGGTGACGAACGACAGCATGTCCGCCAGCGGGCCGCGCGCATCGGCGTTCACCGCGACCACCGTGTGGGCCAGGTCCGGAATGCGCGCCTCCACCTTGTTCACGCGCAGCTTCGGCGTGCCGGCGAAGCTGCCGCTGGCGCCCTTCACGGCCATGGTGGAGCGGTCGAAGACCAGGTCGCCGGTGAGTTCGGTGAGGGCGGGCCACGGCGCCTCGTTGGCGTGCTGCAGGCGCGGCGGCACATAGGCATAGGTCACGTCCTTCACGCGCGCGGCGATGTGGAAGTCGCCCTGCCCGGGCGTGTTGAAGGGAATGTCGTGCAGGTCGCCCTTGACGCGGAACTGCACGTTGCTGGCCGTGCCCGTGGTGACCGCGTCGCGCACGTAGTGGCGCGTCTCCTGCGGGATGGACAGCGGCAGGTAGCGGTGCACGCGGGTGCCGTCCGCGCGGCTCAGGCTGCCGGACAGGTCCAGCACGCCGGGAAACCGCGGCCGGGCGCCTCCACGCTCGGCATCGCCGGTGTGCCAGTTCAGCCGGGCCTCGCCCTGCGCATCGGCGTTGGAAAACTGCAGGTCGCTGGCCTGCACCGCGATGCGCTCGCCCTCGATCTGCCAGCGCACGTTCGCGGACAGCTGGTCCACCGGCACCGTGCCTTCCTCGAACACGTGGGGCAGCACCAGGGCGCCGTCCGCCAGGGCCAGCGTGGCCTTGCCGCCCGCCTGCGACACGTCGAACTCCACGCTCGCGCCGCGCAGGCCGGGCACGTGCGAGGCCGCGCCCTCGGCGCGCGGCTGGTCGGCCACCGCCAGCCCGGTCACCTTGCCGCGTGCCTGGTATTGCTGCAGCTGCTGCAGGGGGCCGCGCCAGGTGGCCTTGACCTCCTCCACCAGCCCGCGCGGCGTGTAGTCGGCCAGGGCGGAATGCACGGCGGCATCCAGCGGCAGCCGGCTGGCGATCTGCGCCAGCGCGGCCAGGTCGAGGCGGTCGGCGCGCAGTTCGCCCTGCTCGCTGCCGCTTTGCACGCCGGTGTGCCGCACCGTGAGGTTGCCGCCCGGCCAGCGCAACGCGTCCTGCGTGGTGAACTGCAGGCCCTCGGTGGAGAACTCGAACCCGTCGGACAGGCGCCGCCCGCCCACCCGGCCGGCGACGGACTGCAGCGCGAGCGGCTCCAGGCCTTCTCCCAGGCGGGCGTTCACCCCGGCCAGGGCGAGGTCGGCCGTGCCGCCGACGAACTGCCCGCGCTGGAAGTCGACCCACGCGCGCAGCGCGCCGCGGCCCTCGGCCACCTGCACGCCGTCGATGTGGACATGGTGGCGCAGCCGGGACACGTCCACGCGCGAGAAATCGGCGAACAGCTGCCCCGTCCACTGCTGCCACGACCCACCGTGCGTCGTCAGGAACGGCTGGCGGAACTGCCCGGTGAGCTTGAACCGGTCGCCCCACTGCGGCGGCGGCGTGGCCTCGATCCGCAGGCCGTGGCGCCAGCCCCGGTTGCGCAGCAGCAGGTCCACCTGCCCCAGGGCCAGGGGCGGCTCCTGGCTCTGCTCGTCGGTCAGCCGCACGGTGCCGCCGCGCAGCACGACCTCGCTTTGCGAGAACAGCCAGTCGGCCCCGGCGCTGTCGCCGCCCGCGCTCTGGCGGAAGGCCAGCCCCGCGATGAAGATGCGCCCGTCCGCCATGCGGCGCACGTCGAGTTCGGGGCGTTCGATGTACAGCTGCTCGAACCCCATGCGCAGCACCGAGCGCGGCGACAGCGACCCCACCACGCGCGGCAGCTTCAGGGCCTCGCGGCCCTGGGGGTCCAGCAGGGCGACGTCGTTCAGTTCAATGGTGGGCACCAGCCCTTCGGAGCGGGCCGACAGCGCACCGATGCGCACCGGTACCCCCAGCGCCCGTGTGGCATGGGCTTCCAGCTGCGGACGAAAATCGCCGATACGCGGCACAATCCAGCCGTGAAGCACCCCCCAGGCGGCGGCCACCAGCAGCCAGAAGGCGATGAGCAGGCCCAGGGACCACCGCGCAAGACCTGCCAGGCATCGGAGCAGGCGTGAGGGGTTCGGTGGCTGTTCAATCATTGGTGGGTTGGGATGCGAAGGGAATTATGACCCGCGCCCGCTGTGCGGGTTCAGCATCAAACGGTGTCGTTATGTACGGTTTTCAGGCCCCGGGCCCTTGCTATGCCGCTGTCTTGCACTGACGTTCCAGAGATCCCCAGCGCCGCCGGCGACGGCCCGCTGGCGAGCCATTCCCGCTTCCACCAGCGGCTGCACCGGCGCTATGCCGACGCGTTCGCCGTGCTGCCGCCCGGCGCCCCCACGCGGGCCACCATGGCCGAGGCGCTGGCCGCCCTGCGGGCCCGCGGGCACGACACCGGCACGGCCCTGCGCATCCTGCGGCAGGTGGTGATGGAGCGGCTGGTGCGCCTCGATTGCGAGCAGGGCGCGCCGCTGGCCGACATCACCCGGGCCACCACCGAACTGGCCGAACTGGCCCTGGACCAGGCCTGCGTGCAGGCCCGCGAAGCGCTCGACGCCCGCCACGGCGCCCCGCGCGGCCCCGAGGGCCAGCCGGTCGAGCTGTGGATCATCGGCATGGGCAAGCTGGGCGCGCGCGAGCTGAACGTGTCCAGCGACATCGACCTGATCTACGTGTACGAACACGACGGCGAGACCGCCGGCAACGCCGAGGGCCGCAACCGCATCTCCAACCACGAGTACTTCGGCCACGCCGTCAAGGCCATCTACGGCCTGATCGGCGACACCACCGAGCACGGCTTCGTCTTCCGGGTGGACCTGGCGCTGCGGCCCAACGGCAACTCCGGCCCGGCGGCCGTGTCGCTGGCCGCGCTGGAGGAATACCTGCAGGTGCAGGGCCGCGAATGGGAGCGTTTCGCCTGGCTCAAGAGCCGCGTGGTCGCGCCGCGCAGCAGCGTCATCGGCGAGCCGGTGCAGGCCCTGCGCGGCGTGGTGCTGCCCTTCGTCTTCCGGCGCTACCTGGACTACAGCGTGTTCGACGCGCTGCGGTCGCTGCACCGGCAGATCCGCGACCACGCCGCCAAGCGCAGCGCCGGCCACCCCGAGCGCGCCAACGACGTGAAGCTCTCGCGCGGCGGCATCCGCGAGATCGAATTCACCGTGCAGCTGCTGCAGGTGGTGCGCGGCGGGCAGTTCCCCGAGCTGCGCTGCCGCCCCACGCTGGAGGCGCTGCAGCGCATCGCGCGCGCCGGCCTCATGCCGCAGGAGACGGCCGAGGCGCTGGCCGCGGCCTACACCTTCCTGCGCCAGGTGGAGCACCGCATCCAGTACCTGGACGACCAGCAGACCCACGTGCTGCCCACGCGCGACGACGACCTCGCCTGGATCGCCCAGACCCTGGGCCTGGGCACCTGCGCCTTCCTGCACCAGCTCGATGCGCACCGCGAACTGGTGGCGCAGGAGTTCGACACGCTGCTGGGCGGCGCCGGCAAGAAGCAGTGCACCAAGGGCGGCTGCGGCGGCCCGCGTGCAGGCGCGCCCGCCGCGCCCGAGCTGGAAGCGGTGCTGGAGCAGCTGCCGCCCACCGTGCGTGCGCGCGTCGCCGAATGGCGCACGCACCCGCGCGTGCAGTCCCTGAGCGACGAGTCGCGCGAGCGGCTGCTGCGGCTGGTGCAGCGCACCGCGCGCTGGCTGGCCGAGGGCCAGGTCAACGAAGACGCCGTGGTGCGGCTGATCGGCTGGCTCGAATCGCTGCTGCGCCGCGACATCTACCTAGCGTTGCTGCTGGAACGCCCCTCGGTGCACGAGCACCTGCTGCACCTGCTGGGCGCCGCGCAGTGGCCCGCCCGCTACATGCTGCAGCACCCCGGCGTGATCGACGAGCTGGCGGGCGACGCGCTGCTGGCAGAACGCTTCGTGCCGCAGGACTTCGAGCACGAACTGGGGCTGCGCATCGCCTCGCTGCAATCGACCGGCGAGGACGACGACGAGACCCTGCTGAACCTGCTGCGCCGCGCCCACCATGCCGAGACCTTCCGCACGCTGGCGCGCGACGTGGAGCGCCGCATCACCGTGGAGCAGGTGGCCGACGACCTCTCGGCCCTGGCCGACAGCGTGCTGCGCGTGACCGCGCAGTGGTGCTGGAGCCGCCTGAAGAACCGCCACCGCGAGGTGCCGCAGTTCGCCATCATCGGCTACGGCAAGCTGGGCGGAAAGGAGCTGGGCTACGGCAGCGACCTGGACATCGTCTTCGTGTTCGACGACGACGACGACCGCGCGCCCGAGGTGTATTCGGCCTTCGTGCGCAAGCTCATCAACTGGCTCACGGTGAAGACCGCCGAGGGCGACCTCTTCGAGATCGACACCGCGCTGCGGCCCAACGGCAATTCCGGCCTGCTGGTGACCAGTTTCACCGCGTACGCCAACTACCAGCAACGGCGCGGCAGCAACACCGCCTGGACCTGGGAGCACCAGGCCATGACGCGGGCGCGCTTCCTGCTGGGCACCGAAGACCTGGCCCCGGCCGGCCCGCTCGCGCCCCTGCCCGAAGGCAGCGAGGCGACCGCGGGCAGCGGCCGCAACCTGCGCGAGCGCTTCGACGCGGTGCGCGAGGCCGTCATCACCGCGCCGCGCGACCCTGCCGCGCTGCGCGAGGAGATCGTCACCATGCGCGAGCGCGTGCGCGCCGCCCACCCGGTGCCGGCCGGGCAGTTCGACGTCAAGCACAGCGTGGGCGGCATGGTGGATGTCGAATTCGCCCTGCAGTACCTGGTGCTGTCGCAGTCCGCCACCCACCCCGGCCTGCGCGAGAACCGCGGCAACATCACCCTGCTGCAGCGCGCCGAGGCCGCCGGCTTCCTGCCCGACGGCGTGGGCACGGCCGCCGCCACGGCCTACCGCACGCTGCGCCAGGTGCAGCACCGCGCCCGCCTGAACGAGCAGCCCACGCGCGTGGACCCCGCCACGCTGCAGGCCGAGCGCGACGCGGTGTTGGCGCTGTGGCGGGCGGTGTTCACCGGCTGATCCTCCACCGGTGCTCGGGGTCTTTTCGCCCCGACGCCCTAGTGGAACATGCCCTGATTGCTATATAAATAATAGCAACCGGCCCCGGCGGCGCGACAGGTACGCGCCGCCCGGACCGCAGCCCCCGTGCCCCGCCGGCCTGCGCCCGGGCCAGCACCGCAGCAGCAAACTGCGCAATTTGCCGCTGGGCGGGCAGCCGGGCCCGGCACGCGGTGCGGCCGCCACGTGGCGCAGCCGCCCCGCGCATCGGCCCGGATTTCCGGGTTTTCCCTTGCCAATCAACCACTTGCCGGCACGCACGGATTCCGCATAAGCATGCGCAGATTCCTTTGCAGCGCTGGCGCGCCGCTGGGTCTTCAATCCATTCCATCCCCCCGCCGCGATGGTCGCGCCGGGCAAACCAGGAAGGTTCGATCCCATGACGCGCAAATTCAAGGTAGTGGCGGTTTCCGGCAATGTGCAGCGCCCCTCGCGCACGCTGGTGCTGGTGGAAGAGTTGATCGCCGCGCTCAGCGAGGCGCTGCCCATCGAGGCGCACACCATCGAGCTGGGGCCGCTGGCGCCGCAGATCGGCGGCGCGATCTACCGCAGCCAGTTGCCGGCCGCCGTCGAAGCGGAGCTGGCCGCCATCGAATCGGCCGACCTGCTGATCGTGGCCAGCCCGGTCTACCGCGGCTCGTACACCGGCCTGTTCAAGCACCTGTTCGACTTCGTGCACCACGAGGCGCTGATCGACGTGCCCGTGCTGCTGGCCGCCACCGGCGGCAGCGACCGCCATGCGCTGGTGATCGACCACCAGCTGCGCCCGCTGTTCAGCTTCTTCCAGGCGCGCACGCTGCCGCTGGGCGTGTATGCCTCGGAGCAGGACTTCCAGGGCTACGAGATCGCCAGCGCCGCCCTGCGCGAGCGCATCGTGCTGGCGGTGCAGCGTGCGGCGCCCCTGGTCGGCATCGCGCCGCAGGCCGCGCCCGCGCTGCGCCTGGCGCAGGCGGCCTGAACCCCGCCGGCCACCCCATTCCCCCTTCCTCTGTCCAGGAGCATCGCCATGAGCCACGACACGACTTCCGCTTCTTCTTCCTCCGCCGCCGGCATCCGCTTCGCCTACTGGGTGCCCAACGTCAGCGGCGGGCTGGTGGTCAGCACCATCGCCCAGCGCACCGACTGGAGCCTGGAATACAACCAGCGCCTGGCGCAGGCGGCCGAGAAGGCGGGTTTCGACTACGCGTTGAGCCAGATCCGCTTCACCGCGGGCTACGGCGCCGAGTACCAGCACGAGTCGGTGTCGTTCAGCCAGGCGCTGCTGCACGCCACCACCAAGCTGAAGGTGCTGGCCGCCATCCTGCCCGGGCCGTGGAGCCCGGCCGTGGTGGCCAAGCAGATCGCCACCATCGACCACATTTCCGCGGGGCGCATCGCCATCAACGTGGTGAGCGGCTGGTTCAAGGGCGAGTTCCAGGCCATCGGCGAGCCGTGGCTGGAGCATGACGAGCGCTACCGCCGCTCCGAGGAATTCATCCGCGCGCTCAAGGGCATCTGGACGCAGGACAACTTCACCTTCAAGGGCGACTTCTACCGCTTCAACAACTACACGCTCAGCCCCAAGCCCGTGCAAAAGCCCCACCCGGAGATCTTCCAGGGCGGCAGCTCGCGCGCCGCGCGCGACATGGCCTCGCGCGTGTCGGACTGGTACTTCACCAACGGCAACACGCCCGAGGGCGTGAAAAAGCAGATCGACGACATCCAGGCCAAGGCCGCCGAGACGGGCCACCGCGTGCGCATCGGCATCAACGCCTTCGTCATCGCCCGCGACACCGAGGAAGAGGCCCGCGCGGTGCTCAAGGACATCATCGACCACGCCCATGTGGAGGCCGTGCACGCCTTTGGCGACGCGGCCAAGCAGGCCGGCCAGGCCTCGCCCGAGGGCGAGGGCAACTGGGCGAAATCCACCTTCGAGGACCTGGTGCAATACAACGACGGCTTTCGCACCAACCTCATCGGCACGCCGCGCCAGGTCGCCGAGCGCATCGTGGCGCTCAAGGCCGTGGGCGTGGACCTGATCCTGGCCGGCTTCCTGCACTTCATCGAAGAGGTCGAGTACTTCGGCGAGAAGGTGCTGCCGCTGGTGCGCGAACTGGAAGCGCGGGGGCCGGGTGCGCACGCTCCATCCACGGCCGAAGCACCTGCCGAGGCCCTGGCGGCCTGATCCGCACCAGGCTTCACCCACACATCCATCCACCGGCCTCCAGCGCCCCGCACGCCGCTCGCTCCCGCGAGGCGGCGCCGGGCGCAGCCTTGCCCACGAGCCCTGCACCACCATGTCCAGCACATTGTTCGACGGCACCCTGGCACCGCCTGCCATCGCACCCGCTGCACCGCGCCGCCCGGCCTGGCAGCCGGGTGTCGCCGCGGGTGCCGAACTGGTGTCACCCCCGCCCGCGCTGGAACTGCAAGGCATCGACCTGTCGTTCGGCGGCGTGCATGCGCTGCGCGGCATCGACCTGCGCGTGGCGCCGGGCGAGCTGCGCGCCATCATCGGGCCCAACGGCGCGGGCAAGAGCTCGTTGGTCAACATCATCAGCGGCCTGTACCGGCCCGACGCCGGCCGCGTGCACATCGGCGGCGATTCATTCGCCCAGGTGCCCACGCCCCGCCTGGCGCACCTGGGCGTAGCGCGCACCTTCCAGAACCTGGCGCTGTTCAAGGGCCTCTCCGTGCGCGACAACATCGCCCTGGGCCGCGTGCATGCGGCGCGCGCCAGCTTTGCCGAGCAGGTGCTGGGCTGGGGCCGGGCGCGGCGCGAGTGGCGCGATGCGCGCGAGCAGGCGCGCGAGGCCATCGACTTCCTGGGGCTGGGCAGCGTGCAGGACCGGCTGGCCGGTGGCCTGCCCTACGGCCTGCAAAAGCGCGTGGAGCTGGCGCGCGCGCTGGTGGCGCGCCCGCGCCTCTTGCTGCTGGACGAACCCCTGGCCGGCACCACCGCGGGCGAGAAGAGCGAGATGGCCGCGCTGATCCGCGCCGCGCGCGATCGGCACGGCGCGGCGGTGGTGCTCATCGAGCACGACATCGGCATCGTGCTGGGCCTGTCGGACCGCGTGGCGGTGCTGGACTACGGCCGCAAGATCGCCGACGGCACGCCCGCCGAGGTGCGCGAGGACCCGGCCGTGATCGACGCCTACCTGGGCGTGGCGCACGGGGAAGAAGCCTCCACACCGCCTGCGGAGGCGCCGTGATGGAAGGCTTCGACTTCGCCTTCCTCGCCGAGGTGCTGATCGGCGGGCTGCTGTCCGGCGTGATGTATTCGCTGGTGGCCATCGGCTTCGTGCTGATCTACAAGACCTCGGGCGTGCTCAACTTCGCGCAGGGCGCGCAGCTGCTGTTCGCGGCGCTCACCTTCGTGAGCCTGGTCGAGCGCGGCCTGCCGTTCGCCCTCGCATTGGGCGTGACCTTCGCTTTGATGGTGGCGCTGGGCCTGGCCATCGAACGCGTGGTGCTGCGCCCGCTGGTCAACCAGCCGCCCATCACCCTGTTCATGGCCACGCTGGGGCTGTCGTACGTGATCGAAGGCGTGGCCCAGCTGGTGTGGGGCACGCAGGTGCATTCGCTGGAGCTGGGCGTCTCCGATGCGCCCATCGAGATCGCGGGCGTGCTGGTCTCCACCTTCGACCTGTTCGCGGCCGGCGTGGCGGCGGTGATGGTGGCGGTGTTGTCGGCATTCTTTCGCTACACCCGCGTGGGCCTGGCGTTTCGCGCGGTGGCCGACGACACCTTCGCCGCCCTGGCCGTGGGCCTGCGCCTGCCGGTGATCTGGGCCACCGTGTGGTCCGCCGCCGGCGTGATCGCGCTGGTGGCCGGGCTGCTGTGGGGCGCGCGGCTGGGCGTGCAGTTCTCGCTGTCGCTGGTGGTGCTCAAGGCCCTGCCGGTGCTGGTGCTGGGCGGCTTCGACTCCATCCTGGGCGCCATCGTGGGCGGGCTCATCATCGGCGCGCTGGAAAAGCTGGCCGAGGTGTACCTGGGCGCCTACGTGGGCGGCGGCATCGAAAGCTGGTTCGCCTACGCCGCCGCGCTGCTGTTCCTGCTGGTGCGGCCCGGCGGCCTGTTCGGGCAGCGGCCGGTGGAAAGGGCCTGACGCCATGGCACGCCACTTTCAACCCGCACGTTGGCCCCTCTGGGCGACGCCTGCCATCGCGCTGGTGCTGGCCTACGGCCTGGTGCCGCTGCTGGCCACCGACTACGTGTTCGACGCGCTGCTGATTCCCTTCCTCGCCCTGTCGCTGGCCGCCGTGGGGCTGAACCTGCTCACGGGCTACGCGGGCCAGCTCTCGCTGGGCTCGGCCGCCTTCATGGCCGTGGGCGCCTATGCGGCCTACAACTTCCAGCTGCGCGTCGATGGCCTGCCGCTGCTGGCGGCCATGGCGCTGGGCGGCGTGGCCGCCACGGTGGTGGGCGTGGTGTTCGGCCTGCCCAGCCTGCGGCTGCGCGGCTTCTACCTGGCCGTGTCGACGCTGGCGGCGCAGTTCTTCGTGCAATGGGCCCTGACGAAATTCGGCTGGTTCAGCAACCACAACCCCTCGGGCGTGATCGACGCACCGCCCATCGCCGTGGCGGGCGTGGCCTTCGACACGCCCACGGGCCGCTACCTGTTCGCGCTGACGGTGGTGGCCGTGCTGACGGCGCTGGTCTGGCGCGTGACCCGCACGCCCACCGGCCACCACTTCATCGCCGTGCGCGACAACGAACTGGCCGCCCGCGTGATCGGCGTGCCGGTGCTGCGCGCCAAGCTGCTGGCCTTTGCGCTGTCGTCGTTCGTGATCGGCGTGGCGGGCGTGCTGTGGGGTTTCGTCTACCTGCGCACGGTGGAGCCGGCGGGCTTCAACCTCGACCGCTCGTTCCAGATCCTTTTCATCGTCATCATCGGCGGCCTGGCCACGCTGCGCGGCGCCTTCCTGGGCGCGGCGCTGATCGTCGTGTTCCCGCTGTTGCTCTCGCGCCTGGGCAGCCTGCTGCTGGGCCAGTGGTTCGACTCAGGCGTGCTGGAGCTGTGCCAGCGCATCGCCCTGGGCGCGCTCATCGTGGGCTTTCTCATCGCCGAGCCGCGCGGCCTGGCGGCGCTGTGGGAGCGGGCAGTCGCCCGGCTGCAGCGCACGCGGCCGCCGCCCCCGCAGGGCGCCTGACCAGTCCCTTTTCCGCACCCCGCCATTCCCCTCTTCCTTTCTCTCCACAGGAGCGCATCGCATGTCCCTCGTCCGTCCTCTGAAAACCGCCTTGCTGGCCGCCGCGCTGGCACTTGCCGGGCTGCAGGCCGCCCAGGCCCAGGCCGCCAAACCCCAGGAACAGTTCTTCCCGCTGCAAAGCTACCGCGTCGGCCCCTATGCGGCCGGCGGCACGGGATTTTTCGGCGGCTTCATCGACTATCTGAACCTCGTCAACACGCGCGACGGCGGCGTGGGCGGTGTCAAGCTGACCTGGGAGGAAGGCGAGACGCAGTACGAGGTAGAGCGCGGCGTGGAGGTGTACGAGCGCCTCAAGACGCGCCCCGGCATCGCCGCGTGGAACCCGCTGTCGGTGGGCATCGCCTACGCGCTGATCGACCGGGTGACGGCCGACAAGGTGCCGCTGCTCACCATCAACCACGGCCGCACCGACACCACCGACGGGCGCGTGTTCAAGTACATCTTCCCGCTGCTGGTCAACCCGTACAGCGAGACCTCGGGCATCGTGAACTATCTGGGCACCAAGGCCGGCGGCACGGAGAAGCTCAAGGGCAAGAAGATCGTGGTGCTGTACCACGGCTCGCCCTACGGCAAGGAGACCATTCCGATCTATGAATTGCTGGCCAAGCAGTACGGCTTCACGGTGCAGCAGATCGAGGTGCCGCACCCCGGCAACGAACAGCAGTCGCAGTGGCTGACCATCCGCCGTGCCAAGCCCGACTTCGTGGTGCTGCGCGGCTGGGGCGTGATGAACCCGGTGGCGCTCAAGACCGCGCAGAAGACCGGCTTTCCGGCCGACCGCATCGTGGGCAACATCTGGTCCAACTCCGAGGAAGACGTGATCCCCGCGGGCGACGCCGCCAAGGGCTACGTCGCCATCACCTCGGTGGCGCCCGGCACGCAATACCCCGTGCTGCAGGACATCGTGAAGACGGTGTATGACGCCGGCAAGGGCAACCTGCAGGACAAGAAGCGCATCGGCAGCGTGTACCACAACCTGGGCGTGCTCAACGGCATCTTGAACGTCGAGGCCATCCGCATCGCGCAGGCGAAGTTCGGCAAGCGCACCTTGACTGGCGACGAAGTGCGCTGGGGCCTGGAGAACCTGAAGATCGACGAAGCCCGCGCCGCCGCCCTGGGCGCCAAGGGCCTGTTCCATTCCATCCACGTGACCTGGGACAACCACGAAGGCGACGGCCGCGTGGCCTTCCAGCAGTGGGACGGCACGCAGTGGAAGGTCGTCTCCGACTGGATCGCGCCGGACTGGAAGCTGCTGCGCCCGATCATCGAGAAGTCGTCCCTGGCCTATGCCAAGGAAAAGAACGTGAAGGTGCGCCAGAGCATCGACGACTGACCCGCCCCTTCTTCATCCCACCCGGAGCGACGCCATGACCGACCTCTATCGCACCCCTTCGATCCTCGGCCCCGACTACGAAGCCATTGCCGAAAAATACCGCCCGATCTTCGCGCGCATCCAGGCCACGGCGCTGCAGCGCGAGCAGCAGCGCCAACTGGGCCACGATGCCATCCAGTGGCTCAAGGACGCCCGCTTCGGCGCCCTGCGCGTGCCCGTGGAGCACGGCGGCGACGGCGCCACGCTGCCGCAGCTCTTCCAGTTGCTGGTGGAGCTGGCCGAGGCCGACTCCAACACCGTGCAGGCGCTGCGCGGGCACTTCGCCTTCGTCGAAGACCGCCTCAACGCCCCGCGCGACGCGGCCAACATCGTGTGGCTGCAGCGCTTCGCAGACGGCGAACTGGCAGGCAACGCCTGGACCGAAGTGGGCAACGTGGCCATCGGCGACGTGATCACGCGCGTGACGCCAAAGGCGGACGGGCGCTGGGTGGTCAACGGCCGCAAGTTCTACAGCACCGGCAGCATCTTCGCGGACTGGATCGACCTGTACGCCCGCCGCGACGGCCCGGGCGACGGCGAGGGCCTGGACGTGATCGCCGCCGTGCGCGCGCGCCAGCCCGGCGTGACGCACCACGACGACTGGGACGGCTTCGGCCAGCGCACCACCGGCAGCGGCACCTCGGTGTACGAGAACGCCGAGGTGGAGCCAGAGAACATCTTCCTGTTCACCGACCGCTTCAAGTACCAGACGGCCTTCTACCAGCTGTTCCACCTGGCCACGCTGGCCGGCATCGCCCGCGCCATCACCCGCGACGCGGCCGCCCAGGTGCGCGGGCGAAAGCGCATCTTCAGCACCGGCAACGCACCCAGCGTGGCGCAGGACGTGCAGGTGCAGCAGGTGGTGGGCGAGGTCTCGGCCATCGCCTATGCAGCCGAAGCCACCGCCGTGCGCGCCGCCTTCGCCGCCCAGCGCGCCTACGACGCGCACTGGCACGGCACGCCCGAGCAGGAAAAGCAGGCCAACATCGAGGCCGAGCTGGAATCCGCGCAGGGCCAGGTGGCGCTCACCGACCTGGTGCTGCGCGCCGCCAGCCAGTTCTTCAACGGACTGGGCGCATCGGCCGCCAGCAGCGCGCAGTCGCTGGACCGGCACTGGCGCAACGCGCGCACCGTGGCGTCGCACAACCCCGTGATCTACAAGGCGCGCATCGTGGGCGACTGGCACGTCAACGGCACCGAGCCGCCCTATGTGTGGCAGATCGGCGCCGGCCCCGGCCGGCCCGCGGCATCAGCGCCCGCACCGGCCACCGATGCCGGCGCGGCCAATGCAGCGCAGGCGCGGCCCCTGGCCCGCGCGGCCTGAGTGGGCGAGTGAACGCCATGGCAATCCCGCCCCCCGCGCTGCTCACGGTCGATGCGGTGCAGGCCGTGTACCACGGCGCCATCGCCGCGCTGCACGGCGTGGGCTTCGAGGTGCGTGCCGGCGAGATCCACGCGCTGCTGGGCGCCAACGGCGCCGGCAAGTCCACCACGCTCAAGGCCGTGTCGCACCTGCTGCCGGCCGAGCGCGGGCAGATCACCGCAGGCCGCATCACCTACGACGGGCAGGACGTGGCACACGCCAGCCCCGCCACCCTGGTGCGCGCCGGGCTGGTGCCGGTGCTGGAAGGCCGGCACTGCTTTCCCAGCCTGTCGGTGGAGGACAACCTGGTCACCGGCGCACTGGGCCGCAGCGCCCGGCGCAGCGAGATCGCGCACGACCTGGAGCGGGTGTACGCCCTCTTCCCGCGCCTGCGCGACAAGCGGCGCACGCCCGCAGGCCTGGCATCCGGCGGCGAGCAGCAGATGACCGCCATCGGCCGGGCGCTGATGTCACGCCCGCGCCTGCTGGTGCTGGACGAGCCCTCGATGGGCCTGGCGCCGCGTGTGGTGCAGGAGATCTTCGCGCAGCTCAAGCGCCTGAACCGCGAGGAAGGTTTGACGCTGCTGGTGGCGGAGCAGAACTCTGCGGTGGCGCTGCAGTATGCGGATCGGGCTACGGTGCTGGATGCGGGGCGGGCGGTGCTGTCGGGCCCGGCGGATGTGCTGCGGGAGCGGGATGATATTCGGCAGTTCTACTTTGGGCAGGGCGCGGAAACGCTCGCGGCCTGAGTTCTGGAGCTGCCGGACATCCAGCACCTCTGCGCCGAGTTCTACCTGGATATCGCCAGCGGCGCCCTGCGCCAGCCGCCGCCAAGCAGATAACCTTGGACGCGGGCCTGTAAATCGTCACCCGGCTCTTCGAAGCGAACGGCGCCCGCTGCACGGCAAATGCGGCGGGGCTGGACATCTTCAGGCGCAATATCCGCACACATTTGCTGCACGATCCGAGTGCATAGAAGCGCGGAGAGGTGAGGGAATATCCGCTCTGTCTGGACGGTTCTGGATGTTATTGGATGTACGTGAGGTGTGACCTCAAGGGCGCCCCACGGCACTTCGAGCTGAAGGGCGCAGGATTTGCAAGGTATGGTTTGACCTGTTTCCTGAAAATTCCCGTCGAAGAGCCCGATATTTCCGAAGTCTTCTCAAACGGCCGACCTGTTTTGTTCGCGATTGGACAAGCAGATTAACCTGAAGCACACGCTAGTGCGGATGGCCGCGCTGCTCATCGACTGGTCGGAGATCGAGCGCACGTTTGCGGCCTCGTCCATCTCCGGTCGTGCCTCACCCCGCTTTATCGCCGCGCCTTGTGGCCAGCTGCTATAGCTGCAGCACACCGCCGGCGCCTTCGACGAGGCCGTATTGGCTACTGTTGAGAGAACCTGTACTAGCAATTCTTCTATGGCGAGTTGCTGAAGACCGGACTGCCTATCGATCCATGGAGCCTGAATGCTAGAGGAAACGCCATCCATCGAGCCCTCTATTGGTACATGAAGAGGATGTTCAGCTGTACCGCATCCGCTCAAGGGTGCGCTGGGCGATGCGATGCACGCGGTGATGTGCGGTGCGGCACAACCGGCGTCTAATCTTTGCCGCGTTGCGGCCTGCTTCGGCTTTTCGATGCAGGAACTAATCGCTGCGCTTGGTAGCTGTCCATACCTGTGCGCCGAGAAAGAAATCGTTCAGGGTGGGCTATTCAACACCTTGGAACTTTGCAGTATATTTAATCCTTCGCTTAAGGAGAAGATTATGCAATTCATTAGAAACATTGCTCAAGGGGGCTTCGGAAAAGTTGAGCTTGTAGTTGATCAAGGGCAACAATTCGCCCGTAAAGTTTTCTCCCCCACTTTAAATGCCAGCGAGAGCGAGTGGGAAAAGATGAAAAAACGTTTCATCCGGGAGTGCAGCGTTCAGTCTCAACTTAACTCTCCCGCTTTCATGGAAATCCTCAGCTCCGATCTGAGTGGAGACAAGCCATGGTATATCATGCCATTAGCAGAAAAAACGCTATATACAGCCATTCACGAAAAGGACGCCACAGAGATAAGTGCCGGCCTCGCTGATGTACTCAATGCGCTGGAGGAACTTCACGGGCTCGGATATGTTCATCGAGACTTGAAGCCGCAGAACGTACTTAAACATCAGGGCCGCTGGAAGCTAGCAGATTTTGGATTGATTCTGCCACCACCTACAGATACAACCAAATTAACCTCAATGCACTCATCATGGGCAACAGAGGCTTATTGCGCGCCTGAACAAAGAAGTGATTTCGGACATGTTAGCTCTGCGGCCGACATCTACGCTTTTGGCTGCATACTTCATGACGTTTACGGCACCACATATCGAATACCTTATAGCCGACACACCGCACCTGGCGATATAGGCGCGATCATTGAAAAATGCACGGAGTCAAAGCCAGAGCGGCGATTTCAGAGCATTCAGGCGCTTCGCAGTGCATTAGCAACTATTGCAGAACAGACAACTGGCGCTTCTTTTGCTAGCGGTGATGCATTAGGGTGGGCTTTGTGGCTAGCAGACCCAAGCAACTGGAACACCCCGACCCTTCATGCTTTTGCTCGCTACCTGCAAACGGATTTACCAAAAGCAGATCTAAATAGAGTATTCAAAGCGATGACCGATGAATCCATTTTGAATTTTGCACAGATCGACAGCGATTACTGGAAGTCAGTAATTATTGAATACTGCGACTGGATCCAAAGAGGAGGTTTTTCATTCGAATACTGCGACGTAGTCGGCAAAAGACTTGAATCCATTTTCAACATTGGAGATATAGAAATTAAAGCCCTCGCAGCACTTTCAGCAGCAAAACTCGCCTACGATCACAACAGGTGGTTTGTGATGGAAATCGTCCTTAACCTCTGTTCTGATAAAATATCAGATTTAATAGCAAAAAGAATAGCTATCGAAATTACAGCAATGGAGTTTCAAGATTATTTTTACCGGTGTGCTCGCAATATCGGAAAATCAAGATCAGACTACCATCCCTTTATAAGCACAATTTTGCCAATTTAGGGTCATCAGCGCCACGTGCTCTAAGGAAGGTCTGCACAACACACGCATGAGTGTGCCGAAGCACTCAGCCCGTTGATGTACAAGGCAGCCCAGGTCCTTTTTTCCTCACCTTGGGTGCACGCGGCGGCAGATTGGCTGCCCTTGGCGAACTGCAGACGCACTCATGCCATTGCCGCCAGCAATTTACGCCGCACCAGCCACAGATTGACCAACGCAAACAGCGTGTGCAACTGCGCGGTGTTCTTGACCAGCCCTCGGTAGCGCACCTTGATGTGGCCGAACTGGCGCTTGATCACTCGGAAAGGGTGTTCCACCCGCGCCCGAATGCTGGCCTTCACGCGCTCCAGTTTCCCGGTCAGGGCCTCGATCGGTTTGGCCGGGTCGAGCAGGCGACGTTTGCCGGGCCGCATGGCGATGTGCCAATTCACGTCGCGCCTGGCATCAGGGCGTTGGCCCGCGCCTTGGTAGCCGGCATCGGCATAGACATCCCGGTCGCTTGCGCGCACCAGACTGTTGGCCTCGATCACATCATTGACCGCGCCACTGGTGCCGCGCACGGTATGCACCAGGCCCGAGTCGGCGTCCACTCCGATATGGCACTTCATACCGAAGTACCACTGCTGTCCCTTGCGGCTTTGTTTCATCTCCGGGTCGCGCTCTCCGCTGCTGTTCTTGGTCGAGCTGGGTGCTGCGATCAAGGTGGCATCCACCACCGTGCCGCTCTTGAGCATCACGCCCTTGGCGCTGAGCAGATCGTTGACGGTCTGCAGGATTTGCGCAGCCAATTTGTGCCTCTCCAGCACATGCCGGAACCGAAGGATCGTGCTCTCTCGTCGGGTAGCCGCTCGTCCCAGCCTTCAAGCCCTGCGAACTCGCGGAATACCGGCATGTCGTGCAGCGCTTCTTCCATCGGCGGGTCGCTCAGCGCGAACCACTGCTGCATGAAATGGATACGCAACATGGTCTCGCACGGGAACGGAGGACGCCCCCGCTTGCCTTCGGGTAGGTACGGCGACACCAGGGCCACCAGTTCGGCCCACGGTACGACCTTCTCCATCTCATCCAGGAATCCCCGCCGCCGCGTTCGCTTCGCCGTCATTCCCAAGCCCAGACTGTGCTGCTTCATGTGACGTACCGTCTCAGGGCTTCATCTCCATGCCAAGCATGTCGTGGGGCGATTTATGCAGACCTTCCCTAAGCAACTGCACCCGGCAATATGCCACCCGCAGCAACACCCCACAACAAATCCCGCATATCGATGCGCCGATTCCTTCGCACCACGCAGCCGCCTCTCGCCCTCCAATCGGGGCATGACTGCAAGACCGGCACTGCAACAACACCTGCCCGAGATTCCCACCGACGTGGCGCGGATCGCCACCGATGCGCAAGCCATTGCCGCCGCGCACCAACTGGCGGCTGACTTCGCACCCGGCGCCTCCGAACGCGACCGCGATCGCCGCCTGCCCTGGGATGAACTCACACGCTGGTCCGCCAGCGGCTTAGGGTCCATCACCGTGCCGCGCGCCTACGGCGGCCCGCAGGTGTCCTACACCACGCTGGCCGAGGTGTTCGTGATCCTGAACGCGGCCGACCCGTCCATCGGGCAGATTCCGCAGAACCATTTCGGCGTGCTGGGTGTGCTGCGCGAGATCGGCACCGAGGCGCAGAAGCAGCGCTTCTACGGCGAGGTGCTGGCCGGCCGGCGGCTGGGCAATGCCGGGCCCGAGCGCAAGGTGGATGGGGCGGCCACCATCCTGCAAAGCGGCACGCGCCTGCGCGCCTCGCCGCACGGCCTGCGCCTGACGGGCAAGCGCTTTTATTCCACGGGCGCGCTCTTCGCGCACCGCATTCCCGTGCGGGCCCTCGACGACGCGGGCCGCGCCGTGCAGGCCTGGGTGCCGCGCGATGCGCCGGGCGTGGCCGTGGTGGACGACTGGGACGCCTTCGGCCAACGCACCACCGCCAGCGGCACCGTGGTGTTCGATGACGTGCCGGTCGCTGCCGACGATGTGCTGCCCCTGTGGCAGCTGGCCGACCGGCCGGGCCTCTACGGCCCCTCGTCGCAGCTGTTGCAGGCGGCCATCGACCAGGGCATTGCCGAAGCGGCCGTGGCCGATGCGCAGCGCTTCGTGCGCGAGCGCGCCCGGCCCTGGGTGGATTCGGGCGTGCAGCATGCGCACGACGACCCCTACGTGATCGCCGACGTGGGGCGCCTGCAGATCGACCTACATGCCGCGCGCGAAGTGCTGCGCGAGACCGGTGAGCTGTTCGACACCCTGGCCGCGCAAGACACCGTCACCGCAGAGGACAGTGCCCGTGCCTCGGTGGCCGTGGCCGAGGCCAAGGTGCTGACCACGCGCATCGCGCTGGAGGCGAGCGAAAAGCTGTTCGAGCTGGCCGGCTCGGCCGCCACGCGGGCCGCGCCCAACCTGGGCCGCCACTGGCGCAACGCCCGCGTGCACACGCTGCACGACCCGGTGCGCTGGAAGCTGCACCTGATCGGCAACCACCGCCTGAATGGCGCCCTGCCCGCGCGGCATTCCTGGAACTGAGAGCGAACCCATGGCCCTGTTGCAATCCATTGAACCGCTCGCGGCCGCATTCACGCCGGCGGAGCCCGCCCCGGCACTGCCCGCGGCCCGGCCGCCGCATCGCATCGCCACCGACACCGAGGCCCTTGCCGCCGCGCAGCGCTATGCCGCGCGCATCGCCCCCGGCGCGGCCCAGCGCGACCGCGAGCGCCTGCTGCCCTGGGACGCGCTGGACGATTTCGTCGCCACCGGCCTCTGGTCCATCACGGTGCCGCGCGAGTACGGTGGCCCGGGCGTATCGGCCGGCACACTGGCCGAGGTCACGGCGCTGGTCAGTGCGGCCGACGGCTCCATCGGCCAGATTCCGCAGAACCATTTCTACGCGCTGGAGGTGCTGCGCGTGGGCGGCACCGACGCGCAAAAGCGCTTCTTCTACGGCCGCGTGCTGGCGGGCGATCGCTTCGGCAATGCGTTGGCGGAGATCGGCCACCAGGACTTCCAGCGCCGCACCCGCCTGGTGCCCGATGGCGAGGGCTTTCGGGTGCAGGGGCGCAAGTTCTATTGCACCGGGGCGCTCTATGCGCACTGGATTCCCACGCTGGTCGTGGCCAGGGAAGACGGGCGCGACGTGACCTACCTCGCCTTCGTTCCACGCACCGCCGAGGGCGTGCATGTCACCGACGACTGGGACGGCTTCGGCCAGCGCGTGACGGGCAGCGGCTCGGTGCAGTTCGACGACGTGCGGGTCGAGGTCGAATGGGTCGTGCCCTTTCTGGCCTCGTTCGAGCGGCCCACCCCCATCGGCCCGCTGGCGCAGATTCTCCACGCGGCCATCGACCTGGGGCTGGCCCGGGGCGCGCTCGCGGCCACGCTGCCCTTCGTGCGCGAGCATGCCCGGCCCTGGATCGATGCGCGCGTGGAGCGCGCCGCCGACGACCCGCTGCTGATCCAGCAGGTGGGCGAGACCGCCGTGCAGATTCGTGCGGCCGAGGCCCTGGTGCGCCGCGCCGGCCGCTTCGTCGATGCGGCCCAGGCCGACCCGACCGAGCAGCGCGTGGCCGAGGCCTCCATCGCCGTGGCCGAGGCGCGCGCGCTCACCACCACGGCGTCGCTGGATGCCGGCACGCGCCTCTTCGAGTTGGGCGGCACCTCGGCCACCACGGGCCAGAAGGGCCTGGACCGCTTCTGGCGCAACGCGCGCACCCACACGCTGCACGACCCGGTGCGCTGGAAGTACCACGCCATCGGCAACTACCACCTCAACGGCCGCATTCCGCCGCGCCACGGCGCGATCTGATTTTTTCCTTTTCAAAGACCCAGCGACGACCATGAAGCCACGCCGTTTTCTGCACGCTCTTTTCACGTTCTCCACGTTCATCGGCGCGGCCTTGTTCGCCGGCAGCGCCTTGGCCGCACCGCTCAAGATCGGCGTGGTGCCGGGCATCTTTGCCGACTCGGTCGAGGTGGCGGCCAAGGAGGCCAAGGCCCAGGGACTGGACATTCAGGTGGTGGAGTTCACCGACTGGACGACCCCCAACGTGGCGCTGGAGTCGGGCGACATCGACCTGAACTACTACCAGAACAGCAACTACCTGGCGAATGCCGTGCGCAGCAAGGGCTTCAACTTCGTCAGCGTGCAGCCCGGCATCCTGTCGTACCTGGGGCTGTACTCCACCAAACATAGATCGTTGGCCGACGTGCCCAACGGCGCCAAGGTCGCCATCGCCAGCGACCCCGTCAACATCGGCCGTGCCCTGCGCCTGCTGCAGCACGCGGGGCTGATCACGCTGCGCCCGGACACCGGGCTGCTGGGCACGCAGGCCGACATCCGCTCCAACCCGAAGAACCTGCAGTTCATCGAGATCGAAGGCCCGCAACTGGTGCGCGCCACGCAGGACGTGGACCTGGCGCAGGGCTTTCCTTATTTCATCATTCCGTCGAAGGCGTTCGATGCGACCCGGGGGCTGGCCTACACCAGCTATGAGGACGACTCCTGGGCCATCCAGTTCGTGGCGCGCAAGGACAAGGCGGCGGACCCGCGCATTGCGCAGTTCCTGACCATCTACCAAAACTCCGACGCGGTGCGCAAGGCGATCCACGCCTTCTACCTGAACGATTCCAAGCTCTACCGCCTGACCTGGCTGAAGCGCTGAGACCGGCACAAGGACCGACCGTGACACCAACGAAGCGCCACATCCTGCTCAACGCGTTCAACATGAACTGCGTGGGCCACATCAACCACGGCCTGTGGACGCATCCGCGCGACCGCAGCACCGACTACCGCACGCTGGCCTACTGGACCGATCTGGCCCGCACGCTGGAGCGCGGCCTGTTCGACGGCCTGTTCCTGGCTGACATCGTGGGCACCTACGACGTGTACCAGGGCAACGTGGACGTGCCGCTGCGCGAATCCATCCAATTGCCGGTGAACGACCCGCTGCTGCTGGTGCCGGCCATGGCCGGCGCCACGCAGCACCTGGGCTTCGGTGTCACGGTGAACCTGTCGTACGAGGCGCCCTACCTGCTGGCGCGGCGCTTTTCCACGCTCGACCACCTGACCCAAGGCCGCATCGGCTGGAACGTGGTGACCGGCTACCTCGACAGTGCCGCGCGGGCCATGGGCCAGCCGCAGCAACTGCCGCACGACGAGCGCTACGAGCGGGCCGACGAATACCTGGAGGTGCTCTACCAGCTGTGGGAGGGCAGCTGGGAAGACGGCGCGGTGCGCCGCGACAAGGCCGCACGCGTGTTCGCCGACCCGGCGCGCGTGCACCAGGTGCAGCACCACGGCCGCTATTTCGACGTGGAGGGCTACCACCTGAGCGAGCCCTCGCCGCAGCGCACGCCGGTGCTGTTCCAGGCCGGCAGCTCGGGCCGGGGCCAGCAGTTCGCGGCGCGCCATGCCGAGTGCGTGTTCATCTCGCCCCCCAACAAAGAGGCCGCGCGCAAGACCGTGCAGGCCCTGCGCGAACAACTGGTGCGGGCCGGCCGCCGGCCCGATGACGTGAAGGTCTTCGTGGGCGCGGCGGTGGTGGTGGGCCGCACCGAGGCCGAGGCGCGCGAGAAGCACGCGGACTACCTGCGCTACGCCAGCCGCGAGGCGGGCCTGGCGCATTTCGCGGCCAGCACCGGCATCGACTTCGCGCAGTACGACCTGGACGCGCCGGTGGACTACTCGCCCGGCAACGCCATCGAATCGGCCAGCCGCACGGCCCAGCAGCACGGCTGGACGCGCCGCAAGCTGCTCGAACTCTTTGCGCTGGGCGGCCGCTACCCGGCCATCGTGGGCGATGCGCAGCAGGTGGCCGACGAACTGCAGTCCTGGGTGGCCGAGACCGGCGTGGACGGCTTCAACCTGAGCCGCACCGTGGTGCCCGAAAGCTACGAGGACTTCATCGACCTCGTGGTCCCTGAGCTGCAGAGTCGGGGCGTCTACAAGACCGAATACGCCGAAGGCACGCTGCGCAGCCGCCTGTTTGGCGAAGGCGACCGGCTGCCGGCCCGGCATGCGGCGAACGCCTTCCGGCGCCAGGCCCCCAGCGCCGCCGCCCACCGGCTGCACCAACCCCATCCCGCCCTGGAAGCACAGCCATGAAACGCCTGGCCCAACGCATTCTTTTCTGGCTCGCGGCCTTCGCTGCCGCAGCGGCGACAGCGCAAACACCCGCGTCACCGCTGCGCATTGGCGTGACGCCCGGTTCGCTGGCCGATTCCGTGCAGGTCGCCGCGCAGGAGGCACGCCAGCAGGGGCTGGACGTGAAGGTCGTCGAGTTCACCGACTGGACCGCTCCCAACACCGCGCTGGCCGCGGGCGACATCGACCTCAATTACTTCCAGCACCAAGCCTTTCTGGACAACGCCATCCGCGAGCGCGGCTATGCCTTCGTCAGCGTGGCCACGGGGCTGCTGCCCAACATCGGCCTGTACTCGCTCAAGGTGCAGCGCTTTGCCGACCTGAAGGACGGCGCCCGCGTGGGCGTGGCCAACGACCCGGTGAACCAGGGCCGCGGCCTGCTGCTGCTGGAAAAGGCCGGCCTCATCCAGCTCAAACCCGGCGTGGGCGCGCGCGGCAGCGTGAACGACATCGTGGCCAACCCGAAGAAGCTGCGCTTTGCCGAGATCGAAGGCCCGCAACTGGTGCGCGCCCTCGACGATCTGGACCTGGCGCAGGGCTACCCGGCGCACTACGTCAATGCCGGCAAGCCCCAGGTGGCGGGCAGCGCGCTGCTGTATTCGGGCATCGACGACCTGGCCTATGCGATTCGCTTCGTCGCGCGCCAGGACAACGCGCAGGACCCGCGCATCCAGCGCTTCGTGAAGGTCTATCAAGACTCGCCCGCCGTGCGCGCGCAGATCGGCAAATCCTTCGCCGGCAATGAGCGGCTTTACAGCCTGCCGTGGCTCGCCAAGGCCGCGCATTGACGCATTCCTGGACTCGCCCCCGACGCCTTCCTCACCTTCGATTCCTCCCACCCCAACGACCGCCTGCCGCGGCCCCTGACATGCCACTCCATCGCCTCTTTCTCGCACCCCTCCTCGCCCTCTCCGTGCTGGGCGCTCTGCCCGCCCATGCGGCCGACAAGCTGCGCATCGGCGTCCTGCCGGGCGTGTATGCCGACGCCATCGCGGCCGCCGCCAAGGACGCCAAGGCGCAGGGCATCGACGTCACGGTGACCGAGTTCACCGACTGGACCACGCCCAACGTGGCGGTGGACTCGGGCGACCTGGACATCAACTTCTTCCAGCACCAGCCGTTCCTCGATAACGCGATCCAGAAGAACGGCTTCAAGCTGGCCAGCGCGGGCACGAGCTTCCTGGCCAACATCGGCCTGTATTCGCTCAAGCACAAGACCATCAACGAGGTGCCGGTGGGCGGCAAGGTCGGCCTGGCCAACGACCCGGTGAACCAGGGCCGCGGCCTGCTGCTGCTGCAAAAGGCCGGCCTCATCCAGCTCAAGCCCGGCGTGGGCTTCGTCGGCACGGTGGACGACATCGTGCAGAACCCCAGGAAGCTGAAGTTCGTCGAGGTGGAAGGCCCGCAGCTGGTGCGCATCACCGGCGATGTGGACATCGCCCAGGGCTACCCGCACTTCATCGTGGCGTCGAAGGCGTTCGATCCGTCCAGCGGGCTGGCGTATTCGGGCGTGGAAGACGCGCGCTTCGCCATCCAGTTCGTGGTCAAGGCCAGCCGCACGCAGGACCCGGTGATCCAGAAGTTCGTGAAGGTGTTCCAGAACTCCGACGCAGTGAAGGCGGCCATCGACCGCGCCTTCGCGGGCGACAAGCGCCTGTACGTGCTGACCTGGACGCAGCAATGATGCGCGCGCCCCGCTTCTTCTACTTCAAGGCCGCAGCCCTGGGCTGGCTGCTGGCCGCCTCCGCCCTCACCGTGCACGCGGCCGACGTGATCCGCATCGGCTCCACGCCCGGCGTCACCTCCGACGCGGTCGAGGCCGTGGTGGCCGAGGCCAAGGCCCAGGGCCTGGAGGTGAAGCTGGTCGAGTTCACCGACTGGACGCTGCCCAACGAGGCCGTGAACAACGGCGACATCGACCTGAACTTCTTCCAGCACCAGGCGTTTTTGAACAACGCCATCAAGGAACGTGGCTACCAGCTGCAGTTGGTGGGCCTGGGCCTGCTGCAGAACATCGGCATCTACTCCAACCGCATCCAGCGGCTGCAGGACGTGCCCGAGGGCGCCAAGGTGTCGGTGGCGAACGACCCGGTGAACCAGGGGCGCGGGCTGCTCCTGCTGCAGAAGGCCGGCCTCATCAAGCTGCGCCAGGGCAATGCCGTGGGCGCCAGCGTGAACGACGTGGTCGAGAACCCGAAGAAGCTGCGCTTCTACGAGATCGAGGGCCCGCAGCTCATCCACTCGCTGCAGGACGTGGACCTGGCCGTGGTGTGGCCCAGCTACTTCGTCAACGCCGGCAAGAAGGAACAGGCCAGCCGCGCGCTGCTGTATTCGGGCATTGACGATTCGTTCTACGCCATGGGCTTCGTCGCGCGCAAGGACAAGGTGCAGGACCCGAAGATCGCCCGCTTCGTGCAGCTGTTCCAGCAGTCGCCCAAGGTGCGCGAGGTGGTGTCCGCGCGCTTCAACAACGACCCCAAGCTGTACACGCTGCCCTGGAAGACGCCATGAGCCTGACCGCCGCCTCCCCTTCACCCGTCTGGCGCAGCGCTGCCGGCACGGCCCCCTCCCCCGCCACGGCGCCTGCCGGGGCACCGCAGCCTCGCGCCGGGGCGGCACCGCCGCCCGCACCATCGGCGGAAACTGGCGCACCGTCGGGTTCCGTGGTCTTCGAGCAGCTCGGCAAGGTGTACGCGTCGTCCGCCGGGCCGGTGGCGGCGCTGGAGGACATCAGCCTCCAGATCCCCGCGGGCAGCATCTTCGGCATCATCGGGCGCAGCGGCGCGGGCAAATCGAGCCTGCTGCGCACCATCAACCGGCTGGAGTCGCCCACCTCGGGCCGCGTGCGGGTGGATGGCACCGACATCGCCACGCTGGACGACGACGGCCTGGTGGCGCTGCGCCGGCGCATCGGCATGATCTTCCAGCACTTCAACCTGCTGGCCGCCAAGACGGTGTACGACAACGTGGCCCTGCCGCTGCGCGTGGCCGGCTGGCGGCCCGCCGCCATCCACCAGCGGGTCGAGGAGCTGCTGGCCCTGGTGGGCCTCTCGGACAAGCACCGCACCTACCCCGCGCGCCTGTCGGGCGGGCAAAAGCAGCGCGTGGGCATTGCCCGGGCGCTGGCCACGGCGCCGGAGATCCTGCTGTGCGACGAGGCCACCTCGGCGCTGGACCCGGAGACCACGCATGCCATCCTGCAGCTGCTGCGCGACATCAACCGGCGGCTGGGCATCACCGTCATCCTCATCACGCACGAAATGAGCGTGATCCGCGAGATCGCCGACCAGGTGCTGGTGCTGGAGCAGGGCCGCATCGCCGAGCAGGGCGAGGTGTGGAAGGTGTTCGGCGCGCCGCAGCACGACGCCACGCGCGCGCTGCTGGCGCCGCTGCAGCACGGCCTGCCCGACGACTTGCAGGGGCGGCTGCAGGCCGAGCCGCCGGCGCAGGGCGGCTACCAGCGCATCCTGCGCCTGGGCTACACCGGCGAAGGCGGGCTGGAGCCCGACTTCGCGCGCATCGCCCAGGCCCTGCACAGCCCCGTCAGGCTGGTGCACGGCGGCGTGGACCGCATTCGCGGCCATGCGCAGGGCCGGCTCATCGTGTCGCTGCCCGGCACGGTGACGCTGCCTGATTTCGTCCATCTGGTGCAAGGCCCTGGCGCCATTGCCCATTCCATCGAGGTGATCGGCCATGTCGCTGACGTTGAGCATTCCCTTTGAGCGCTACACCCAGGCGTTTCTCGACACGCTGACCATGGTGGGCACGTCGGCCGCCATCGCCTTCGTGGCGGGCATTCCGCTGGCGGTGCTGCTGATCGTGACGGCGCCCGGAGGCTTCCTCGCCTCGCCGCGCATCCACCGCGGCGTGGGCAGCGTGGTCAACGTCTTTCGGGCCACGCCCTTCATCGTGCTGCTGGTGGCGCTGATTCCGTTCACGCGGCTGGTCACCGGCACCACCATCGGCGTGTGGGCCGCCATCGTGCCGCTGGCCATCAGTGCCACGCCGTTCTTCGCGCGCATCGCCGAGGTGAGCCTGCGCGAGGTGGACCCGGGCCTGATCGAGGCCGCGCAGGCCATGGGCTGCCGCAAGTGGCACATCGTCTGGCACGTGTACCTGCCCGAGGCACTGCCCGGCATCGTCGGCGGCTTCACCATCACGCTGGTGGCGCTGATCAGCTCGTCCGCCATGGCGGGCGCGGTGGGCGCGGGCGGGCTGGGCGACCTGGCGATCCGCTACGGCTACCAGCGCTTCGACACGCAGGTGATGCTGATCGTCATCGCCGTGCTGATCGCGCTGGTGTCGCTGGTGCAGTTCAGCGGCGACCGGTGGGTGCGCTGGCTGCGCAGCCGGTAGCCCGTGGCGGGCGACCGGTGGTGCCACCGTGGGGCTGGCCGCGCCCCTGGGAAACGGGATGCGCGTCAGCAGCCCGTCTTCCAGGGGGTTCAAGCCAAATCGGCCTCCAGCGCATGATTCACTAGGGCGTATTGCTATCGAATATATAGCAATCAAATGCGCCGCCGCGCCCCGGCCACGCCCGTCAGAACGCGTGGGCGTGGCGCAGCGCGTCCAGCACCCGCACGCGCAGGGTACCCAGCGATGCGTCTTCGCGCCGGCGCGGGCGGGGCAGCGGGTTGTCGATCACCTGCAGCTCGGCGCCGGCGCGCGCCTCCAGCACCACCACGCGGTCGCTCAGGATGAGCGCCTCGTCCACGTCGTGCGTGACCAGCAGCAGCGCCAGGCCGTGGCGGTGCGCCACCTCGGCCAGCAGCTGCTGCAGCCGCGCGCGGGTGAAGGCATCGACGGCCGAAAAGGGCTCGTCCAGCAGCAGCAGGCGCGGCCGCGTGAACAGGCCCCGGGCGATGGCCACGCGCTGCGCCTGGCCGCCGGACAGCTGCTTCTGCAAGCGGCCTTCGAAGCCCGCCAGCCCCACTTCGGCCAGCAGCTCGCGCACCTGCGGGTGACTCCGCCCGGCGCGCCCTAGATCGAACGCCACGTTCTCGGCCACGGTGAGCCAGGGGAACAGGCGCGGCTCCTGGAAGATGAAGCCGATGTCCTGCGTGATGCCCTGCTGCGGCTCGCCGGCCAGGCGCACGTGGCCGTCGTACTGCGTGTCCAGCCCCGCGACGATGCGCAGCAGCGTGCTCTTGCCGCAGCCGCTCGCGCCCACCAGGCTGACCACTTCGCCGGGGGCGATGTCCAGTTGCACGTTCTGCAAAACCGGCCTGTCGCCATAGGCCTTGCGGCGCACGCGGGCCTGCAGCAGCGGGTCGCCCTTCGCATCCTGGGCCTGCAGCAGCGGGCCGCCCACAGCGAGAGACGCTGGAGCGATGGCGTCTTGCAATGCAGTCATCGTTGGTTCAGTCCCGCGCAGTGCTGTCATAGGTGTCGCGCCAGGCCAGCAAGCGCTTTTCCAGCCAGGCCATGCCCGTGTCGGTGACCTTGCCCAGCAGCGCCAGCAGCACGATGGCCGCCAGCACGATGTCGGCGCGGCCCATCTCGCGGCCGTCGGTCAGCAGGTAGCCCAGGCCGCGCGTGGCGGCGATGAGTTCGGCCGCCACCATGAACATCCACGCCAGGCTCAGGCCGTTGCGCAGCCCGGTCAGCACCGACGGCAGGGCGGCCGGCAGCAGCACGCGGCGCACCATGGCCACAGAACCCAGCCGGTGCATGCGGGCGGCCTCCACCAGCTTGCGGTCCACGTCGCGAAAGCCCGAGGCCACGCCCATGTAAACCGGGAAGAACGCGCCGATGGCAATCAAGGCGATCTTGGAAGCCTCGTCGATGCCCAGCCACAGCAGCAGCAGCGGCACCCAGGCCAGCGACGGAATGGCGCGCAGCGCCTGGAAGGTGGGCTCCAGCAGCCCTTCGGCCCGGCGCGACAGCCCGACCAGCGCGCCGATGGCGATCGCCAGCACGGTGCCGATGGCAAAGCCCGCCGCCACGCGCGCGCTGCTGGCCAGCACATGGCCGGCCAGGCCCTGCCCGCCGAAACTGATGAGGGTCTGGACGATCTCGGTGGGCGCAGGCAGCAGGTGCGGGCTGACCCAGCCGGCGCGCACGGCGCCTTCCCACACGGCCAACACCGCGGCCGGCAGGATCCAGCCCGTGCCCAGCGCGCTCCAGCCCCGGCGGCGCGGTGCGGTGCGGGCGGTCTCCACGGCCGGGCCGATGCCGGACCATTCCTGCGGGTGGGCGGACATGGCGCGGTCAGGCCAGCGAGGCCGCCGGCGCGTTCGTCACGCCGCGCGCGAACTGCGTGTCCACCAGGTCGGTGACCACCTTGTTCAACGCCGTGCCGGGCCGCACCAGGGCTTCGGACAGGAGCAGCGGGGCGGCGCCCTGCAGCGCGGCGATGTGTTCCTGCGAAGGCTGCGGGTTGGACAGGTCGGTGCGCAGCTTGAGCTGCAGCAGCGCCACCTCCAGGCTGACCTTGGCCTCCTCCGACAGGATCCTGGCCGCCTCGGTGGTGTGGGCCAGGATCCATTGGCGGGCGCGCTCGTAGCCGGCCAGCACGCGGCGCGTCTCGGCGGCGCGCTGGGCCAGGAACTCTTCGCGCACATTCAAAAAGCCGTAGGTGTTGAACGCCACGTTGCGGTAGATGAGGCGCGAGCCCGCATCCAGCTCGCTGGCGGCCATCAGCGGATCGAGCCCCGCCCAGGCGTCCACGCGGCCCTGCTCCAGCGCGGTGCGGCCGTCGGCGTGCTGCAGCGCGACGATCTCCACGTCGTTGCGCTTCAAACCGGCCACCTGCAGCGCACGCAGCAAAAAGAGGTACGGGTCGGTGCCCTTGGTGGCGGCGACCTTCTTGCCCTTGAGTTCCTTCACGGACTGGATGGGCGAATCCTTGCGCACCACCAGCGCCGTCCATTCGGGGCGCGAGAAGATGTACGGTGCCCGGATCGGGTTGCCGTTGGCCTTGGACAGCAGCGCGGCCAGCCCGGCCGACGAGCCGATGTCGATGCTGCCCGCATTCAGATACTCCAGCGCGCGGTTGCTGCCCGCGCTGAACACCCACTTCACGGCCGTGCCGTCCTGCTTGAACGACTCTTCCAGCCAGCCGAAGCGGCGCAGCACCAGGCTGGACGGGGAATAGGTGGCGTAGTCCAGGCGCAGTTCCTTGAGCGGCTGCGCGGCGTGCGAGGCCAGGGGCCAAGCCAGCGCTGCGGCGCCGGCCGACAGCAGGGTGCGTCGTTGCATGGTGGTGGGTTCCCGGTGAATGCGGTGATGGTGCGGCGCAGTATCGGGCGCGGCTTGCCGCACGGCCAAGAACGTTATTCGTCTATTTTTATGAGAAACCTGCCGCCCCTGGCGTGCCCCTGACGCGCCCCTGAAAACCGGCCGGCTGGCCTGCACCAGCCGCCGCAGGCAAGCAGCAAATTGCGCACGAATCACGCAACAGGCCGCTGCGCGCACGGCGCGGCGGGCCGGTGCAGCCCAAGGCGACGCGGGGCGCACCGCGCCCCCATGGCCGGCCGGCAGGCCGCGGCGCGCGCATCGACCAAAAACCGCATAAGCACGCGCGAATTCCGCATGTGGCGAGCCCGCGCGCCTGCGCACACTGGACCCACTCGCGGCGGCGGGCGCCTCCGGCCCGACCGCCCCCACCCTTATGCCGGCGCCCCACCCATGTCCTCACGCGACCCCCAACTGCACCCGCCCGAAGCCCCGCCCACCGCGCCCGCCTCGCCCCTGCCCACGGCCCAGGCGCTGGCCGACCGCTTCGCCGCCACCGCCGCCGAGCGCGATGCCCGCGGCGGTACGCCGAAGGCCGAGCGCGATGCGCTGCGCGCCAGCGGCCTGCTGTCGCTTTCCATCCCCACCGCGCAGGGCGGCCAGGGCGCCGACTGGGCGACCACGCTGCAGACCGTGCGCACCCTCGCGCAGGCCGACAGCTCGCTGGCCCACGTCTACGGCTTTCACCACCTGCTGCTGGCCACCGTGCGCCTGTTCGCGCGGCCCGAACAGTGGGTGCCATGGCTGGAGCAGACGGCGCGCAAGCAATGGTTCTGGGGCAACGCGCTCAACCCGCTGGACACGCGCACCGCCGTGCGCCGCATTGGCGACTGGTACGACTTCTCGGGCAAGAAGAGCTTTTGCTCGGGTGCGCTGGATTCCGAGATGCTGGTCGCCTCGGGCATCGACGAACACACCGGCCAGTTGCTGATCGCCGCCATTCCCACGGCCCGCGCGGGCATCACCCTGAACGGCGACTGGAACAGCTTCGGCCAGCGCCAGACCGACAGCGGCAGCGCCCTGTTCGAGAACGTGCGCGTGGAGGGCAGCGAGCTGCTGCGCGACCCCGGCCCGCTGACCACGCCGCGCTCGTCGCTGCGGCCGCTGCTGGCGCAGCTGATCTTCGTGCATGTGTTCCTGGGCCTGGCCGAGGGCGCGTTCGCGCAGGCGCGGCACTACACGCTGAACGAGTCGCGCCCCTGGTTCCGCTCGCCCGCCGAACGCGCCAGCGAAGACCCGTACATCCAGTCGCACTACGGCGAGTTCTTCGTGGGGCTGGAAAGCGTGCGCCTGCTGGCCGCGCAGGCCGCCGCCGCGTTCGATGCGGCCTGGGCGCAAGGCGACGCGCTGGACGCCGAAGGCCGGGGCCGCGTGGCCGTGGCGGTGGCCACGGCCAAGGTGGCTTCCACCCGCGTGGGGCTGGACGTGACCAGCCGGCTTTTCGAGACCACCGGCGCGCGCGCCACGCACGGCGCGCTGCGGCTGGACCGCTTCTGGCGCAACCTGCGCACGCAGACGCTGCACGACCCGGTGGACTACAAGCTGCAGGAGCTGGGCGACTGGGCGCTGCACGCCAGGGTGCCGGCACCGTCGTTCTATTCGTGATCGCCCGGCACGACCGCGCCCACCCCTCAAGCTGACGACCATGGCGACCCTCCCCGCATGGCCCGCCGCACCGGCCCGCACCGCCACCGCCACTGCCACGCCCGCCGCCCCCGAGGCCGGCCTGGCCTGGATCTTCGAAGACCCGCGCTCCAAGGCGCTGCTGGCCGAGGTGGAGCAGGTGGCGCCCAGCGACGCCGGCGTGCTCATCACCGGCGAGAGCGGCACCGGCAAGGAGCTGATCGCGCGCTACCTGCACAGCCGCAGCCCGCGCAGCGCCGCGCCCTTCGTGGCCGTGGGCTGCGGCGCGTTCTCCGAAGCGCTGGTCGATTCGGAGCTGTTCGGCCATGAAAGCGGCGCCTTTCCCGGCGCCTTCGGCGCGCAGCCCGGCTGGTTCGAGGAAGCCCATGGCGGCACCATCTTCCTGGACGAGGTGAACGACCTGCCGCTGGCCGTGCAGAACAAGCTGCTGCGCGTGCTGCAGCAGCGCGAGGTGGTGCGCGTGGGCGGGCGCCAGCCCATTCCCATCGACGTGCGCATCGTGGCCGCCGCGTCGGTGGACCTGCAGGAACTGGTGCGCCAGCAGCGCTTTCGCAAGGACCTGTACTACCGCCTGAACGTGGTCAGCCTGGAGGTGCACACGCTGCGCGAGCGCCCGGGCGACATCGTGCCGCTGGCGCGCCATTTCATCGACGCCTACAGCCGGCGCCTGGGCTACCCGCGCCCGCAGCTCACGCCCGCCGCCGAACGCGCGCTGCAGCAGGCGCCCTGGCCCGGCAACGTGCGCGAGCTGGAAAACACCATCCACCGCACGCTGCTGCTGGGCGACGGCCGCACGCTGGACGCCGCCGACCTGCGGCTGTCCGGCGCCGCGCGGCCGGGCACCGAGCCCGAAACCCCGGCGGCAGCGGCGCCGCCGCAGGCCGCCAGCCCCTCAACACCGGGCCTGCCGCTGCTGCGCCAGGCCGTGCGCCAGCTGTGCGAAGCCCATGTGCCTGCGCTCTACCAGACGGTGGAAGACGCCGTGCTGCTGGAGGTCTTCCGCTGGTGCCACTACAGCCAGAGCGAAGCAGCACGCGTGCTGGGCCTGAGCCGCAACGTGGTGCGCGCACGGCTGATCCGCCTGGGCGAGGTCGGCGCGCCGCGCCGCGCCGGCGCCGATGCGGGCGCGCCAACCGCCGAATTCCCACCCGACACCGATTCCGAAAGCCCCTCCCCATGAGTCCGACCCCCGACATCTTCTGGTTCCTGCCCACCTCGGGCGACACGCGCTACCTGGGCACCTCCGACTTCGGCCGCGCGCCCACCAATGCCTACCTGCGCCAGATCGCGGTGACCTCCGAGCAGCTGGGCTACGACGGCCTGCTCATTCCCACCGGCAGCTCGTGCCTGGACCCGTGGGTGACCGCCGCCAGCCTGGTGCCCGTCACCCAGCGCATCCAACTGCTGGTGGCATTGCGCACCTCGCTGGGCAACCCCACCGCGTCGGCGCGGCAGGCGGCCTCGCTCGATCAGGCCCTGGGCCCCGGCCGCCTGCTGCTGAACGTGGTGCCCGGTGGCGATGCGACCGAGCTGGCGGCCGACGGCGTTTTCTACAGCCACGACGAGCGCTACGCCGCCAGCGATGAGTTCCTGACCCTCTGGCGCCGGCTGCTGCTGGGCGAGAAGGTCGACTTCGAAGGCCGGCACCTGAAAGTGCAGGGCGCGCAGAACTTCTTCGCGCCCGCCACGCAGCCCTACCCGCCGCTGTACTTCGGCGGCTCGTCGCCCGCCGCGCACGCGCTGGCCGCGCGCCATGTCGATGCCTACCTGACCTGGGGCGAGCCGCCCGCCGCCGTGGCCGGGAAGATCGCCGACGTGCGCGCCCGCGCCGCCGCCGCAGGCCGCGACCTCGACCGGCACCCGCTGCGCTTCGGCGTGCGCCTGCACGTCATCGTGCGCGAGACCAGCGAAGAGGCCTGGGCCGATGCCGACCGCCTCATCAGCCGGCTGACCGACGACGACATCGCCCGGGCGCAGCAGAACTACGCGCGCATGGATTCCGAGGGCCAGCGCCGCATGGCCGCGCTGCACTGCGGCCGGCGCGATCGGCTGGTGGTGGGCCCCAACCTGTGGGCCGGCGTGGGCCTGGTGCGCGGCGGCGCGGGCACTTCGCTGGTGGGCAATGCGCAGGAGGTGGCGGAGCGGCTGCAGGAATACGTGGACGTGGGCGTGGACCGCTTCGTGCTCTCGGGCTACCCGCACCTGGAAGAAGCCATCCGCTTCGCCGAGCTGGTGTTTCCGCTGCTGCCCGGCAAGCAGGCGGTGACGCTGCGCGATCAGTCGCTGACCGGCGGTGCGTTCGACATCCGGGCGAGCCGGCCGGCGGCGGCCGAGCCCGTGGCGGCCACCGCGCCCGTGCCGGAGGCGGTGCGATGAGCGCCCCCACGTCGAATCCGCGCGTGATCGACATGCGCTGCCGGCCCGCCTACCTGCACGACTTCTTCGGCCGGACGCCCGGCTCGCCCGGCGAAGACCTGGCGCGCTGGCTGAACCGGCGCGTGGGCACGCGCGGCGACGATGCGCACTTCACCCGCTCGCGCACGCCCGAAGGCTTTCTGGCGGAGGTGCGCGATGCCGGTCTGTCGCACGCCGTGGTGGTGGGCCGGCACACGCCCGGCCAGCACCTGCCCAACGACACCATCCATGCCATCGTGCAGGGCCAGCCGGAGCTGATCGGCATCGGCGCGGTGGACCCGGCGCTGCAGGGCGAGGCCGCCGCGCTGGCCGAAGTGGAGCGCGCCGTGAAGGTGCTGGGCCTGGCGGGCATCGACATCGAACCGGGCTTCGGCCAGCCGCCGCGCCACCCGGACGACCCGGTGTACTTTCCCATCTACGAGCGGGCACAGCAGCTGGGCGTGCCCGTGTTCCTGATGACCGGGCCGACCTCGCCCGACCTGCGCTTCAACGACCCGGCCCCGGTCGCGCGCGTGGCACAGGCCTTTCCGCACCTGCCCATCGTGGCGTACCACGGCTGGTGGCCCAACGTGCAGCAGGCCATCGGCCTGGCCTTTCGCTACGACAACGTCTTTTTGGTGCCCGACATGTATTTGTTCCAGCCCGGCAGCCAGGCCTATGTGGAGGCGGCCAACGGGTTTCTGGGCGACCAGCTGCTGTTCGGCTCGTCGTACCCGTTCCGGCCGATCGGCCAGTCCATCGAAGACGCCCTGGCGCTGGGCCTGCGCGAGAGCGTGATCGACCGGGTGCTGTACGGCAATGCGGCGCGGCTGTTGGGCATCGGCAGCGTGCCGGTGCAGGCCGGGCCCGCCTGACTCCCGTCGGCCTGCAGCGCCCGCCCGGCAAGGGCCGGGCTTTTCCTCAGAAGGTTTCCCAGTCGTCGTCCGACCGCGATGACGGCGCGGGCGCCGGGCGCGGCGCAGCGGCCCGGGGGGCGGCCGGTGCCGGCGTGGCAGGCGCCTTGGGCTTGGCGGCCGGGGCGGACAGAGCGGGCGCGCTCGCGGCGGGTTTGGCAGCGGATGGAGCCGCGGATTTCGCAGCCGGCTTCGGTGCCGGCGCTACTGCCGCAGCGGGCGAAGGCGTGGCCGAGACGGCCGGGCGCGCCGGCGCCGGGCGGGCCGCCACGCGGGCGGGTGCCGCGACCGGGGCCGCACTGCGTGGCGCGGCCGACACCGCCGCCAGCGGCACCGCGCTTGCATCCACGCGGAACTGCGAGACAGCCTCGCGCAGGCGCTTGGCCTGCTCTTCCAGCGACGAGGCCGCCGCTGCCGACTCTTCCACCAGCGCCGCGTTCTGCTGCGTGGCCTGGTCCATCTGCACCACGGCCTGGTTCACCTGGTCGATGCCCGAGGACTGCTCGGTGGAAGCGGCCGAGATCTCGCCCATGATGTCCGTCACGCGCTGCACCGAGGCCACGATCTCCTGCATGGTCGCGCCCGCACGCTCCACCTGGGCCGAGCCCGCGCCCACCTTGCCCACCGACTCGTCGATCAGGCCCTTGATCTCCTTGGCGGCGGTGGCGCTGCGCTGGGCCAGGGCCCGCACCTCGCTGGCCACCACGGCGAAACCCCGACCCTGCTCGCCGGCACGCGCCGCTTCCACGGCCGCGTTCAGCGCGAGGATGTTGGTCTGGAAGGCGATGCCGTCGATCACCGCGACGATGTCCGCGATGCGGCGCGAGCTGCCCGCGATCTCCTGCATCGTCGCCACCACCTCGCCGACCGCCGCGCCGCCGCGCTGGGCCACCGCCATGCTGCTGGCGGCCAGCTGGTTGGCCTGGCGTGCGCTGTCGGCGTTCTGCTTCACGGTGGACGACAGCTGCTCCATGCTGGCGGCGGTTTCCTCCAGCGACGCGGCCTGCTGTTCGGTGCGGCCGCTCAGGTCACCGTTGCCCAGCGCGATCTCGCGCGAGCCGGTGTGGATCTCTTCCACGCCCTGGCGCACCTGCGTGACCATGCGCGCCAGGCCCTCCTGCATGGTGCGCGCTGCGCCCATCAGGCGGCCGATCTCGTTGGACGAACGCACCTCGATGCGCGTGGTGAGGTCGCCCTGGGCGACCTTTTCCAGCAGTGCGCCGGCGTCGTCCAGCGGCGCCAGCACGTTGCGGCGGATGAACACCCAGCACAGGACCGCCAGCACCACGCCCACCACCACCAGCACGCCGGCCGCGATCTCGGCGATGTACAGCAGCCGCACCGACTGCGCCTGCAGGGCATTGCCGCGCTCGCCTTCGGCATCGAAGAGCTGCTTCATCAGCCCCTCCATGTCCGCCAGCAGCTTGTTGCGCTGGGCGACGATCTCCTTGCCGCTGTATTCGGCCTCGTTGCCGCCGGCCAAGCCCACGGCGCCGCGCTGCACCAGGGCGGCGTAGGCGTCGAAGGCGGTGACCATCGACGTGGCGAGCTGGCGCTCCTGCGCCCAGTCGGCGGGCAGGCCCTGCGCCACGGACTGCAGGATGGGGCGCGCCTCCTGCATGGATTTCTCGGCGCGCGTGGTCTGCGACCGCACACTGTCGGGCGGGTCGCCGCGCAGCACGTTGCGGTGGCCCACGGCCAGGGCGACGCGGTTGTCCCACATGCGGATCTCGGCCTGCTTGAGCGCGAGCATGTCGCGGGTCGTGCGGTCCTGCACCTCGCCGGCCATCACGCCGGCGCGGGTGCCCACCCAGCCCACCCCCACCGAGACCAGCAGCGCGCCGGTGAAGAACAGCAGCACCAGCAGCAGCGCCACCCGGATGGAAAGATTCCTGAACATGCCAACCCCTTGATCGAACCGGTCCACGGCGGACCACAACCCCACACCGTTTGCAACAAAAAGTTTGCCAGAAAAAGCCGACAAAACATGTCGACTACCCGGTTGATTTCGGCCAGTGTGTCGGCTCAGCCACGCCCGCCGCCCACGGCGGCCCCGGGGTTTAAAACAAACGTTTGATTTATCGTGGTCTAATCCGCCGCGATGTCTCCCACCAGCCCTCCCGCCGCCCCGGCCGACGCCGCCACCGGCACCCCCACGGCCCGCCTGCGGCTGCTGCATGCGGCGCTGCGGCTGTTCGCCGAGCACGGTTACGCCAAGACGTCGATCCGCGCCATCGCGCAGGCCGCCCAGGCCAACGTGGCGGCCGTGAGCTACTACTTCGGCGACAAGGCGGCCCTGTATGCCGCGCTGTTTTCCGAGCCGTTCGGCGACATGCCTTCGCTGGTGGCGGACTTCACCCGCGACGGGCTCGACCTGCGCGAGGCGATGCAGCGCTACTTTCGCGGAGTATTGGCCCCACTGCAGCACGGCGAGATAGCGCGCCAGTTCATGCGGCTGCACATCCGCGAGATGCTGGAGCCCACCGGCCAGTGGGAAAAGGAGCTGGAGCAGGACGTGCGCCAGCCCCATGACGCCATGGTGCGGCTGCTGGGCCGGCACCTGGGCGTGGCCGGCCCCGACGACGACCTGCACCGGCTGGTGCTGGCCATCACCGGCCTGGCCTTCCAGATCTGGTGCCAGCAGGAGGTGCTGGCCGCGATGGAGCCGCAACTGCTGGCCACCCCCGAAGCCGTGGACGCCTGGACCGGCCGGCTCACCGAATACGCGCTCGCCATGGTGGCGGCCGAGCAGGCGCTGCGCGCGCCGGCCGCGGCCCCCCGCTAGCGCCATGCCTTTTTCTGGTTGCCCATGAAAACACCCCCAACGCACCGCCCCTCCCGCGCCCTGCTGGCCCTCGCCCTGCCCCTGTGGCTGGCCGCCTGCGCCGTTCCCAGCCCCGCCCCGCGCGTTGAGGCGCCCACGCCCGCCGGCTGGCAGGCGCCGCTGCCCCACGAGGGCAGCGTGGCCGACCTGGCCCGCTGGTGGGAGCGCGCCGGCGACCCGCTGCTGGCCGAGCTGATCGCCTCGGCGCAGGACATCAGCCCGAGCGTGGCGCAGGCCCGGGCGCGCCTGGCGCAGGCCCGCGCGGCCCGGGTGAGCGCGCGCGCCGCGCTGCTGCCCTCGCTGGACGGGCAGGCCAGCGCCAGCCGCGGCGTGAACGAGCAGGTCGGCGGCCTGGCCAGCACGGCCCAGGCCGCGCTGCAGGCCAGCTGGGAGGTGGACCTGTTCGGCGGCAACGCCGCCGCCAACCAGGCCGCGCTGCAGCGGCTGGCCGGCGCCCAGGCGCAGTGGCACGAGGCCCGCGTTTCCGTCGCGGCCGAGGTCGCCACGCAGTACAGCAGCTGGCGCCAGTGCCTGGCGCTGGCGGAGGTGGCCGCCTCCGATGCCGCCTCGCGCGGGCAGACCGCGCAGCTGTCGCGCCTGAGCGAGCGGGCCGGCTTCACCGCGCCCGCCACGCTCGCCCTGGCGCAGGCCAGCGAGGCCGAGGGCCGCGTGCGCGCCGAGCAGCAGCGCATGGCCTGCGAGATCGATCTCAAGACCCTGGTGGCCCTCACCGGCCGGGACGAATCCGCGCTGCGCGCCCGTGCCGCCACCGCGCCGCTGGCGCCGGCGCCCGACGCGCTCTTCGCCATCGAGGCCCTGCCGGCGCGCGTGCTGGCCCAGCGGCCCGACGTGTACGCGGCCGAGCGCGAGGTGGCGGCCACCAGCGCCGACGTGGGCAGCGCCCTCGCCCAGCAGTTGCCGCGCCTCACGCTCAGCGGCTCGGTGGGCCGCGGCTGGGTGCGCACGGGGGAGGCCAGCATCACCTCCAACACCTGGTCCATCGGGCCGGTGGGGCTGTCGCTGCCGATCTTCGATGCGGGCCGGCGCGCGGCGCAGGTGGATTCCGCCGAGGCGCAGTACGACGCGGCCGTGCAGCAGTACCGCGGCACGGTGCGCCAGGCCGTGAGCGAGGTCGAGCAGGCGCTGGTGCGCCTGGCCAGCACCGCCGCGCGCAGCACCGATGCGCAGCGCGCGGCGGACGGCTACCGCGCCTCGTTCACCGCCACCGAGGCGCGCTGGCGCGGCGGGCTAGCGAGCCTGGTCGAGCTGGAGGATTCGCGCCGCACGGCGCTGGCCTCCGAGACCGCGCTCATCACCTTGCGGCAGGAGCGCATGGCAGCCTGGATCGGCCTGTACCGCGCCGCAGGCGGCGGCTGGGAGGCCGAGGCCACCCCGCAGGCCGCCGCGGCGGCGCCCCTGCCCGCCTCGACCCTGGCCCCTTCCGCCACGCCCGCCCGGTGAGCCGCCCGCCATGCACCGCCGCACCGCTCGCCCCCGTCTTCCGCTTTGTCTTCAGTCGTCATCGTTGACCGCATGAATGGAACCCCCATGCAGCGCATGAAATTCACCCCCTCCTCCCTTCCCGCGGCGCTGGCCGTGCTGGCCGTGTGCGTGCTCGCCGCCGCCGGCGCGCTGATGGCCGCCGGCCCCTCGCGCGCGGCGGACGACGCCAAGAGCGCCAAGGCCGGCGAGCCCCGGCCCGCGCTCACCGTCACCACCACGCAGCCCACGCGCACCTCGCTGGCGCAGCGCCTGCCCGCCAACGGCAACGTCGCCGCTTGGCAGGAGGCCAGCATCGGCACCGAAAGCAGCGGCCTGCGCCTGACCGACGTGCGCGTGAACGTGGGCGACACGGTGCGCGCCGGCCAGGTGCTGGCCACCTTCGCGCCCGAGACGCTGCAGGCCGACGTGGCCCAGGCCCGGGCGAGCCTGCTGGAGGCCCGCGCGAGCGCCGCCGAGGCCGCCGCCAACGCCGAGCGCGCCCGCACGCTGCAGGCCAGCGGCGCCCTGAGCCAGCAGCAGATCCAGCAGTACTCGACCGCCGGCGAAACCGCCCAGGCCCGCGTGGAGGCCGCGCAGGCGGCCCTCAACGCGCAGCAGCTGCGACTCAAGCACGCCCAGGTGCTGGCGCCGGACAGCGGCGTCATCTCGTCGCGCACCGCCACCGTGGGCGCGGTGCTGGGCGCGGGCACCGAACTCTTTCGCATGGTGCGCAAGGGCCGCCTGGAATGGCGCGCCGAGGTCACCTCCAACGACCTGCCGCGCATCCGCCCCGGCAGCCAGGTGATCGTCACGGCCGCCAGCGGCGCGCAGGTGCCGGGCACCGTGCGCATGATCGCCCCCACCGTCGATCCGCAGACGCGCAACGGCCTGGTCTATGTGGACCTGCCACTGCACCCCGACGTGCGTGCGGGGATGTTCGCGCGCGGCGACTTCCTGCTCGGCCAGCGCGATGCGCTCAGCGTGCCGCAGTCGTCGGTGGTGGTGCGCGACGGCTTCAGCAGCGTGTTCGAGATCGGCGAGGGCAGCCGCGTGGTGATGCGCCGCGTGCAGACCGGCCAGCGCACAGGCGACCGGGTGGAGATCGTCTCGGGCCTGCAGCCGGGCGTGACGGTGGTCGAGCGCGGCGGCGCGTTCCTGAACGACGGCGACCTGGTGCGCGTGCAGGCCGCAGCGCCCGCAGCAGCGGCGTCCGCGCCGGCGCCCCGGCCCGCGGCATCTGCACCAAAAATGCCTGCAGCACAATGAATACTAGGGCATCATGCTATTAAATAAGGAGCAAAACATGCTTTTGCCCGGTTGCCACCGCGGCCCTGCTGCCGCCCGCAAGGACCTGCCATGAACCTCTCCGCCTGGTCCATCCGAAACCCGATTCCGGCCGCGATGCTGTTCGTGCTGCTCTCCTTCGCGGGGATGCTGTCGTTCCACGCGATGAAGGTGCAGAACTTTCCCGACATGGACCTGCCCGTGGTCATGGTCACCGCGTCGCTGCCGGGCGCGGCGCCGGGGCAGCTGGAAACCGACGTGGCGCGCAAGATCGAGAACGCCATCGCCACCACCCAGGGCCTCAAGCACATCACCTCGACCCTGGTGGACGGCACGGCCACCATCGCGGCCGAGTTCCAGCTCGAAAAGCCGGTGCAGGAAGCGGTGGACGACGTGCGCTCGGCCGTGAGCCGCGTGCGGGCCGACCTGCCGGCCGACCTGCGCGACCCCATCGTCGCCAAGCTCGAACTGTCGTCCCAGCCCATCCTGGCGTTCGCCATCGCGTCCGACCGCCTGGACGACGAGGCGCTGTCGTGGTTCGTGGACGACACCCTCACCCGCCGCCTGCTGGCCGTGCCGGGCGTGGGCGCGGTGAACCGCGTGGGCGGCGTGTCGCGCGAGGTGCGCGTGTCGCTCGACCCGCTGCGCCTGCAGGCCCTGCGGGCCACGGCCGCGGACGTGTCGCGCCAGTTGCGCCAGGTGCAGATCGAGAGCGCGGGCGGCCGCGCCGACCTCGGCGGCGCGGAGCAGCCCGTGCGCACCATCGCCACCGTGCAGACGGCGCAGGAGATCGGTGCCATGGACATCCCGCTCACCGACGGCCGCCACATCCGGCTCGACCAGGTGGCCACCATCAGCGACACGGTGGCCGAGCAGCGCACCGCCGCGCTGCTGGACGGCAAGCCGGTGATCGGCTTCGAGGTCTCGCGCAGCCGCGGCGCCAGCGAGGTCGAGGTGGGCGCGGGCGTGCAGCGGGCGCTGGACAAGCTCCAGGCCGAGCGGCCCGACCTGCACCTCACGCGCACGGTCGATTTCGTGGACATCGCCAGCGACGAGTACGACAGCTCCATGCGCCTGCTGTACGAGGGCGCCATCCTGGCCGTGGTCGTGGTGTGGCTCTTCCTGCGCGACTGGCGCGCGACCATCGTCTCGGCCGTGGCGCTGCCGCTGTCGGTCATCCCGGCCTTCATCGGCATGCACCTGCTGGGCTTTTCCATCAACATCATCACGCTGCTGGCACTGTCGCTGGTGGTGGGCATCCTGGTGGACGACGCCATCGTGGAGGTGGAGAACATCGTGCGCCACCTGCGCATGGGCAAGTCGCCCTACCAGGCGGCGATGGAGGCGGCCGACGAGATCGGCCTGGCGGTGATCGCCACCACCTTCACGCTGATCGCCGTGTTCCTGCCCACCGCGTTCATGAGCGGCATCGCCGGGCGGTTTTTCAAGCAGTTCGGCTGGACGGCGGCGCTGGCGGTGTTCGCCTCGCTGGTGGTGGCGCGGCTGCTCACGCCCATGATGGCGGCCTACATCATGAAACCCATGGTGGCGCAGGAGAAGGAGCCGCGCTGGCTGGGCACCTACATGCGCGCCTCGGCCTGGTGCCTGCGCCACCGCGTGATCACGCTGCTGGGCGCGCTGCTGTTCTTCGCCGGCTCGATCGCGCTGATCCCGCTGCTGCCCTCGGGCTTCATCCCGGCCGACGACAACGCGCAGACCCAGGTCAACCTGGAGCTGCCGCCCGGCAGCCTGCTGGCCGACGCCCGCGTGGCGGTGGCGCAGGCCACCGAACGCGTGCAGCGCGTGGGCCACGTGGCGAGCATCTACACCACCATCGGCGGCGGCTCGGCCGGCTCCGACCCGTTCGCCGGGGCGGGCGTGGGCGACCCGCGCAAGGCCACGCTCACCCTGCGCATGGACCCGCGCGGCGAGCGCCCGCGCAAGCAGGTCATCGAGCAGCAGCTGCGCGCCGCGCTGGAGGACCTGCCCGGCGTGCGAGTGAAGATCGGCCTGGGCGGCTCCAACGACAAGTACGTGCTGGCCCTGGCCAGCGAAGACCCGCAGGCCCTGGCCACGGCCGCGCAGGCGGTCGAGCGCGGCATCCGCACCATCCCGGGCATCGGCGGCGTGAGCTCCACCGCCAGCCTGGTGCGCCCCGAGATCGCCGTGCGCCCGGACTTCGCGCGCGCCGCCGACCTGGGCGTGACCAGCAGCGCCATCGCCGAGACCCTGCGCGTGGCCACGGTGGGCGACTACGACCAGTACCTGCCGAAGCTGAACCTGGCGCAGCGGCAGGTACCCATCGTCGTGCGCCTGGACAACGCGGCGCGCGAGGACCTGTCGGTGCTGGAGCGCCTCACGGTGCCCGGCGCCCGCGGGCCGGTGCGGCTGGGCGAGGTCGCCACGCTGGAGGTGGCGGGCGGGCCGGCCGTCATCAGCCGCTACGACCGCTCGCGCAATGTCAATTTCGAGATCGAGCTGGGCGCGCGCGGCCTGGGCGAGGTGACCGAGGCCGTCAAGCAGCTGCCCGCCGTCGCCCAGTTGCCCGCGAGCGTGCGCCTGATCGACGTGGGCGATGCCGAGATGATGGGCGAGCTGTTCGCCAGCTTCGGCCTGGCGATGCTCACGGGCGTGATCTGCATCTACCTCGTGCTGGTGCTGCTGTTCAAGGACTTCCTGCAGCCGGTGACCATCCTGGCGGCGCTGCCGCTGTCGCTGGGCGGGGCGTTCGTGGCGCTGCTGGTGGCGGGCAAGAGCTTTTCGATGCCCTCGCTCATCGGGCTCATCATGCTGATGGGCATCGCCACCAAGAACTCCATCCTGCTGGTGGAGTACGCCATCGTGGCGCGCCGCGACCAGGGAATGAGCCGCTGGGACGCACTGCTGGATGCCTGCCACAAGCGCGCGCGGCCCATCATCATGACCACGCTCGCCATGGGCGCCGGCATGATGCCCATCGCCCTGGCGCTGGGCAGCGCCGACATGAGCTTTCGCTCGCCCATGGCGGTGGCGGTGATCGGCGGGCTCATCACCTCGACCGTGCTCAGCCTGCTGGTGGTGCCGGCGGTGTTCACCTACGTGGACGACTTCGCGCAGTGGTTCCAGCGCCGGGTGATGCGGCGGCCCCCACCAGCCCCCCAGGCACCCCGCGCGCCCGAAGCGCCGCACCCGCTGTGAGTGGCGGCGCGGCGGCGTCCTGCCATCGGCGCCGCCCGCCCCTCTAGCACAGGTTTTGCGCTGCTGCGCCCAAGGCGCGGCGGCCTTTTCGCGTGCAGATGCACGGCTTCGCATCACCGGGAAGGCCGCCAGGGCTTGTATACAACCATGGGATTCCAGAAGAATTCAAGGGAGACAAGACCATGCGTGCCACCAGTTCAGGGGAAATCCAGCCGGCCGGACGGCCTCCGTCCACGCCTGCACGGCCTGCGTCCCCGGTCCCGGATGCCCCGGAGCGCAGCGCCAGCCTGAAGGGGCCGGAGGGGCTCGCTTCGCGCGGCAAGCGCGGATCGGCGGCGGTCTACACCACGGCCAACATGGCGCAGCGCTCGGACCGGACCGTCCTGTCCAAGCTCAAAAGCCTCTGGAAGGGCGGCAAGACCACGGCCAACGCCAGCCTGGGCCCGCTGGCAGTGGGAACGCAGACCCAGCACCCGGTGGTGCGGCACAACCAGGTGCAGGCGCCGCGGTTCGAGGCGGACGGACGGGTGCCGCTGCCCAACGCCACCAAGACCGGGCTGGCGCAGGCCGTGCAGGAGGCACTGCACCAGGTGGAGACCGGCCAGTCGCCCGGAACCGAAGGATCGGGCCGGGACGGCGGCATCGCGGGCACGGCGACGTACTGGGCGCAGCAGGCGCTGTCCGTGCTGTCGCTGGGCAAGGGCCCTGCCAGCGTGCCCAGCGATGCACTGGAGATGTTCTATGAAGCCGGTGGCCTCAAGGCCGGAGGCCAGAGCAGCCAGGGCAGCGCCACGGCGGAAACGAAGTCCATCGTGCTGGGCCATCTGGAAGGCCTGGTCCATGCCGAGAAGGCCAAGGCGACCATCCACCTGGCCACCCAGGCCGCATTGCCCGATGGCGCGCGCGTGAACACGGAAGGCGCACTGCAACAGCTGACCGACGCCGCCAAGGCCGCCGAGCAGCGCTCCAAGGATGCGGCGACCGCCGCCAACGCCAGGATGGTCGCCGAACTGCTCTCGGGCGTGCCCGAGCCCCTGCAGGCCCGGCTGCAGGCGGCCACCGACACGCTGGTCGCGGCACTGAACCACGGCACCAAGGTGCCCGACGTGCTGGCCGTCGAGCTGCTGATCAACACCGCCCGCGACACCTTTGCCGGCGACCCCGAAGGGCTGGCCACGGCCATGGAAGACCTGTCGCACAGCCCGCCGGCCCGCCTGGTCGGCCTGGTGCACGACGCCCTGCAGCCTTCCCCACCGGACCGCGAAACCCGCGCCGAGCAGGCGCCGCTGTCGCGCCTGGCGTGCGCGATCGCCGGGCCGCCGGGCGGCATGCGCATGCTGGCCAGGATAACGGACCCTCCCGCCGCCGGGACCCGGCAGGATGCCCTGCAGGTGGCCATGTCGGCGATGCTGCATCTGCAGTCGTCCCTGCCGCAGCAGGGCCCCGGGTCGGCCGAGGCCCCGGCGGACATCGCGTTGATGCGCGCCGCGGTGGAGCATGCGGTCGAGCTGGTCCAGCCAAGGCACCACCCGGTGCCCGAATCCGAGCGGACGGTGGCGCAGCGCACCGCGTTCCATTGCCTGCAGAACGGGTTCACGACCAAGGCGCAGGGCTCCAGCTACGACCGCGTGCGCCAGCGGCTGCTGCAGTTCAGCGACGGGGCGCTCGACCAGACCAGCCAGCGCAACGCGCGGGCGGCGTCGGGGCGGATGGGGCGCTTGCGGAACTGGCTGACGGGCGGGCTGCCCAAGGCCATCGTCAAGAACTCGGCGGGCATGGAAGGGCTGCTGGCGCCTGCGCTGCCCGCCATCGCGTCCTGGCTGCCCGGCGCGCAGCCGACGATGTGGCGCAAGTCGGTCATGCGCAAGATGACCGCCGCCGCCGGCGAGAACGGCATGCTGCCGCGCCGCGACGAGGCCGTGGCATCGCTGCACCGCACGGCCACCGACCTGCGCACCGATCTGCAGTCGCGCGCAGGGGCCGGCGCGTCGCCGGCCGAAACCCTGATGCTCGGGGTGCTGACGGAGCTGGGGCTGGGCGGAGACACGCCGCCCCCATCGCAGAACACGCTCAAGCACCTGGGCAAGGACCTGTTCCAGAAGGTGGAGGCCCACCTGGGGGCCGAGGGCATGGCCGGGCTGCCCCCGGGCCTGGCCGCCGACTGGCAAGCGCTGCGTGGCAGCCGCCCCAATGTCGGGCACATCCTGAGGGTGCTGGGCGAGCACACCGATCTGCGGGCCCTGGCCGATGGCACGCTGTCGCCCACGGTGGGCCCCAGCCAGGTCGCTCGGGGCCTGCGCACCGATGCCATCGCCCACGAAGCCATCGGCGGCTTCCATGAGATTGCCGAAGCGGCCAGGGCCGCGGCCGGCGTGGAAGCGCCGCAGACCCGGGCACTGGCCGACCTGATGGTGGTATCGGCCGACCTGCTGGTCAAGGTGAAGCCCGCGGCCGCCTTGCGGTCCCTGCGCATCGACACCTTCGAGGCCATCGAGAGCAAGCTCACCCAGGACTGGCTCAAGACCCTGCCCGAGGGCGAGCGCCCGTCCCGGGAAGAGGCCCTGGAGCAGGTGCAGAACGCCTGGCCCGCTTCGGTACGGAGCGCCTGGTCCCAGATGAAGGAATCGGGCGACGATGCGGGCCGGCTGATGCGCACCCTGGTCGATGCGGCCCTGGCCGTGCCATGGAGCCCGCCCGAGGCCACCACCGGCGCGGCCTCCGGCAGCACCGCGCCCCGCACGGTGGCCGATGCCGTGAAAACGGCGGCGCCCGCGCTGCAGGCCCTGCAGCGGGACGTGCACGTGAACCGCTTCGAGCTGTGCGTGTCCGACACCATCACGCTGTTCAACGACCTGCGCGGCCCGGACGACGCGGCCGAAGTGATGAAATCGCTGTCGCAGCGCATCAGCCTGGGCGAGAAGATCAAGAGCAGCGATGCGCGGCTGGCCCGGCTGGAACTGGGCAAGGCCGTGTCGGTGACCACCGCCACGCCGGAACTCGTCACGCCGATCGCGGGCATCGGCCTGGGGCACGAGCGCTCGATGGACCTGAACATGGTCGGTGCGGCCATGCAGATGCAGATCGCCACGGCGGACTCCAAGAACGCCAACGTGGGGCTCAGCGTGGGCCTGCGGCGCGAGCTGGGGAACCAGGACCACGAGTTCAACCTGGGCGATGACGAAGCAGGCATCGCGCTGCGCTTCGACATGCGCCTGGAGGCCGGCGGCGAAACCTCGCGCACCGAGGGCGTGAGCCTGCGCATGCAGCGCACCGCCTCCCATGAGGACACCTTGCGGCGGCACTTCGCCGATGCGCTCATTGCCATGGCCCACGGGGGCGCCGCATCGTCGGAGGGCGGCCCGGACATGGATCCTCTGGCCCACCTGCTGGAGCACTTTCCTGCCCTGGCCGTGGCGGAGCTGTCCAACACCAAACGCAGCCGCACGTCCGAGATGGCCATCGGCGCCAACGCCATGGTCCGCGCGCGCGGGCCGCGGGACCGCGACGAGCACGACCGCAAGGCCACGCGGCGCGCCATCGGCGTCGGCGTGCAGGCGGGGGTCGCCAGCAGCAACCAGCGTTCGCGCTCGGTGCAGACGGAAAGCCGTTCGGGGCTGAATGTGGAGGAATACAAGCTGTCGGCGCAGCACCGGGCCGATGTCCGTGCGAGCGCCAACGCCAGCCTGGGGCTGGTGCCGGCATCCAGGCACGATCCGGAAAGGGCCGCCCAGGCGCGCGGGGCTGGGCTGGACTTTCGCAAGCAGCTGGCCAACAGCGGGGTCGATACCACGCTGCGCATGACGACCCGCCATGGCGAGACCTGGGCCGGCCAGACCCAGATGATCCGCGAGTTCGAAGACCTGGATGATTTTCTGGCCGAGCTCGAACCCCGGATGCACGAGTTCGTTTCGGTCATGGCCGCACGCGACGGCGTGCCGCATGCCTCGGCGGAAGAAAAGACCGGCCGCGCCTGGCTGCGCCTGCAGGACACCCTGGTCCAGGCTGCGCAGGCCAGCGCGCCTGGCATGACGTTTTCCGTGGTGACCAAGCTGCGCCCCCAGGCGGCTGAGGCCTACGACAAGCTGCAGGGCCTGGCACAGCAAGCCACCGAGACGGGCCAGAAAGCCGCCGCCGCAGCGCAGCAGGCGACCGAAGCCGCCCGGCGAGCCACCATGGAAAGCCAGCAGGCCCAGGCCGCCATCCGGCGGGCCGCTGCCGCGGGCCAGCCCGCCGAGGCACTGGCCCAGCAAGAGGCTGCGGCACGATTACGGGACCTGGCGGCCACCCAGCAGGCCGAGGCCGCGCGCCAACAGGCGATTGCGCAGACACAGCAGGCCAAGGCCGACGGCTACCGGGCGAAGGTGCGCACCTTGCTGGACAGCCACGACGCCTGGACCGCCAACAACCTGCAATTCAAGACGAAGGCCAAGGACGAGGCATCGCAGAGCGCTGCCCTCGGCATGCTGCAGGGCAAGGCGGCGTCGGAGTCCACCCGGCTGCACGAATTCCTGCCGGCAGGCTCCCAGCAGGTGGGCCGCACCCCGCAGCAGCACGCCGCGGCCCCGGATGACCACTCGGCCCGATGGGCGCCGAAATTCGCCCCGGTGGCGCAGAACCCCGAGCCCAGGCCCGATCCTGAAACGGAAGTCGAAATCGAAAGGGAGCCGGCGGCCGCCGCCGATCCCCAGGCGGTCTGGCGCGCCCGCGCCGAAGCCCAGGCCACCAAGCTCACGGCCCAGGCACAACAGCAAGCGCAAGGCCTCTTCACCCGGGCCAACGACGGCGTGAACAAGGCGCAGGAGCCCGAGGAGCAGGACCTGCAGACGCCCCAAGCCCCGGACGTCGAACCCCCACCAACGCGGCAACGGCGCCCGACGCTGGGCCAGTTGTTCAAGGAGCCGTTCAACGACCAGCACCCCCTTCACCCGCTCCCCAGGCCGCCGGTCATCGCCAGCCCCTCCTTGCGCGACTGGGTGCCCGAAGACGATGGCGTGGACAGCGAGCCGTCCGAGAGCAATCCCCTTCCGCTGCCACCCGAGGGGGCTACCCCGCCCACGAGCGCAGCGGGACGCCGGGCCACGCCTGCGGGCCCCCGGTGGTCCCCCACGACCCCGCAGCCCATGCCCCTGCCCACGCCGGAGTCCGTCGGGGCTACGGGCCGCGCGGTACCGCGGCCCGTGCCCCCCAACTTCGACCCACGGCGGCCCCCCGTGACCCCGCAGCCCCTTCCGCTGCCCACGCGGCCGGCCGGCCGCAGCGCCGGATCCGGCGTGGACGCGTCCCGGCCCACGCCCTGACGGCGGGCCGTGCGCGGCGCCGGCGGACCCGCGCGGGCGCTGCTGAATGAACGGGGCGGCCACACGCCACCGCCCTGGGCCACCACCAGGAACCGGCGAACAACGGTGGGTTCCCGCCATTGCGCCGGCTTTCAAGGCGCACCCGTGCGCCCATAATGCGGCGACTCACCATGAACCTCGTTGCGCTGAACATCGAATCGATCCAGCTCGGCTCCCCGCTTCCCTTCATCCTGCGCGGGGCCGATGGCGTGCTGCTGGCGCAAAAAGGCTACGTGATCCGCACGCGCAACGAACTGGACGTCCTCCTGTCGCGCGGCCTGCAGCTGTGCGTGGACACCGACGAATCGGGCGACAGCCACCGCGCCTATCTGGCGCAGCTGCAGCAGATGCTGATGTCCGACACCTCGCTCGGCCAGATCGCCTCCATGAAGATCAGCGCTGGCGCCCAGGCCTCGCGCGACCGCGTCGAAGGCGGCCCGCCCGATTGGCCAGGGCTGCAGCTGCGGGCCACGCAGCTGCTGCGCGCGCCGCAGGCACATGACTTTCCCGACCGTTTCGATGCGCTGCACCGCGAACTCGCCCTGCACTGCCGCCAGAGCCCCGACGCGGTCCTGCTGGCCCTTATCTACCTGTCCGGCCACGAAACCCGGCAGTACAGCGGCACCCACGCCATGCTCGTGGCCTGCGTGTGCATGCTGGTCGCCGTCGAGCAATTGCGCTGGCCGGTGGAGCGCGTGATGCGGACGGGGCGCGCGGCGCTGTCCATGAACATCGCCATGACCGCGCTGCAGGACCAGCTGGCCGTGCAGGCCCAGCCGCTCACCTCGGACCAGATCGCCGCGGTGGAAAGCCATGCCGCCCGGTCCGAGGCCCTGCTGCGCCAGTTGGGCGTGCACGACCCGGTGTGGCTGGAAGCCGTGCGCTGCCACCACCACCGCTCGCCGGGCCCGCTGGCCGACAAGAGCGAAGGCGAGCAGATCGCCCGGCTGATCCAGCGCGCGGACGTGTTCGGCGCCCGCCTGGCCCCGCGCGCCTCGCGCGCGCCGATGCCTGTCACCGCGGCGATGCAGGCGAGCTACTACGACGAATCGCACCAGGTGGATGAAGCCGGCTCGGCCTTGGTGAAAACCCTGGGCGTGTATCCGCCGGGCGCGTTCGTGCGGCTGGTGAGCCAGGAGATCGCCGTCACCCTGCGCCGCGGCGGCAGCGCCACCACGCCGCGCGTGGCCGTGGTGCTCAACCGCAACGGCATGCCCACCGGAGAGCTCATTCCGCGCGACACCGCCCAGCCGGCCTGGAAGGTGACCGGCGCCATCGCCCAGCGCGATGTGCGCGTGCAGCTGCAGTTGAACCGCTTGCTGAGCCTGGTCTGAGAACGTTTTTCAAGACCGCTCCTGTCAGCGGCGGCCTCATGGAGCGCGCGGGGGTGGGACTTTTCCGCCGATTTGCGCCAAACTCGTTCGTGAGCCGCTCCCACTGCGTGATCCAGCCACAGTCCGTGGCGCCCCTTCATCAGGAGACCTCCATGCTGCGCCGAGTCCTTTGCCTTGCCCTGGCGGCTGCGCCGCTCGCCCTGTCCGGCCTTCCCGCGCGGGCCGCGGGCCCGGCGTCCGCGACGGAAGACGGTACCTGCCCGCCCCTGCTGCGCCACACCCCCCTGCGCCTGCAGGACGAACTGCCCCAGCCGCTGTGCCAGTACCGCAACAAGGTGCTGCTGGTCGTCAACACGGCCAGCTACTGCGGCTTCACGGGGCAGTACCAGGGGCTGGAGGCCCTGCACGCGCGCTACAAGGACCGGGGGCTGGTGGTGCTGGGGTTTCCTTCCAACGATTTCTCCCAGGAGGGCGGCAGCAATGCGCAGATCGCCGACTTCTGCGAGAGCACCTTCGGCGTCAAGTTTCCGATGTTCGCCAAGAGCCGGGTCGTCGGGGCCGATGCCTCGCCGCTGTACCGGGAACTGAAGGCCCAGGCCGGCGAGGCGCCCCGCTGGAACTTCCACAAGTACCTGGTGGGCCGGGACGGCAAGGTGGCCGGCAGTTTCGCCAGCGTGGTGGAGCCGGGCGACCCCCGGCTGGTGCGCGCGATCGAGCAGCAACTGGACGCCGGGCGACCGAAACCGTCACCGTTCTGAAACGGTTCCGTGATATGGAAATGGTTACATTTTCTGATGATTTTAACCACCAGACCCCTGGAACTTCACGGGATCGTCACTACTCTAGTAACCAGTGCAGGCGGTGACGCCCGCTCCCCGATCAACCCCTTTACTGTTGCGAAGCCTTTTGAACCCTGGTGGTTCGACTGAAACCCTGAAGCGCTTCTCCTCCCTCCCTCTCTAAATTCGTTTCGGGACGCTTCGCAACTTTTTTATTCCGCCAAAGAAAAAAGCGCGCAACCTTCGCAGGTTGCGCGCTTTTGGCTTTGTGGGCGCTGCTTTTCGTCAGTCAGCGCGCCGGGGCGGCGGCTGACCGATCAGGCAGGCCGTGTGTCGGCGAAGCTCACGCGCTGCTCCAGCTTGTCCAGCAGGCGGGCAAGGTTGGCATGCTCGGCACGCCATTCGATTTCAGGAAAGCGAAAGCCGATCCAGCCCAGCGCGCAGCCCACGGCGATGTCGGACAGGCTCATGTGGATGCCGCTGCAGTAGGGCTTCTCGCCCAGGCCCTGGGCCATGGCCTTGATGCCCGCCTCGACCTTGCCGAGCTGCCGGTCGATCCACGCCTGGCTGCGTTCGCCCTCCTGGCGGCCGGCCCAGCGCGACTCGAGCCGGGCAAGCACGCCCGCGTCCATGACGCCGTCGGCCAGGGCCTCCCAGGTCTTGACCTCGGCGCGCTCCCGCCCTTGCGTGGGAATCAGCCGGCCCACGGGCGATAGGGTGTCCAGGTATTCGACGATCACGCGCGAATCGAACACGGCCTCTCCGCCTTCCATCACCAGGCACGGCACCTTGCCCAGCGGGTTGGAGGTGGCGATGGTGGTGCCTTCGGCCCAGACGTCTTCCTCGATGAAGCGGTAGTCCAGCTTCTTCTCGGCCATCACGATGCGCACCTTGCGCACATAGGGGCTGGCTGAGGATCCGATCAATTTCATGGTGTTCTTCCGGGCACGGCAGGGGACGGGGACAAGGCCGCTTGATTTTATGGGCAGTCTTGCCTTGGATAGCTTACAGGCAGCGCCACCTACAATCCCCGCCCATGAGCCTGTCCACCATCACCGCCCTCTCGCCCCTCGACGGCCGCTACGCCGCCAAACTCTCCGCCCTGCGCCCGATCATGAGCGAGCACGGCTACATGCACCGCCGGGTGCAGGTGGAAGTGGCCTGGTTCATCGCGCTGTCGGACGCGGGCTTCGCCGAGTTCAAGCCCCTGACCACCGGCGCGCGCGCCTACCTGCTGGGGCTGGTGAAGAATTTTTCCGAAACCGATTCGGCCGCCATCAAGGACATCGAGAAGACCACCAACCACGACGTGAAGGCCGTGGAATATTGGCTCAAGGGCAAGTTCGAAGCCCGCCCCGAGCTGGAGAAAGCGGCCGAGTTCGTGCACTTCGCCTGCACCAGCGAAGACATCAACAACACCAGCCACGCCCTGCAGCTGCGCTCCGGCCGCGACCAGGTCGTGCTGCCGGGCCTGGACCGCATCGTGCTCAAGCTGCGCGAGATGGCCCACATGTACGCCGCCGTGCCCATGCTGAGCCGCACGCACGGCCAGACCGCCAGCCCCACCACGGTGGGCAAGGAACTGGCCAACGTGGTCGTGCGGCTGCAGACCGCCTGCGAGCGCGTGGCCTCGGTCAAGATGCTGGGCAAGATGAACGGCGCCGTGGGCAACTACAACGCCCACCTGTCCGCCTGGCCCGACTTCGACTGGGAAGCCTTCAGCAAGCGCGTGGTGGAAACGCCCGAGCCCCTGGGCCTGGGCCTGACCTTCCAGCCCTACAGCATCCAGATCGAGCCGCACGACTACATGGCCGAACTGTTCGACGCCGTGGCGCGCGCCAACACCATCCTCATCGACCTGTCGCGCGACATCTGGGGCTATGTGAGCCTGGGCTACTTCAAGCAAAAGCTCAAGGCCGGCGAGATCGGCTCCTCGACCATGCCGCACAAGGTCAACCCGATCGACTTCGAGAACGCCGAAGGCAACCTGGGCCTGGCCAACGCGCTGCTCAAGCACCTGTCCGAGAAACTGCCCGTGAGCCGCTGGCAGCGCGACCTGACCGACAGCACCGTGCTGCGCAACATCGGCGTGGCCCTGGGCTACGCGGCCCTGGCGTACACCTCGCTCATGACCGGCCTGAACAAGCTGGAACTGAACGAAGAGGCGCTGTCGGACGACCTGAACGCCTCCTGGGAAGTGCTGGCCGAGCCGATCCAGACGGTGATGCGCCGCTTCGGCGTGCCGGGGGCCTACGAAAAGCTCAAGGAAGTCACCCGCGGCAAGACCGTGACGGCCGAAGCCCTGCACGGGCTGATCCGCAGCCTGGAGATTCCCGAGGCCGAAAAAGAGCGCCTGCTCGCCATGACGCCCGGCAGCTACATCGGCAAGGCCGCCGAGCTGGCGCGCCGCGTCTGACCGCCCACCGCCCGGGTTGAAGCCCTTTTGCCAGTCCGCGCCCCACCATCGGGCGCGGACTGCTATATTTTTGTGAGCACCAGCCCATGGCCATCAAGTCCACCATCTTCAAGGCGAACCTGCAGATCGCCGACATCGACAACAGCTACTACGCCGACCATTCGCTCACGCTGGCCCGCCACCCGAGCGAAACCGACGAACGCATGATGGTGCGGCTGGCGGCGCTGGCCCTCAACGCCCACCAGCTGCAGGCCGTGTGCCAGGGCGACGGCACCCTGGCCTTCGGCGCGGGGCTGTCCGACCCGGACGACCCGGACGTCTCCCTGACCGACTTCACCGGCCGCAAGCGCCTGTGGATCGAGGTCGGCCAGCCCGAGGACAAGCCGCTCACCAAGGCCTGCAGCAAGTCGGACGCCGTGATCGTGTATTGCTTCCACCATGCCGCCGAGGTGTGGTGGAAAGGCATCCAGACGAAGCTGTCGCGACTGGACAAGCTGCAGGTGTGGCGCCTGCCCGCCGAGGCCTCGCAGGCCCTGGCCGCGCTCGCGGAGCGCAGCATGCAGCTGCAGGCCACGGTGCAGGAGGGCGCGCTCACCCTGAGCAGCAACCTGGGCAGCGTGCACGTGGAACCCCAGCGCTGGAAGTGACCCGGCCACTGGGTGTGCCGGGTCGGCAGGGTTTGGAGCCTGACTGGCCTCCAGCGCATGATCGACTAGGGCACACCGCTATCAATAAGTGAGCATCGCAGCGTGCGACCGGCCACACGCCGCGCCGGCCCGCCCGCCCGATGGCATGCGGCGCTATCTGAGCTCAAGCCGGCTGCGGCATCAGCGCGCCGCACTGCCAGCACTGCTCGAACCCGCCCTCCACCATTTCGCCGCACCCGCACAGCCAGCGGCGCTGGGGCAGGTTCTGCAACGCCTGCAGCAGTTGCCGCGCGCGGGCGGCGTGCTCGTCGTGCTCCAGCCAGATCTCGGGCAGGCACTGGTCGGGCGGCAGGTGCCCGGCGGCGGCCCCCAGGTATTGCCGCTGCACCGACGCCGGCATGCCGCCCTCGCGCAGCAGGTCGGCCCACAGGGTGGCGATCGCGATGTTGGGGGCCTGGGTCAGACGGAGCATGAACCCACCATAGCCGCTGTCCCGCGGCCCGTAAAGGGCGGGAAAGCCATGGCGCCGCCCATCCCCCCTGCACCGGGGGCCGCAACGCCCTCCGACGCCGTTCAGGCAGGCGCCTTGGCCTCGGCCGGGGCGCTGCCTTCGGCCGCGCGTTCGGCGTAGCGGTTGAAACGCCATGCCGAGCTTTCCAGCGTGATGCGGCGCCACACGGTGCGCTTTTCGACCGGCGTCATCGCCAGCCAGTGCTGCACCTCGGCGAAGCTGCGGCCGCAGCCCTTGCACTGCTCGTCGCCCTGGCTGGTGGAGCAGATGGCGATGCACGGGGTGTCGGGCGTGGTCTCGTACCAGGCGCGCCAGGCCGCCATGGCCGCGGGGGGAAAGCCCGCCTCGTCGGCTTCGTCCTCGTGCCAGTACACCATCAGCGCGTAGACCTCGGCCAGCGCCACCAGCTCGGGCGTCAGCGTCACGCCGTCGGGCGACGGCGACCGGGCGCGCCAATGGTTGATGGCGGCTTCGATGTCGGTGATGTGCAGGACGGCCATGGGTGTGCGAAAGGGGGCCGCGATCATACCGCTGCCCGGGTGCGCTCCCGCGGCGCCCGACGGCCTCCGAGCTGCCCCGCAGAATACTCACGAATTGATAGCAGCAAAGGCAATGAAAACGCCGGCGTGGGGCCTGTTTGGCTCAAAACCGTCCCGGCGCGCGGGACACGTTCGCTTGCACGGCCGCTCGCCCCTGTGTTCCAATGCCGGCTTCGAAGGGGAGTAGCTCCCAACCCAGCAGACATCCGGCAGGCACACCGCCCGGGGCGGCTGGGCTTGTCGGTCCTGTCGTCAGTACGAAGCGCAAGCTTCCGGCAGGCCGGGTCCATCCATGCACGGCATGGCGGACCGAGCGAGACCTTTGATGGGCCCTGCGCGGGCTGATCAAGGCCGTCCCTATCGAACAACGCTCCGCGCAACGCGGGCGTGCCTCAGGTCACCTCCGCAGTCAGCCCCCGTTCCCGGAGGGGCCCGGCGCTACAGGGGTAGCGGGTTCCTCCTCCCGGCCATTGCTTTTGAGGAATTTATGGACTTCTTGACTTCACCCGAGTTCTGGGTCGCGTTGGGGCAGATCATCATCATCGACATCCTGCTGGGTGGCGACAATGCGGTCGTCATCGCGCTGGCTTGCCGCAAGCTGCCACCCGCCCAGCGAACCAAGGGCATCATCTGGGGCACCGCGGGCGCCATCATCCTGCGCGTCATCCTGATCGCGTTCGCCATGACGCTGCTGGCGCTGCCGTTCCTCAAGTTCGTGGGCGCGCTGCTGCTGGTGTGGATCGGTATCAAACTGCTGGCACCCGACGAAGACGGCCACGGCGACGTGGCGGGCAGCGACAAGCTGTTCGCGGCCATCAAGACCATCATCGTGGCCGACCTGGTGATGAGCGTGGACAACGTGATCGCCATCGCCGGCGCCGCCCAGAATGCCGGCGAGCACTCGATGCTGCTCGTGGTCCTGGGCCTGCTGATCTCGATCCCGATCATCGTCTGGGGCAGCCAGCTGGTCATCAAGCTCATGGAGCGCTTCCCCATCATCATCACCATCGGCGGCATGCTGCTGGGCTGGATCGCCGGCGGCATGCTGGTCACCGACCCGATCTTCGTCAACACCGAGCGCTGGAGCTGGGCACCGAAGCTGGGCACGCTCGACGCGCAAGGCCTGGCCGTGATCTCCGACACCCTGTACTGGGCCGCGCACATCGCCGGCGCCCTGCTGGTGCTGGTGGTCGGCAAGGCCATCGCCTCGCGCCGCGCCGCAGCGGCTCCGGCCGCCCACGGCTGAGCGGGCAGGCCTTGACGACGAACGGTGGGCAAAACGGCACGGGCGCCGCCAGGCGTCCGGCCATTTCGCCCGGCCCTCTTCTCCCCATTGCTAACGGCACCCCTGCCAGGTCACAAGGAAGCCTCATGAACAAAGTCATCGTGTACGTGGACGACGCCGAGCAGGCCCGGCAGGTCCTGGCGCCCCTGTCTCACCGCGCCTCGGCCGAGAAAACGGAATGGGTGCTGGTGGCCTGCGCGCCGCGCATGACCCACCGCATCAGCAAGTGGGTCAGCCACAGCGCCCGCGAGAACTGGCGCACCAAGTGGGCCGACAAGCTGTTCGGCCAGATCGTCCCCTGGCTGCAGGCCGAAGGGGTGCAGGCCAGCACCGTGCTGGCCAAGGGCCCGCTGGCCGATCTGCTCACCCAGCTGCAGGCCGAACACGGCGCCGTGCCCGTGATCGACGCACGCCGCCCCAAGCAGGACGAAATGGCCGCACCGGCGCCCGTCCAGGCGGTGGCCGCCCCCGTCAACATCACGCGCAAGCCATCGCCACGCCGCTGGTCCCTGCCGGGCACGCTGGCTGGCCTGGGCGCGATGTTCATGTTCGTGGCGGAGTGATCCTCCCCCACGGCCTTGCTGCCCAGCAGTTACGCGCAAGGGCCTGTCCTGCACACATGACGTAGTTGTGCTGGTTGACGACCTGTTGCGTCCAATGCGTCGCGGAGGTTCCGGGTACCCGCGACAACCGGGGATCTTGCTGCAGCGAGGCACTTCGTGAAAGGAGACTGGACTTCGCGATCCCTCAGTTATTTTTGGCACGGCTACGCGATGGTGGAGGTTTTTTCACTCACCTCCAGTCTCAAGATTACCCATGCAGATTGCTCCCTTCGTCTCCACCTCCGTCGCCTCTACCTCTTCCGTGCCCGAGCAGCCGGCGAGTCAGCCTTCATCGCGTCCCGGCTCGCCCCGTCCGTCCACCATGGAGTCCGGACCTCCGATTCGGCCCAAAGGTCAGCCGCTGATCTCCACGAGCAGCCTGGGCCCTCGCATTGAAGCGGATCGGCTTGCCGATCTGCAATCCGACAGCCGTCCCGGCCTGTCTTATCAGGGCACTGTTCGCGTGGAGGGGAATCAACTCACGTCCAAAAACCCGGTGACCCAGAAGCTGCTGGAGTCCCTGGCGATCGATCCTGCCGAAGTGCCCGGCCTGAAATTCATGGCCCTGGCTGGCAAGGAGCCGACGCTATCGCTTCGCCTGGGCGCCAACGGTGGAAACACATTGGACAGCCTCAAGGCGGCGCTTGGCGAAGACCTCAGCGCCCCGATGGAGCATGCCACCATCCCGCTGCTACTCGGCGTGATTGCTCGCGGTGAGCAGGCGATCGGCGATGACCTTCGCGGCCGGATCATCCCGCTGCTGCGGGAGGCACGTCCGAGGATGGAATCGTCTTTGCCCGCACTGAAATCCTTGATCGAGGACCGGCTTGCCGCACGGCCGGACCTGTCGCTGAAGATGGCTGCCACAGGACTGCTGCAGCTTGCTACGGCCAAGAGCATCGACCTCAAGCTGCTTGGCTCGAGCCTGGCCGTCAGCTCGGGGCTGGGCTCGCTGTGGGAGCTCGTGGCGGCACCAAAGGCCAAGCTCGCGCTGCTGGGTTCTGGCTTCGCATCCGTGGCGTGGGGCCTGCCGGCGTCCGTGATCGACGCGGCGCCCATGGTCGCGATCGAGGCGGCGGACACGATGACGGTCAAGAAGCGCATGGCCAATGACCGTGGCGATCCCTTCCCATTCATGCAAAAGCTCGGCGAGGCGCTCACTGCCGGGGTCGTGTCGGCCATCGGCGCGTTGCCGAACAACTTGCTCGAGTACAACGCCGCTCGTCTACCGAGAGCTGTCGCTGCGCTGATCGGCGTGGGGACGACCGAAGTCGCCATCCTCTCGGCGGCGGCGGGCGTGCCTGGAGAGATTGCTGAGATCCGTGAGTCGGTCAAGGAGGCCGTCGAGCACGCGGTCCACAGCGGCGTGATGAAGCTGCCCGAGGGCGTCGCACAAGACGAAGCCATCCATCTGGCCACCGAACTGGCACTCAAGATGGAGCCCAGTACGGTGATCGGCAAGAAGTCGATGGGCGTCGCACTCGCGGTGGGGCTCGTGCCCTTCCTTCTCGGTGGCATGGTCACCGGTGCGCTTCCAGAAGCGGCGCTGCGCATCCTGCGCAGCACCGCTTTTGCACCGATCGAGATGATTGGCATGAATGTCATTGCCGCCATCTCTCAGACCGGCGTCCCGGGTATCGTGTCCAGCGATCACCAGCGCTTCGCGGATGTGATCGGGGACTTGCTTCAACACTCTGCTGCAAACATCGGTGACCTCGAGAGCGGAGCGGGTGAGACGAGCGGCCTGCAACCGACCATCGACGAGGAGGCCATCGTCGCGAGGCTCGCGCCTCACAACGAATTGCTGCGTCACGTCGGAGGCGCGGCCCTCACCGCCATGGCGGGGGTGCTCGACAGCGTGGGCTTCGTCGGACAGGTCGCTGCCTCAAGCGCCTCGTCTGCCATGAGTTCGCTGACGCGTCCATTCCGGGCGGTCGCCCAGGAAAGCCAGGCCAGGGAACCGTTGCTAACGTCATCCGCAACGCATGGCTGAAGCGGGGGGCAGGCTGACGGACAGCAAGCCTCGCCCGAAGAACCCACGAAGCCATCGCTTCGCTGGTGCCTGAACGCAGCGGTTGAGCGCATTCGCGGGCCGGAGACAGGCCAGCGAATCCGCCGAGCCATGGCATGCGGGTGCTATGCTCCCGCGCCATGATGAAACTCATCCTCAAGTGGTTGCTCAGCGCTGCGGCGCTGCTGTTCGTGGCCTACGTGTACAGCGGCGTGGAGGTGAAAAGCTTCACCAGCGCGCTCATTGCCGCCTTCGTCATCGGCTTGTTCAATGTCGTGCTGCGGCCCGTGCTGGTGGTGCTGACGCTGCCGGTCACCGTCCTCACCATCGGGCTGTTTCTCTTCGTCATCAACGCGCTCATGTTCTGGGCCGCCGCCACGGTGCTGGGCGACGGCTTCCAGGTACGGGGCTTCGCGGCGGCGCTGATCGGCTCGCTGATCTATTCGGTGCTGGGCGTGCTCATCGAATCAGCGCTCGGCGGCCTGTTCCTTAAGAAGTGAATCGACGGCCCGCAGACGCGTCTCGATGATCGACGCGTCGATGTAGTCGGCCGGGTCGCCCCCCCGGCTGCCGCTCTTGCGCGCCAGGTCCTGGCCCGCCTTGAACCGGTCCACCGCCGCCTGGTAGTCGTAGCGCGCCGCATGCGCCTCGGCCTCGGCCCGCACCGCGCGCAGCGGGTGGTTCTGCTGCTGCCACACCGCCGCCAGCAAATGCCATGCGGTGGCATCGTGCGGATGCGTCGCCACCCGCGTCTGCAGCGGGCCGGTCATTTCCTGGGCATTGCCCGTGCGCAGCAGGGCCTGCGTGCGCAGCAGCATCTCCGGCCGCCCCGTCGGCGCAGCGGCCTGGGCGGGCGGGTGTGCCGAAGAAGCCAGGGTCGCCTGCGCTGGCAACTGCTGCAGTGCGGCCTGGAAGTCCCCGGCCGCGAATTCGATTTCCGCACTGAGCAATTTCGCCTGACGCAGCGCCGGCACATCGCCGCGCACCGCCTCCATCAAGCCCCGCAATGCGGTGCGCGCCGCCGGCACGTCCTGCAGCTGGCTGGCGCTCAGCGCCGCCGCGTACCAGGCCGCCACCCGGCGGGGCAACGGCTGGGCGGCGAAACCGGTGCCCAGCGGCTCGGTCGTCCACTGCCGCCAGACATCCACGCCCGGACGGGACAGCACGCGGGCGCGCGCGGCCATCATCGCGTGTTCCAGCGTAGGCGTGGCCGGTGCGACCGCGGCGCCCCCCCCTGGCGGCAGCCGCGAATGCATGTCGGCGATGCGCTGCGTGGTCAGCGGGTGGCTGCGCAGGTAGGGCCAGCTACCGTTGTCGTTGATGCGGTTGGCCTGCTGCAGCTTGTCGAACATGGCCACGAACCCCTGCGGCGCAAAGCCGGCCGGCGCCATCAGCCCATAGCCGATGCGGTCGGCCTCGCGCTCCATGTCGCGCGAGAAGTTCAGCTGGTTCTGCACCGCCACCGCCTGCCCGCCGATCATCAGCGCCTGGGCCGCATTGGGGCTCTTGCTGGCGGCCAGCGCACCCAGCACCAAAGCCCCGAGCATCAACGGCGTCTGCCGGTTCTGCTGCGTGATCAGGCGCGAGATGTGGCGCTGCGTGACGTGGCTCAGTTCGTGCGCCAGCACCGACGCCAGCTCGTCGCGCGTGGACACCACGCCGATCAATCCCAGGTGCACGCCGAAATAGCCGCCCGGCAGCGCGAAGGCATTCACCGTGCGGTCCCGGCCCAGCAGGATTTCCCACGCGAAGCGCTCGTCCAGTTCGGGGGAGAGCTCCCCGCGCTCGCGCGCCGCCTTCACCAGGGGTTGGAAGATGCTGTCCACGTACTCGTTGAGCACGGCGTCGTCGATGTAATCCGGATCGCGGTACAGCTCGCGGATGATGCGGTCGCCGAGCTGGCGCTCCTGGGCGGTGGTGAGGTCGGAGCTGTCGCCCAGCGTGGGCAGGCCCGCTTGCGCATGCACGGCGGTCGTGCCGCACACACCGCTCACGATGAAAAGGGAAGCGGCCACCGCCTGACGCACAAGCACCAGAGGCCGTTTTCGATCAAATGGCACGCAAAGTCTCCTGCACTGATTCGGCCACGCCACCCCGGCCCTGGCCGCTACACATGACCGTATGATGCCCTGGCCCCCGAATGTTCCCTGCCAGCGAATGACCCGCGTGCAATCCCCAGTACTTGTATGAGCGACACCCCCACTCCCTCCAGCCTGACCCATTTCGACGCCCTGGGACAGGCCCACATGGTCGATGTGGGCGCCAAGCCAGCCACGCACCGCGTTGCCGTCGCCACGGGCCGCATCGAGATGCAGCCCGAAACCCTGGCCATCATCCAGTCCGGCACTGCCGCGAAGGGTGACGTTCTGGGCATCGCCCGCATCGCGGGCATTCAGGCGGCGAAAAAGACCAGCGATCTGATTCCGCTGTGCCATCCCTTGGCGCTGACGCGGATCGCCGTGACGTTTGCGACCGCATCCGAGGGGGTCGGCATCGAATGCACGGCGACCGTGGAAACCGTGGGGCCGACGGGCGTGGAGATGGAGGCGTTGATGGCCACCCAGGTCGCCTTGCTCACGGTGTACGACATGTGCAAGGCGGTGGACAAGCACATGGAGATCAGCGGCGTGAGGGTGTCTAAAAAACTCGGCGGCAAATCCGACTGGAATACCGCTTCTACTTTGGCCACGCCACCTTAGCCATCTCCGGATAGACCGCGGCCTGCTCATCCCATTGGCGGCGCAACTCGGCGACCAGTTTCTGGCTGGGCTGGTTCAAGCGGGTCATCACCACAACCCAATATTTCGCCTCCTGGGTTTTGCCGGCCGCACCGTACATCGCGGCAAGCTTGTAGAGGGTGATGGTGCTGGGCAGGAGTTTCGTGGTCCGTGAAGCGCGGACCAGATCCTGCTCTGAGTGCGCCTCGCCGGGGTTCACCCGGATAAGCCACATCAAGTCCTGCAACTGGGTCAGAGATACCACTTCCGGGGCCAGGCGATCGGAGGGGGCGGCCAATTGCTGGCGTTCGAAGCGGAGAGAGAAGAAATCGTCTTCGATTCGCAGGTAGTCGTGGATGGTGATGGCCAATCCCACGCCAGCCGCTCCCATCATGATGGCGATCGGCCAACGCCCCGTCTGCCCGACGGGCTTGAACCGCAATGCCTCGTTCAACGCGCCCAACATGAGGCCGCATGGCAGCAAGAAGTAGGCGTAGTAGAGGGGATATTCCAGCATGGCGTGCACACCCAGCGCAGCCACGAACAGGAACATCCAGAGGTGCTCTGGCTGGGTCATCCGACGGATCGCAAGAACGGTCCACAAGACCAGCACTGCGCACAAAGCCAGACCCAGCGGAATCCCTGTGAAAACCAGCAGATCCATCAGCAGGCTGTGGGCATGCCGGTGCGTTCCCGCCGTGACCATGTCGTAGGGGCTCGAAGTGAACTGCGCAAAACTGGTTTGCATCCAGCCAAAACCGAACCAGGGGCGGCTCCACACGGCTTCCCACAGATGCATCCAGACGTCCAGGCGCAGTTCCAGGTTCGAGATGCTCCGCACGGGTCGCAGCCGGGACGCCCGTCCCAGCCACACATCGACATGGGGCAGCGCAACGAGGAAAACCGCGAACATGCCGGTCCAGGTGAACGCTCCCACCATCACATCCCGCTTGATGGCAAGGCGCTTGCGAAAAAAGACCAGCATCGCCAAAGACAGCAAAACGACCAGCCAGGTCGTGCGCGATTGCGCCAGCACCAACCCGACCGCCAGTATCACAGCCAGTAACCAAGCCACTCGGCCAGGCAACCGACCTCGGTGATGAAGCCAAGCACACGCAAATACACCGAGGCAAAGCAAACTGGCCAATTGATTCGGCTGCCCCAGGTTGGCATGAAAGCGATCAGGGGGCGCAGGAATGAAGAGCCAGAACGCAGCACCAGGGTCGATTTGCAGCCATTGCTGAAACTGAATCAGCAGCGATCCCAACGCCCCCACCAACGCAGCCATGAACAGGAAATCGGCACCCTGCTTGGGCCGCCACTGCTCCACTGCGGTCCCCATTAGCATTGCCAAAGCCAAGCCCAGCAAATACAGGGAACTGATCCAAGCCACCCCCCGTGATTCGACCAGACCCGCAGCATATTGCGTCCATACGATCAAGCAGCACAGCAGAACCATCGAAGGAAGGACGTGCCACGTCACCTGCGTTTTTTTGATTCGCCAGAGCACCACAGCACCGAAGCCCAACATCGCGCACGCCGCCCACGCATCGGAATAAAAATCCACCCAGGGCTCGTGGTGATTGGGCAGCAGCCAGCACAAGGCGTACACCAATGCGCCCAGCGCAGTCAACGTTATGGAACGGGAGGAGTGGATTTGAGCCATAAAATCTTGATGACCAATAAAAAAGGGGGCTGAAGCCCCCTTTTTTCGACTAGAAACGCTAAGCGCTCAGTGATTACTTGCAAGAGCCAGGTGCATAACGCAATGCAACACCAGTGCTCTTGCAGATCCACTCATAGATTTGCTGGCTTTGACCGCCAGTATTGGCAGTGCCCAGAGCAAAGCCATTCCCTTGGCTGTCCTTCTTGGGCGTCAACGTGATGCTGTCGCTGCTCGTGCCCGACATCGTTGTACCCAAATTGGCTGCGTGCGGCACAACAGTGATTACAGCTGTGTTTGCATCGGTGCTGATCGAAGCCACCATCTTCGTGGGGTTGGTCGCATCGCAACCGAAGGCATTCGCACCCGACAGCGTCGCATCGGTGCGCATGCTCTGGATGGTTTCGCTGATAGTCGTGCGGCACTGGGAAGCAGCCAGAACCACTTCAGACATGCGCGCCTTGATGGTGTAGTCCTTGTAGGCCGGCAGGGCCACGGCAGCCAGAATACCGATAATCGCCACCACGATCATCAATTCAATCAGGGTGAAACCCTTTTGCAGATTGCGCTTCATAAATCTCTCCTAGGAGGTCGATTACAAATAAAAACCTGCAGAAGAATTCTCCAGGTCCGCCATCAACTCAGCAGGTTCCATGCCAACGCGGCTCATCCGGTAAAACAGAAAAATCCCAGGGGGACAGACCAGGGAACCCCGTCTGAATCGTTCCATCTCTGGCACTTGTGACAAATTTGTCCACCACCCCTGTCACAAGCAGATGCGTGAGTTACGAATCTCGCCGCATCTCAAGCCGACTGATACCAATCGATCAGCTCTGGACGAACTCCATCTCCGTCCCTGCCAGCGCCAAGCGGTCCCCGCTCTTCAACAACACCGGTTCATCCGCCATCACGGCACCATTCAACTGAGGCCGCTGCGCGCCTTCCACGTGCGACAGCACAAATCCATGGTGCCGCTTGGTGATCGACGCAACCGCCACACCCGGCTTGCCGATGGTGGTTACCACCTTGACCAGCGCCACCTCACGCCCTGCAGCCGCCCCTGAGCAGACCCGGATCGACGCGCTCAAGACCGGAGCAGGCGTCGACCCGGCGGCGGACAGCGGGGCGGAACGGGAGGTCAATGGCCGCGGCGGCACCATGCCGGGCTTGAACACCATGGTCTTTTCGAAGTTTTCGCCCTCGTTTTCCTGCAGGAAGCGGATCTTGTACTTACCCACTTCCACCGTGTCCCCGTTGCGCAGCGGCTGGCGCTTGACGGGTTGCCCATTCACGTAGGTGCCGTTGGTGCTGCCGAGGTCCTCGATCTCCACCTCGTCGGGCGAGACATGGAGCACGGCGTGTTCGCCACTGACGGCCAGGTTGTCGATGACGATGTCGTTATAGGGGCGGCGGCCGAGGGTCGTACGCTCCTTCGTCAATTGGACTTCCTTGATGACGACTCCGTCGATCGACACGATCATTTTCGGCATGATCAATTCCTCATTCTTTCATTGCGATGGTCGGCCAGGTGGCTGATTCAACTTCAATCGGCACGCAAAAATCGCGACATCAAGCCGCGCTTCCTCTCAATGGATCCCGCCTGCACCAGCAGCACGCTGATGTTGTCGCGGCCGCCCCGGGCATTGGCGGCTTCGATCAGGTGGGCGGCTTTGTCCTCCAGGGGTTCCTGTACCAGGGCCAGCGTTTGAATCTGATCGTCTTCGACCATGTCGGTCAAACCATCCGAGCACATCACGAACAGATCCTGCGGCTCCACGGGAAATTCATTGATTTCGACCAGTACAGCACTTTCCACGCCAAGGGCGCGAGTGACCAGGTTGCGCTGCCCTGATATCGCCGCTTCTTGCGGCGTGAGGATGCCGGCATCCACCTGTTCCTGCAGCCAGGAGTGGTCGCGCGTGATCTGCCTGAGCACGCCGCCGCGCAGGCAGTAGCACCGTGAATCGCCGATGTGCCCGAGGATCAGGCGATCGCCCAGAAAAACGCCGACCACCACCGTGGTGCCCATCCCCGAATACTGCGGATGGGAGAGCGACGCATCGAAGATGGCGTGGTTGGTGCGCTCCACGCAGTCTTCCAGCGCTCGGCGCACTTCCGTCGACGCGGCACGGGGGCCGGCTTGCGCCAGCCACTGGGTCATTTCGTCGTGAATGAGGCTGGTGGCCATGCCGCTTGCGATTTCGCCCGCGTTGTACCCGCCCATGCCATCGGCGAGCACCGCCAGCTGCGCGCTGGCGTCCGCGATCACGGCGTCTTCATTGTTCGAGCGCACCCGGCCTTGGTCGGTGCGGGCGCAAAACTGATAGTTCAGCTTGATTCCCAAGGTCATGCTTCACCCGGCGCAGGGAGAAGCAAAGCTGCGCCAGCGGTGTGCGCAGTCCCTGTTGCAGTTTTTTGAAAATCCCCCATGTCGTGCCCTGTTGCGTCGCGTTCCGCATCATAGACGACGGACCCGCCGCCGAGAGGGCCTCGGGGTCGGCCGACCCCAAGTTTTCATCGGGCTACCGGAGGCACAACCGCATCAACCGGCCGCCGCCGAGTTTTGCTGCGCCCGCGCCTGCAGGAATTTCCCGGCGCCCACAACGAACAGAGCGCCCAGAGCGGCTGCCACATAGTGCAAGGAAGGATGGGCCAGGACGACATCGTGCAGCGATGCATCGCTGGCGATGGTTTCGCCACCCACCCAGCCGATCAGGCCGGCTCCGAACAGGACGATGATGGGAAAGCGCTCCATGAGCTTGATCATGAGCGTGCTGCCAAAAATGACGAGCGGAATGCTGATGGCCAGGCCGAGGATCAACAGGACCATGTTGCCGTGGGCCGCGGCGGCCACGGCGATCACGTTGTCCAGGCTCATCACCAGGTCGGCGATCAGGATGGTGCGGACGGCCGCCATGAGCCCGCCGCCGGACTGGGAGCCTTCGCCGTCCTCGTCGCTGTCGGTCATCAGTTGCAGGCCGATCCACAGCAGCAGGCAGCCGCCGATGATCTGCAGGAACGACAGCTCGAGCAGCTTGGCGGCCACCACGGTCAGCACGATGCGCAGCACCACGGCGGCGCCGGAGCCCCAGAAAATGGCTTTCTTCTGCTGGTGTGGGGGAAGCGAGCGCGCGGCCAGTGCGATGACCACGGCGTTGTCGCCGGACAGGATGATGTTGATCCAGACGATCTTGACGAGGCCGATCCAGAAGTCGGCCGTGTGCAGGAATTCCATGCGAGGTATCTCCGTGTTATGAATGAAAGAGGCGCCCGAAACCAGGGTTTCGGGCGCCTCTTCTTTTATGGGAGAGCGCAGTTTATCGGGGCTGCAAACCCCTTTCGTCCGTAGTTTTGCTTACGAATTACTTCAGCTGCGCCTTGAGCAGCTTGCCGAGCTCGGAAGGATTGCGGGTGATGATGAAACCCGACTCTTCCATGATGGCGAGCTTGGCATCGGCCGTGTCGGCACCGCCGGAGATCAGCGCGCCTGCGTGGCCCATGCGCTTGCCGGGAGGGGCGGTCACGCCGGCGATGAAGCCCACGATCGGCTTCTTCATGTTGGCCTTGCACCATTGGGCGGCTTCCGCTTCGTCCGGGCCACCGATTTCGCCGATCATGATGACGGCATCGGTGTCGGGATCGTCGTTGAAGGCCTTCATCACGTCGATGTGCTTGAGGCCATTGATGGGGTCGCCACCAATGCCCACGGCGCTCGACTGGCCCAGGCCCACTTCCGTCAGCATGGCCACGGCTTCGTACGTCAGCGTGCCGGAACGGCTCACCACGCCGATGCGGCCCTTGCGGTGGATGTGGCCGGGCATGATGCCGATCTTGATTTCGTCGGGCGTGATCAGGCCGGGGCAGTTGGGGCCCAGCAGCAGCGTCTTCTTGCCGCCGGCGGCTTCCTTGGCCTTCATCTTGTTGCGCACTTCGAGCATGTCGCGCACCGGAATGCCTTCGGTGATGCAGATGGCCAGGTCCAGATCGGCTTCCACGGCTTCCCAGATGGCAGCAGCGGCGCCTGCGGGCGGCACGTAGATCACCGACACGGTGGCGCCGGTCTGCGATGCGGCTTCCTTGACGGAGGCGTAGATCGGAATGTTGAAGATCGACTCGCCGGCCTTCTTCGGGTTCACGCCCGCCACGAAGGCGTTCTTGCCGTTCGCGTATTCCTGGCACTTTTCCGTGTGGAACTGGCCGGTCTTGCCCGTGATGCCCTGGGTGATGACCTTGGTGTCTTTGTTGATGTAGATCGACATGTGTGTTCTCCGGGCTTACTTGACGGCAGCAACGATCTTGGTCGCAGCTTCGGCCATGGTGTCTGCGGCGATGATGGGCAGGCCGGATTCGGCCAGCATCTTCTTGCCCAGCTCTTCGTTGGTGCCCTTCATGCGCACGACCAGCGGCACGTTCAGGTTCACGGCCTTGCAGGCGGTGATGACGCCGGTGGCGATGGTGTCGCACTTCATGATGCCGCCGAAGATGTTGACCAGGATGCCTTCGACCTTGGGGTTCTTCAGCATGATCTTGAAGGCTTCGGTGACCTTCTCGGGGGTGGCACCGCCGCCCACGTCCAGGAAGTTGGCCGGCTCGCCGCCGAACAGCTTGATGGTGTCCATGGTGGCCATGGCCAGGCCGGCGCCGTTCACCAGGCAGCCGATGTTGCCGTCCAGACTGATGTAGGCCAGGTCGAACTTGGATGCTTCCACTTCGGCCGGATCTTCTTCGTCCAGGTCGCGGTAGGCCACGATTTCAGGATGGCGGAACAGCGCGTTGGCGTCGAAGTTGAACTTGGCGTCCAGCGCCATCAGGTTGCCCTTGGAGTCGCAGTTCAGCGGGTTGATTTCCACCAGCGAAGCGTCCGTCTCCATGTAGCACTTGTAGATCTTGGCGAAGATGTCCACGGCCTGGTCGATGGAAGCGCCGGTCAGGCCGATGGCTGCAGCCACCTTCTTGCTCTGCTCGGCGGTGATGCCGGTCAGGGGATCGATCATCTCGGTGATGATCTTCTCGGGCGTGGAGTGCGCCACTTCCTCGATGTCCATGCCGCCTTCGCTGGAAGCGATCAAGGCCACCTTCTGCGTGCCGCGGTCGGTCACCAGCGAGACATACAGTTCGTTCTTGATGTCGGCGCCGTCTTCGATGTACAGGCGGCGGACCTTCTGGCCTTCGGGGCCGGTCTGGTGCGTCTTGAGCTGCATGCCCAGGATTTCGCCCGAGATGCGCTTGACGTCGTCGATGGTCTTGGCGACCTTCACGCCGCCGCCCTTGCCACGGCCACCGGCGTGGATCTGGGCCTTGACCACCCACACGGGGCCGCCGAGCTTCTGGGCAGCCTCCACGGCTTCCTGCACCGTGAAAGCAGGGATGCCGCGCGGAACGGGCACACCAAAATTGCGCAAGATTTCCTTGCCTTGGTATTCGTGAATCTTCATGAGGTCTCTCTCAGGGAAGGATGTTGGTAACCCGTTTGCCATGAGCAGATGTCTGGCCGCGGGCGGGTGACATGGCAACCGGCGACTGTATCATGCTGCGATGCACCATCCCCTTGCGGATGTCACGTACCACGGCGGGCCGCCACGGCCATCTTTTGCAGGAGCATTCCATGTCCAAAGTCTTCATCGACGGCGAAGCCGGCACCACGGGCCTGCAGATCCGCGAGCGCCTGCAGGCAATGCCGCAGGTGCAGGTGGTCAGCATCGCGCCCGAGCGGCGCAAGGACCCGGCCGCCAAGCGCGAACTGATCGCCGGCGTGGACCTGGTGATCCTGTGCCTGCACGACGATGCCGCCCGCGAGACCGTGGCCATGGTGGACGAGATCGAAAAGGCCAGTGGCCGCCGCATCAAGGTGATCGACGCCAGCACGGCGCACCGCACGGTGGCGGGCTGGGTGTTCGGCTTTCCCGAACTGGCCGCCGGCCAGAGCGATGCCGTGGCATCGGCCACGCGGGTGGCCAACCCCGGTTGCTATGCCACCGGGGCGATCGCGCTGCTGCGCCCGCTGGTGGAGGCCGGCCTGGTGCCGGTCGATTTCCCGCTGGCCCTGCCTTCGGTGAGCGGTTACTCTGGCGGCGGCCGCACGATGATCGAGGCCTACGAGCAAAACGCCGCCCCGGCCTTCGAGTTGTATGCCCTGGGCCTGTCGCACAAGCACCTGCCCGAGATCATGAAGTACACCGGCCTGACCCGCCGGCCGATCTTCGTGCCGGCCGTGGGCAACTTCCAGCAGGGCATGCTGGTGCAGCTGCCGCTGCACCTGGACCTGCTGCCCGGCGCGCCCAAGGCGGCCGACCTGCACGACGCCCTGGTCGCGCACTACGCCAAGAGCAACACGCCGGACCAGTGGGTCAAGGTGCTGCCGCCGACGGACGACGGCAAGCTCGACGCCCTGGCGCTCAACGACACCAACCAGCTCGAACTGCGCGTGTTCGCCAATGAAAGCTACCGCCACGCGGTGCTGGTGGCCCGCCTGGACAATCTCGGCAAGGGCGCCAGCGGCGCGGCGGTGCAGAACCTGAAGCTGATGCTGGGCCTGTGATGGGCCGTGGCGTGATGGGCGGAGGCGCCGCCACCGCGATGCCGTGCGCCCGGCCTCAGGCCCGCCCCATGCGCTGAAAGAGCCCGCCGGGCAGGCGGGCGACCTGCCCTTCCAGTTCCAGTTCGAGCAACGCGACCTGCAGCGACGCGGCATCCATGCCGGTGCGCGCCACCAGCGCATCGAGGCCGGTCGGGTCGAACCCCAGCGCCTGCAGCAGTGGCGCGTGCTCTCCCGCCGGCAACCCCTCGCTGCTGTCGCCCTCGCCATTGCTGCGCGGCAAGGGCGCCAGCGATGCGGGCGCGGTCCTCGGTGCCTCGGAGGGCGCCAAGCGCAACTCTTCCAGCACGTCCTGCGCGGACTCGACCAGTTTGGCCCCTTGCCGGATCAGCGCATGGCAGCCCCGGGACTGCGGCGCGTGGATGGAGCCGGGAATGGCGAACACCTCCCGCCCCTGCTCGGCGGCCAGCCGGGCGGTGATCAGCGAGCCCGAGGCCAGCGCCGCCTCCACCACCAGCGTGCCTTGCGACAGCCCGGCGATGATGCGGTTGCGCTTCGGAAAATTGCCCGCCAGCGGCGGCGTGCCCAACGGGTATTCGCTCACCAGCACGCCGTTTTGCGCGATGCGGTGGGCGAGGTCCAGGTTCTTGCGCGGGTAGACGCGGTCCAGCCCGGTGCCCACCACGGCGAGGGTCGCGGGCAGGTCGTCGGCACCGTCCACCCCGCCGTCCAGCGCCCCTTCGTGCGCCGCGGCATCCACGCCCAGCGCCAGGCCGGAGACGATGCACAGACGGGCGCTGCGCAGCGCCCGCGCGAACTGCCGTGCATGGTCGGCGCCCTGCGCCGTGGGATTGCGGCTGCCCACGATGGCGATGCAACGCTCGGTCGTCCAGGGTGTCGTCTGCGCCAGGAACCGGGGTGCCCCCATGAGGTAGAGCATGAGGGGCGGGTCTTCGGTGGCCAGCAGGCCCGGCGGATAGGCCGGATCGCCCAACGTGACGATCTGGCGGGCGGGCTGGCCCGGTGCCGCGCCGTTCAGCCACTGCCAGGTGGTCTCGACCAGTGCCTCGAGCGTGGGCGGCACGGTGCCCAGGGCCCGCGCCTGGGCGGGCGTGGCACAGGCCTGCAGCGCCGCTGGCGATGTGGTGAACAGGTTCTGCGGCAGGCCGAACGCGGCCAGCAGCCGGCGCGCGGCCCCATTGCCGACGCCGGGTGTGAGCGCCAGCCGCAGCCAGGCGGCCAATTCGTCCCGATCCATGGAGGTCAAAGCAGGCATCCCGAGGCCAAGGGGCGCCCGCCAAGGCGCCCCCGGAGAGGGCCGCAGGGCTTACTGCGGATTGACGAGGCGGTCGCCGACCCGCACGCCCTGCTGCACCTGCAGCAGCAGCACGTAGGAGACGCGATCGAACGTGCGGAACACCATGCCCACGCCGTTGGCCTCGCTCGGCAGCTTGATCATGGCCTTGTTCTCGTCGGTCTTGTCCTTGATGCGCTCGCCCTTGGTGAGCAGCGTGAGGACATGGCCGGCCTCGATCCCGTCGCGGGTGCCGCGGTTGATGGCGATCACCTGGTTCTGCGCGGCATAGGCCACGGCCGAGCTGCCGTACAGCGACACGACGCGCGCATCCACCGGGGCCTGCGGCGCGCGCGGCGTGTAGCTGGCGTAGCCGCGCGCGGGGGCAGGCAGCAGGCGGTCGCCGGCGCGCATTTCTTCCTTGGCGCTGCTCAGGTCCACGGTGGCGGGCACCACGTCGAGCGTGACTTCGCCCTTGGGATCGCGCGTTTCCTCGGTGGTCTCGCCGCGCACCAGTTCGGCCTTGCCGACGTACTGGGCTTCGTAGCCCAGGATCTCGCCGGACTCGGGGTCCTTCATGGGGATGGCATTGCGGAACACGCGGTACTGGCGCGGCACGCCGGGCCCCAGGCGCAGCGGATTGCCGGTGGCGCCGCGCACGTAGGCCCGGTCGCCGCTGGCCATGAGCACGCGTTCATCGACGGTGGCGACGATGCGCGGGGCCTGCTGCAGCGTGAGCTCGTCCACCACCAGCGGCTCGACGAGGAACGGCTCGATCAGGTGGGGCTGCAGGGTGGGCAGCGCGGTGCCGGCCAGGCTGTCGGTGCGGGTGCGGGGCGAGACGCGCACCGTGTCATTGGGCACCTGGCCCGACGGGCTGGTGCGCAGGCGGGCATAGCCGTCCACCTTTTCCAGGTACAGCGTCTGGCCGGGGAAGATAAGGTGCGGATTGGGGATGGACTGCAGGTTCATGCCCCAGAGTTCGGGCCAGCGCCAGGCGCGCTGCAGGTACATGCCCGAGATGCCCCAGAGGGTGTCGCCGCGCTTGACCACATAGGTGTCCGGCGCGTTGGCGGCCAGTTCCGACATCGGCACGCCCCGGGAGGCCACCTGCTGGGCGGTGGCCCGCTGATCGGTGGTGACAGGGTAGTTCTGGGCATGCGCGGGGCCGGTCAGCAGGGCTGCGGCCAGAAAAGCCAGCGCTCCCAGCGCCGTGGGCCGCAAGCCTGTGGATGCCGTCATGTTGTTCCTCTTGTCATGCATTGCGAAACGCCCCTCGCTGGCGCCAGCGCGTGTTTGTTGGTTACAAAACCCGCCGGTTGATACGTTACAAATCTTCTCGGATTCTCAGCCCAAGCCCTTGATTGGGCAACGATTATTGCGGCGGCCGGCGGCCGCCCTCATCAAAAGTGGCGAAAATAGCGACATCTTTCCGGGTTCGCCATGGCCATTCTTCCTATTCTCTGTTACCCCGATCCCCGCCTGCACACGGTGGCCAAGCCGGTCCAGGCCGTGGACGACCGCGTGCGCGCCCTGCTGGACGACATGGCGGCCACGATGTACGACGCCAACGGCATCGGCTTGGCGGCCACGCAGGTGGACGTGCACGAGCGCATCGTGGTCATCGACGTCTCCGAGGACCACGACCAGCCCCAGGTCTTCATCAATCCCGAGATCATCTGGGCCAGCGAGGAAAAGACCGTGGGCGAGGAAGGCTGCCTGTCGGTCCCCGGCATCTACGATGGCGTGGCGCGCTCCACCGCGGTCCACGTGCGGGCGCTGGACGCCCAGGGCCAGTCCCGCGTGGTCGAGGCCGAGGGCCTGCTGGCGGTGTGCATCCAGCACGAGATGGACCACCTGCTGGGCAAGGTGTTCGTCGAGTACCTCTCGCCCCTCAAACGCAACCGCATCAAGACCAAGATGCTCAAGCAGCAACGTGAGGCACGATCATGATCGCCTGGTGCTCCCTTTCCTTTTCCTCCCTGGCGCGCGGCATGGCCGCCATCGGCTTGGCGGCCGCGCTCACCGCGTGCGCTTCGCCCGACTTCGTCAAGCCCGGCGCCTCGCACGCCGAGGTGCTGCAGAACCTGGGCCCGCCGGTGTCCGTCACGCCGTTGCCCGGTGGCGGCGAGCGGCTGCTGTACACCACCCAGCCCGCGGGCCGGCAGGTGTACCACATGGACTTCGACGCCGGCGGCCGCCTCGTGCGCACCGACCAGGTGCTCACCTTCAACAACCTGGCCGGCATTCCGGCCGGCTGGACGGTGGACGACGTGCGCCGCACCTTCGGCCCGCCGATGCGCGTGGAACAGGTGGCGCGCTTCGACGGCGACATCTGGACCTACCGCTTCCGCGACGACCTGGGTACCCGGCGCTTCGGCCATGTGCACATCGACCCGCGCGGCGTGGTGGTGAAGGTGATGTTCACGGACGAGCCCGATCCCCGCGATCTGCTGGGATTCTGACGCCGCGACCGCCTTCATGAAGATCGTCTTTGCCGGCACGCCCGACTTCGCCCGCGTCGCCCTCCAGCGCCTGCTGGACGCCGGCTTCACCGTCCCCCTCGTCCTGACCCAGCCCGACCGCCCCGCCGGCCGGGGCATGAAGCTGCAGGCCTCGCCCGTCAAGCAGTGCGCGCTGGAGCACGGCATCGCCGTGGCGCAGCCGCGCAGCCTGCGCCTGGACGGCAAGTACCCCGAGGACGCCGCCGCCGCGCGCGATGCGCTGGTCGCCGCCGGGGCCGATGCCATGGTGGTGGCCGCCTACGGGCTGATCCTGCCGCAGTGGGTGCTGGACCTGCCGGCCAGGGGTTGCCTGAACATCCACGCCAGCCTGCTGCCGCGCTGGCGCGGCGCGGCGCCCATCCACCGCGCGATCGAGGCGGGCGATGCCGAGACGGGCGTGACCATCATGCAGATGGATGCCGGCCTGGACACGGGCGACATGCTGCTCATCGAAAAGACCGCCATCGGCCCGCGCGACACCACGGCCACGCTGCACGACCGGCTGGCCGACCTGGGCGGCCGCATGGTCGTCGAGGCGCTGCAGCTCGCCGCCCGCGGCGGCCTGGCCGCCACGCCGCAGCCCACCGAGGGCGTGACCTATGCACACAAGATCGAGAAGGCCGAAAGCGCCATCGATTGGGCCCTGCCCGCCGAGGCGATCGGCCGGCGCATCCGCGCCTTCGACCCGTTCCCCGGCGCATCGACCACGCTGGACGACGAGGCGATCAAGGTGTGGAGCTATGAAATCGATAGCACGATGCCGGCGGATTCCATGCCTTGCGGGCAGATTCTGTCCGTGAACGATGCCGGCGTGACGGTGGCCTGCGGCCACGGCGCGCTGCGACTGACCACGCTGCAGCGCGCGGGCGGCAAGCGCCTGCCGGTGGCCGATTTCCTGCGCGGCTTCGCGCTTGCGCCCGGCATGGTGCTGGGGAGCGGCGCGCCAGCCGGGGCGCGGGAATGAGCGCCCGGGGACTGGGCGCGCTCGTCCGGCATCCCGCCTACCGCCAGGGCGTGCTGGACATGTTCGGCACCAGCGTGGGCGTGGGCGCCTGGGGGCTGGTGACCGGCGTGGCCATGGTCAAGAGCGGCATGTCGGTGCCGATGGCGATCTTCATGTCGCTCGCGGTGTACGCCGGCAGCGCGCAGCTCACGGTGATCCCGCTGATGGCCGTTGGCGCGCCGCTGTGGGTGGTGTGGCTCACGGCCTCGTGCGTGAACCTGCGCTTCGTCATCTTCAGCAGCCTATGGCGCAGCTACTTCGCGCACCTGCCGCTGCGCCGGCGCCTGGCGGTGGGGTATTTCAGCGGCGACGTGATCTTCGTCGCGTTCATGAAGCGCTACCCCCAGCCCACGCCACAGCCCGAGCAGGTGCCGTACTTCTGGGGCGCCGCGTCGATCAACTGGCTGTCCTGGCAGGTGCCGTCGATCACGGGCATTTTGCTGGCCAACGTGGTGCCGCTGTCGTGGGGCCTGGGCTTCGCGGGCGTCCTGGCGCTGCTGGGCGTGATGCTGTCCATGCTGTTCGACCGCGCCACCTGGCTGGCCACGGGCGTGGCCATGACGGCGGCCATCGCGGCGTTCGCGCTGCCGCTCAAGCTGAACATCCTGGTGGCGATCGCGGCGGCCGTGGCCGTGGGCCTCATCATCGAGACGGTGGACCGCCACCTGCGAAAGCCCGAGGTGCTGCTGGTGCCGGCCGAGAGCGCGCTGCCGCCCGAGGAGAAAAAGCACGTGCAGGACGGCGACGTGGTGCCGCTGCGCGAGGAGCGCCACCCATGAACTGGTCCTGGGTCGAACCCACCATCGCCATCCTGGGCCTGGCCGCGATCACGGTGGTGTCGCGCGCGTTCTTCATGATTCCCGAGCGCGAACTGCCCCTGCCCGACTGGCTCAAGCGCGGCCTCAAGTACGCGCCGCTGGCCGCGCTGGCCTCGGTGATCGCGCCGGAGATCTTCATGGCGCAGGGCGAGCTGATCGGCACGCTGCAGGACGCGCGCCTGCCGTCCGTGCTGTGCGCCGCCGGCTACTACTTCTGGCGCCGCGGCATCCTGGGCACCATCGTCGTGGGCATGGTGGTGTACCTGCCGCTGCACATCGGCCTGGGCTGGTAGCCCACGGGCGGCGCCGGCCGACACGGCCGGGCACGGGGCCGCACCTACAATGCGGCGCAGTTTTCCACCCTCCCCGCGCCGCCCGCCGGCCCCATCGATCCATGCACATCCTTCGCTTTTCCGACCTCTGCGCCCAAGGCCAGGCCCGTGGCCAGCGCGTGTTCATCCGCGCCGACCTGAACGTGCCGCAGGACGACGCCGGCCACATCACCGAGGACACGCGCATCCGCGCCTCGGTGCCCTGCATCCAGATGGCGCTGGACGCCGGCGCCGCCGTCATGGTGACCAGCCACCTGGGCCGCCCGACCGAGGGCACGCTGCAGCCCGCCGACTCGCTCGCCCCCATCGCGAAGCGCCTGGGCGAACTGCTGGGCCACCCTTATGAAAACGGGGTGCCGCTGGTGGCCGACTGGGTGGACGGCGTGGCCGTGCAGCCCGGCCAGGTCGTGCTGCTGGAGAACTGCCGCGTGAACCCCGGCGAGAAGAAGAACGACCCCGCGCTGGCCAGGAAGATGGCCGCGCTCTGCGACATCTACGTGAACGACGCCTTCGGCACCGCGCACCGCGCCGAGGGCACGACCTACGGCATCGCCGAATACGCCAGGACCGCCTGCGCCGGCCCGCTGCTGTCGGCCGAGATCGACGCCATCACCAAGGCCCTGGCGCACCCCGCGCGGCCGCTGGCGGCCATCGTGGCGGGCAGCAAGGTCTCGACCAAGCTCACCATCTTGAAGAGCCTGGCCGACAAGGTGGACCAGCTCATCGTGGGCGGCGGCATCGCCAACACCTTCATGCTGGCCGCCGGCCTTCCGATCGGCAAGAGCCTGGCCGAGCCCGACCTGCTGGACCAGGCCCGCGCCGTGATCGACGCCATGAAGGCGCGCGGCGCCGAGGTGCCGATCCCCACCGACGTGGTGGTGGCCAGGACCTTCTCGGCCGACGCGCCCGCCACGGTGAAGGCCGCCGCCGACGTGGCCGACGACGACCTGATCCTGGACATCGGCCCCGAGACCGCGAAGAAGCTGGCCGCGCAGCTCAAGCAGGCCGGCACCATCGTGTGGAACGGGCCCGTGGGCGTGTTCGAGTTCGCCGCGTTCGAGAACGGCACCCGGGCCATCGCCCAGGCGATCGCCGAATCGAGCGCGTTCAGCATCGCGGGCGGCGGCGACACGCTGGCGGCCATCGCCAAGTACGGCATCGAGAAGGACGTGGGCTACATCTCCACCGGCGGCGGCGCCTTCCTGGAAGTGCTGGAGGGCAAGACGCTGCCGGCCTTCGAGATCCTGCAAAAGCGCGCCCAGGGCTGAGCCGGCGGCGGGTTCACGCCCGCCGCTCTTTTGCTATTGAATTAATAGCAACATGCCCTAGTGATGATTGCGCTGGAGGCACTTTTCATGCCACACCCGCTGTGGCCGCGGGGCGCTGCGGCCACAGCACCGAGGCGATCGCCAGCACCATCAACGCCACGGCCGCCCAGTCCTGCCAGTGCAGGCGCTCGCCGAGCCAGACCGCGCCGCTGAACACGCCCAGCACCGGGATCATCATCACGCTCAAGGTGGACGCCACGGGCGGCAGGCCGCGCACCAGGAAGAACCACGCCGGCTGCGCGAAGCCGAGCACCAGCACCGCGTTGAAGGCGATGGCACCCCAGCCCACGGCGGACGGGGCCTGCCAGCGGTCGTGCTCCAGCAGCAGCGACAGCAGGCTCAGCACCACGGTGCTCTGCACCGTCATCCAGAACGACAGGGTCAGCACCGGCAGCGGCAGGGTGCTGCGCCGCAGCAGCTGCGTGCCCAGCGCCCAGCAGGCGGCGGCGGTGAGCATCAGCCCCACGCCGACGGGCCGGCCGCCGAGCTGGCTCAGCTCGTGCCACAGCAGCAGCAGCACGCCCCCGGCCGCCGCCGCCACGCCCGCCCAGGCGCGCGGCGCCAGGCGGTGGCCGAAGCACAGCGCGCCCAACACGGCCGAGAAGATCGGCATGGTGTAGCCCAGGATGGCCGCGCGCCCGCTGGAGAGCGACGGAATGGCGGTGATGCTGAAGGCATGCCACAGCACCATGTTAACGAGCCCCAGGCCCGCCAGCGGCAGCCAGTACCTGCGCGGCACGGCGAACGGGGCCTTGAGCAGCACCAGCGCCAGGGCCAGCACCGGCAGGCCGAGCCACAGCGAGATCGCGCGGAAGGCCAGCGGCGGAAAGCCCGCCACGCCGAGCTTCATGACCGGCCAGTTGAAGCCCCAGATGAGGGTGACGAGGATCAGGGCGACGAGCTGGCGGGGGGACAGGGCAGGCATGCGCGGCATTGTGCCGGGACGGACGCGGCGGCGCTCGCGGCGCCACCGGCGGCCCCGCCCCCTAAAATCGCGCCCCATGACCTTCATCGACATGCTGCAGGGCGCGGCCGCGCAGAACGACTCCATGCTGTGCGTGGGCCTGGACCCCGAACCCGACCGGTTTCCCGCAGCGATGCGCGGCGACGCCCGCAAGATCTACGACTTCTGCGCCGCCATCGTCGATGCCACCGCCGACCTGGCCTGCGCCTTCAAGCCGCAGATCGCCTATTTCGCCGCGCACCGCGCCGAAGACCAGCTCGAACGCCTCATGGCCCACATGCGCGCCACCGCGCCGCACGTACCGGTGGTGCTGGACGCCAAGCGCGGCGACATCGGCTCCACCGCCGGGCAGTACGCCCGCGAGGCCTTCGAGCGCTACGGCGCCGATGCGGTGACGCTCTCGCCCTTCATGGGCTTCGATTCCATCGAGCCCTACCTGGCCTACCACGGCAAGGGCGCCTTCCTGCTGTGCCGCACCTCCAACCCGGGCGGCGACGACCTGCAAAGCCAGCGTCTGGCCAGCGTGGACGGGCAGCCGCTGCTGTACGAACACATCGCGCGCCTCGCCCAGGGCCCGTGGAACACCAACGGCCAGCTGGGCCTGGTGGTGGGTGCCACCTACCCCGCCGAGATCGAGCGCGTGCGCGCCCTGGCGCCCACGTTGCCGCTCTTGATTCCCGGCGTGGGCGCGCAGGGCGGCGATGCGGCGGCCACGGTGCGCGCCGGGCGCCGCGACGGCGGGCCGATCCTCGTGAATTCTTCGCGCGCCATCCTGTACGCGGCCGAGGGCGAGGGCTTCGCCGCGGCCGCGCGCGCCGTGGCCCTGGCCACGCGGGAAGCGCTGAACGCCGCCCGCGCCTGACCTGCGGCGCGCTTCACCGCCTCTCTCACCACCCCGCCGGCCATGCAGCTCAAGTGGCTGGAAGACTTCATCGTGCTGGCGCAGGAGCGCAGCTACACGCGCGCGGCCGAGCTGCGCCACGTGACGCACCCGGCCTTCGGGCGCCGCATCCGCGCGCTGGAGGCCTGGGCCGGCACGCCGCTGGTCGAGCCCGGCAGCGGCCCCGTGCGGCTGACGGCGGCGGGCCAGGTCTTTCTGGACACGGCCGAGCAGATGGCGCGCAACCTCGCGCAGTCGCACGAGGAACTGCGCGCGGTGGCCGGGCGCCAGGCGCGCACCGTCACGCTCACCACGGGCCGCACCCTGGCCCGCACCGTGGTGGCCGACCTGCTGGTGCGGCTGCGCCCGGTGATGAAGGACTGCGAGCTGTGCATCCTGACCCGCGCGCTGGCCGACACCGTGGCCCTGCTGGAGCGCGGCGAGGCGGACTTCTCCATCGCCTACCACCACCCGGCGCTGGCCATCCGGCTGGATGCGCGCCAGTTCTCGCACATCACGCTGGCCTCGGACCGGCTGGTGCCGGTGTCGCGCGCCACGGCGCAGGGCGCGGCGCTGCACCCGCTGGCGGGCGCCGACCCCATTCCCTACCTGGCCTACGCGCGCACGCTGGCGCTGGGCCGGTTGGTGGAGGACCAGCTGGCGCACCACCCGGTCACACAGCGCCTGCAGCGTACGGTGGAGTGCGACTCGGCCGATGCGCAATACGAATACGTGCACAAGGGCCTGGGCGTGGCCTGGCTGCCGTGGTCCATGGTGCATGCCGACTGCAAGGCCGGCCGGCTGGCCAAGGCGGGCGACCGCAGCATGGAGGCGAAGTTCGACGTGCGGCTGTACCGGCCCAAGCGCCGGCTGAGCACGCAGGCCGAGGCGATCTGGCACGCCATCGCCACGCGGTGACGGCCCGCGCCGTCATCGGGTTCGCCCCCTTGGCGCCCGCGTGCCGAAACAGCACCATGGCGTGCCGACTCGGCACCCCCGCGCCCTGCCCGCCTTCGCACAATCGGCCCACACCCCACCAGGAGACTCCGATGCATGCCCACCCCGCCTTCCGCCGCACGCTTTTGCTGTGCGGCCTCGCCCTGCTGGCCGCCGGCCCCGCCGCCGCGCAGGACAGCTACCCGAGCAAGCCCATCACCATCGTCGTCGGCTACCCGCCCGGCGGCAGCACCGACCTCACCGGGCGCACGGTGGCGCAGGAACTGGGCGCGCGCCTGGGCGTGCCGGTGGTGATCGAGAACGTGGGTGGCGCGGGCGGCGCCATCGGCGCGCAGAAGGTGGCCAGCGCCGCGCCGGACGGCTACACGCTGCTCGTGGGCGCGAGCAACGAGATCGCCATCAACAAGCTGGTGACCAAGAAGGTCAAGTACGACGTGAAGGACTTCACCGCCATCGGCGTGATCGCATCGCAGCCGCTGGTGCTGGTGGCCTCCACCGGCTCGGGCGTGAAGAACGCGGCCGAGTTCACGCAGCGCGTGTCCAGGAACCCCGGCAAGTACAGCTACGGCAGCTCGGGCGTGGGCACCTCGCTGCACCTGGCGGGCGAGATGGTCAAGGAGCAGGGCAAGCTGTTCATGACGCACATCCCCTACCGCGGCGTGGCCCCGCTCACCAACGACCTGCTGGGCAACAACCTGGAGTTCGGCGTGTTCGTGCTCTCCAGCGGCCTGCCCCATATCAAGAGCGGCAAGGTCGTCGCGCTGGGCACGACCGAGGCCAAGCGCTCGGCCATCACGCCCGACATTCCCGCGCTGGCCGAGCTGCCGCAGTACAAGAACGTGGACATCGGCGTGTGGTTCGCCCTGATGGGCCCGGCCAAGCTACCCAAGCCCGTGCACGACAAGCTCAAGAAGGCGCTGAACGAGGCGCTGCAGTCGCCCGACTTCCGCAAGAAAATGGAAGCCTCCGGCTCGACCGTGGCCTCCACCAGCCTGAACGCCGACCAGTTCATCGCCTCGGAAGTGGCCAAATACCAGAAGATCGTCGAATTCGCCAAGATCGAGGAGTGACCTTGATGCCCCGGACCTTCGCACTCCCCGCCCCCGACCTCACGCCCTGGCGCGCCGGCAACACCGGCACCGAAGGCGTGTGGCACTTCGATTCCGGCCTGCCCGGCCGCCATGCGCTCATCAGCGCCCTGGTGCACGGCAACGAGCTGTGCGGCGCCTGGGCGCTGCAGGGCCTGCTGGCGGCGGGGCTGCGCCCCCAGCAGGGATCGCTCACGCTGGCGTTCTGCAACCTGGAGGCCTTCGACCGCTTCGATCCGGCCGACCACGACGCCTCGCGCTTCACCGACCAGGACATGAACCGCCAGTGGACCGACGAGCGCATGGAGGCGGGCGACACGCGCGAGCGCCGCCGCGCCGCAGCGCTGCGGCCCTTCGTGGCGCGCGCCGACTGGCTGCTCGACCTGCATTCGATGCACGAGCCCGGGGCGCCGCTCCTGCTCACCGGCCTGCACCCGCGCAACCTGGAGCTGGCCCGCCGCATGGGCGCCCCCGAGCACATCGTGGCCGATGCGGGCCACCAGGACGGCGTGCGCATGCGCGACTACGGGCACTTCGGCCTGCCCGACGCGCAGGCCGGCGACCGCCGCTCGCTGCTGGTGGAATGCGGCTTCCACGGCGCGCTGTCCAGCCGCACCGTGGCCTACGACCAGTGCGCGCGCTTCCTCGCGGCGGCGCAGGTGCTCCACCCCGAGGCGCTGGCCGCGCTGCTGCCCGGCTGGCGCCAGCCCGATGCGCCGCGCCAGTGGGTGCTGGAGGTGACGGGCCCGGTGGTCGCCAAGAGCAGCGCCTTCCGCTTCACGCAGCCGTTCACCGGCCTGGAGGTGATCCCCAAGGCCGGCACGGTGATCGGCGACAACGACGGCGAGCCCGTCGCCACGCCGTACGACGACTGCGTGCTCGTCATGCCCTCCACGCGCCAGGCGCGTGCAGGGGTGACGGTGGTGCGCTACGCCCGCCGCCGGCCGCTGTAGCGCGTTGAACGGGTGCCGATTGGGCGACCGCGCCCGGTCAGCGCCGCTCCCAGCGCGGCCCGAGCACCACGCACCCCAGCGCCAGCACCACGCAGGCCACGCCCGCCCACTGCCAGGCGGTGACGACCTCGCCCAGCACCAGCAGCCCGGCGGCCAGCCCCACCACGGGCACGCCCAGGCTGAAGGGCGCCACGCGGTTGGCCGGGTAGCGGGTGAGCAGCCCCGTCCACAGGCCGTAGCCGACGATGGTGGCCACCCAGCCCAGGTAGGCGATCGAGCCCCAGGCCACCGGCGGCAGCGCAGCCCAGGCGTCCCAGTGCAGCCAGCGGCCCGCGTCCGCATCGGTCAGGGCCGACAGCGCCGCGAACGGCAGCACCGGCACCAGGCTGCTCCACACCACGAACGACAGCGGCTTGTAGCCCGGCGATGCCCGCTGCGCCATGCGCGAGACGATGTTGGACACCGCCCAGGACGCGGCCGCGCACAGCGTGAGGCAGATGCCCACCAGCGTCGCGCCGCCCACGCCCGTGCCGGTGGCCCCCGGCCCGATGAAGTTCATGGCGAAGCATCCGAGGCCCACCGCCGCGATGGCCATGCCCAGCACCAGCGGCCGCCCGGGCCGCTCGCGCAGGACGCCGAACGCGAACAGCGCGGTGAAGAACACCTGCGTCTGCATGAGCACGCTGGCCAGCGCCGCCGTCATGCCCAGCTTCAGGGCGAAGAAGCCGAAGCCGAACTGCCCCACGCCCTGGAACAGCCCGAACAGCAGCACCCAGCGCCAGTGCATGCGCGGCGGCTTGAGGAAGAACACCAGCGGCAGCGCGGCGAACAGGTAGCGCACGGCCCCGAGCTGGAACGGCGTGAAGTAGCGCAGGCCCCACTTCATCGCCACGAAATTGACGCCCCAGATGACCACCACCGCCATCGCGGCCAGCACATCGCGCGTGGCCATGGCATCGCCGCCCGGCGCGCGGGCCGCCGCGCTCATGCGGCCCCCCTGCGGCCCGGCAGGCAGGGCAAGCGGAGTCGTCCAGGGCGCGGCAGCGCGGCGAAGGCGGAAGGAAGCACGGGACAGGGCATGCGGGGGTTCGCCGGCAGGCCGGCGCAGAAAAAAGGGGGCGGGGGAAGGGGGGCGCGAGAAGATCGATTATTCAGCACGGCCCCGGTTTCCGTGTGGCCGCGCGGGACAGCCTGGCGTGCGCGGCACCGCCCGCCCCCCGCTGCTGCTCAGAGGCTGCGCTGGTTCACGCGCTGCGACAGGGCCTGCGCGCTTTCCCGGCGCTCGCTGTAGCGGTCCACCAAGTAGGCCGCGCCGTCGCGCGTCAGCAGGGTGAACTTCACCAGCTCTTCCATGACATCCACCACGCGCTCGTAGTAGCTCGACGGCTTCATGCGGCCGGCCTCGTCGAATTCGAGGAACGCCTTCGCCACGGAGGACTGGTTGGGGATGGTGACCATGCGCATCCAGCGGCCCAGCACCCGCATCTGGTTGACGGCATTGAACGACTGCGAGCCGCCCGAGACCTCCATCACCGCCAGCGTCTTGCCCTGGGTGGGGCGCACCGCGCCGACCGACAGCGGAATCCAGTCGATCTGCATCTTGAGGATGCCGGTCATCGCGCCATGGCGCTCGGGGGACGTCCAGACCATGCCTTCCGCCCATTGGGCGAGCGTGCGCAGCTCGGCCACCTTGGGGTGGTCGTCGGGCGCCGCGTCCGGCAGCGGCAGGCCGCGCGGATCGAAGATGCGCGCCTCGGCGCCCAGGGCCCGCAGCAGCCGCGCCGCCTCTTCGGTCAGCAGCCGGCTGTAGGACCGCTCGCGCACCGAGCCGTACAGCAGCAGGATGCGCGGGGCATGGGTGGCGCGCTGCGCGGGAAACAGCCGCTCGGGATCGACCGGGTGCAGCAGCGCGGCGTCGAGGTTCGGAAGGTCAGGATTCATACGCGTGTCGGCATCGCCCAGCCCTCAATCGCAGGCCAGCTGGCGGACGCTGGCTTGCAGCACGGCGGGGTCGAGCCGGTCCGGCGGCAGGGCGACCAGCCGCTCCAGTTGCCGCTTCATGGCGTGCAGCGTGTTGCGGAACGCGCCCAGCTTCTCGGCATCGGTGCCGCTGCCTTCGCTGGGGTCGGCATGGCACCAGTGCGCCGTGGCCGGGTGCCCCGGCCAGATCGGGCACACCTCGCCGGCCGCGCTGTCGCAGACGGTGATGACCAGGTCCATGGCGGGCGCCCCCGGCGCGGCGAATTCGTCCCAGCTTTTGCTGCGCAGGCCGTCGGTCGCAATGCCTGCGCTGCGCAGCACCTGGATGCCCAGCGGGTTGGGCCGCTGGTGGGCGCGCGGGTGGCTGCCGGCGGAGTGGGCATGGAAGCGGCCCCGGCCCAGGTCGTTGAGCAGGGCCTCGGCCAGGATGCTGCGGGCCGCGTTGTGGGTGCAGAGAAAGAGGACGTTCAGGGCGCGTGGGGTGTCGCTCATGGAGGGCTCCGGAGGGCCGGCAGTGCGATGGGGCGAAAGAGCCCGGAGTGGCTGAAGCCCACGCGTGGCCGGCATGGCTAGCACTGTCATGCGTTGGCGGCGGCGGGAAGGCACGGCGTGCCCTGGCAGCAGTTCTCGGTGAGATAGGCGAGCAGGGCGTTCATGGCCGGGTAGGCGGCGCGGTAGATCAGGTTGCGGCCCTGGCGCTCCTGGCTGATGAGGCCCGCATGCGTCAGCTCCTTGAGGTGGAACGACAGGGTGTTGGGCGCGATCTCCAGGCGCTCGGCCAGGGCGCCGGGCGTGAGGCCGTCCTCGCCCGCCACCACCAGCGCCCGAAAGACACGCAGGCGCACGGCCTGCGCCAGCGCGGCCAGGGCTTGGACCACATCGGATTCATTCATGATTCGACTATACAACAATCATTGAATTATCAAAACGAAAGCCCTCCGAGAAGAGCAAAGGCACATGTCTTGCTAAACCCCAAAAGCAAACATTTGTTTACACAAAATGCCCCTCCTCCATCGCCTCACCCTGCTTCAGAAATTCCTGATCCTCGGCGTGATCGCCGTGCTGATGTCCGCGCTGCCCACCGGGCTGTACGTGCGCGGCGCGCTGCAGGAGATCGGCGATGCGCGCCACGAGAGCGCGGGCGCGCCGGCCATCATCGCGGTCAACCAGGCCGCGCAGTGGCTGCAGGTGCACCGGGGCCTGTCGGCCGCCATGCTCAACGGGGACGAGGTGCTGGGCGCGCGCCGGCCCGCCGTGCGGGATGCCATGAACAAGGCCCTGGCCGAGGCCGACCGGCAGATGGCGGCTGCCGCGGCCCCCGCGGCGCAGGTCAAGGCCTGGGCCGACGCGGCGCAGGCCTGGCGCGCGCTGGAGCAGGCCGTGGCGGCCCGCGCGCTGCCCGCCGCGCAGGCCCTGGCGCGGCACACGCAGCTGGTGGCCGACCTGCTGCGGGTGAGCGAGGAGCTGCTGCACGCCTACGGCTTCCAGACCGATCCCGACACCGCCACGCAGGACCTGATCCAGGCCTCGCTGGTCCACGCCCCGCTGCTCGGCGAAAAAATCGGCCTGCTGCGCGGCCAGGGCGCCGGGTATCTGGCGCGCGCCAGCCTGCCGCCCGAGGGCAAGGGCTCGCTGCAGGCGCTGCAGCAGCGCGTGGGCGAGCTGGAGGAAAGCACCTTCCGCAATTTCGACCGCGCCATGGCCGGCGATGCCGGCCTGCGGCAGGCGCTGGGCGCCCAGGTCTCGGCCGTGCGCCAGCGCGTGGCCGCATCGCGCGGCCTGGCCGACCGGGGGCTGCTCAAGGCCACCGAGATCACCCTGCCCGCCAAGGACTACTTCGACGACCTCTCGGCCACCATCGAGGCGCTGAGCGCTCTGAACGCCACCGCCATGTCCAGCCTGGATGCCGCGCTGCAGCAGCGCGTGGCCCGCCACCAGCGTGCCCTGGGTGTCGCCGCGCTGGCCATGGCGCTGGCGCTGGCCCTCGCGGGCGGGCTGGCGGCGGTCTTCGTGCGCTCCATCACCCGGCCGCTGGCGCAGGCCGTGGACCTGGCCAGCGCCGTGGCCGCGGGCGACCTGAGCGGCGAGGACACCGCCCACGGCAGCAACGAGGTGGGCCGGCTCATCGCCGCGCAGCAGCAGATGCGCGCGCGCCTCAAGCCCATGGTGGCGCAGGTGCGCAGCGGCTCCGAGGGCGTGGCCACCGCCAGCGCCCAGATCGCCCAGGGCAACATGGACCTGTCGGCCCGCACCGAGGCCCAGGCCAGCGCGCTGGAGGAAACCGCCGCCTCCATGGAGGAGATGACCGCCACCGTGCGCCAGAACGCCGACAGCGCGCGGCAGGCCAACCAGCTCGCCGAACACGCCAGCACCGTGGCCGTGCAGGGCGGCGCCGTGGTCACGCGCGTGGTGGAGACCATGCAGGGCATCCACGCCGCCTCGCGCAAGATCGGCGACATCATCGGCGTGATCGACGGCATCGCCTTCCAGACCAACATCCTGGCGCTGAACGCCGCGGTGGAAGCCGCCCGCGCGGGCGAGCAGGGCCGCGGCTTCGCCGTCGTGGCCGGCGAGGTGCGCAGCCTGGCCGGCCGCAGCGCCGAGGCGGCCAAGGAGATCAAGGCGCTGATCGGCGCCAGCGTGGAACGGGTGGCGCAGGGCAGCGCCCTGGCCGACCAGGCGGGCAGCACCATGACCGACGTGGTCACCGCCATCCGCCGCGTGACGGACATCATGGGCGAGATCAGCGCGGCCAGCCACGAGCAGTCGCTGGGCGTCTCCCAGGTGGGCGAGGCCGTCACCGAGATGGACCAGGCCACCCAGCAGAACGCCGCGCTGGTCGAGGAGATGGCCGCCGCGGCGAACAGCCTGCGGGCGCAGGCGGAAGAGCTGGTGCGGGCGGCGGGGGTGTTCCGGCTGGGGGCCGGGGATGCGGTGGTGCAGACGGGCGATACGCTACAAATTCGATAGCAATATGCCATAGTACTGATTGCGCTGGCGGCATTTTTTTCGACGCTTTCCTGCCCTCCCTGCCGATCCCGGCGGCAGCGCGGGCCGGTCAGGGCGCCTCGCCGGCCCGGCAGGGCGCGGCCGCCAGCAGGCGGGCAGCGTGCAGGAACGCCTTCGGACCGACCCAGCTGACGTTCCAGTCGCCCGCCACCGGCACCTGGCGCTTGTGCGCGATCACCATCTGCCGTTTCGGCACCACCAGGATGTACTGGCCGTGCACGCCCCAGGCCATGTAGGCGCCTGCCAGGGGCGAGTCCGGCGGCTCCTGCAGCAGCCACCACAGATAGCCGTACCCGAAGCCGCGCCGCGCGGTGTGTGCCGGGTGCATCTGCGAGGCCGGCGTCGTGGGCCGCGTGGTCTGCACCACCCAGTCCGCCGGAATGATCTGCCGCCCGCGCCAGCGCCCCTGCTGCAGCATAAGATGGCCCAGCCGCGCCATGTCGCGCGTGGAGAGAAAGAAGGGATAGGCCAGGTGCTCCGACCGCCGGGCATCGCCGCTGCGCACATGCCGCGCCGGGTCGAAGTCCTGCAGCTGCAGCGGCGCGGCCAGATCGTCCGCGAAGGCCTGGTAGATGCCACGGCCGGTCAGGCGCTCGAACGCCGTGCCCGCGGCATTGAAATCCCAGTTGTTGTAGAGGAAATAGCGGCCCGGCACCTGAGAGCCGCGCGCCGGCGCGGCCGCCGCGTCGTCGCCCCCATTGGCGGCCGCATGGTAGACGCCCGAACGCGCGGTGAGCAGGTCACGCAATGTCGCCTGTCGCTCGATCGGCAGCAGGCCGCCCGTGTCGTCGATGCCCAGGTCCGCCAGCGTGCGGTCGAGGTCGATGGTGCCGTCCGCCACGGGCGGGCCGTACAGCATCGACAGCACGCTCTTGCGCACCGAAAACACGATGCTGACCGCCTCCACCGGGCCGTACCCGAACAGCACCCGGCCGTCCTGCACCGCCATCAGGGCGGTCGTGTCCAGGGTGCGAAGGTAGTCGCCGGCGGCTTCGAGACCGCGGCGGCAGGCCGGCCCCTGCTCCGCGACGGGCTGGGGCTCCCACGATGCGCCGGGAAAGGCGGCGGGCGCGGGCGCCGTCGAAGCCGGTGGGACGGACGTGCACGCGCTGGCGAGCAGCAGCAGGGCCGCGCCGCACAGGGTTCGCAAAGGCATCGGCATGGAATGAAAGGGGCAGCGTGGTGGGGCGTGGAATGGGCTCAGCGGCCTGGCCCCCTGCTGCCGGAGCCAGCAACCGGGACCGCCACGTCAGCGCAAACCGGCCCGGAAAATGCTATCAATTAAATAGCAAAATGCCCTAGTCCTGATTGTGCTGGAGCCCTATTTTGCGTTAAACCTTTTCCTCTCCACCAGCGCCGTTCTCCCGCGGCAGCACGATGCGCGCCCGCAGCCCCTGCCCGGGCACGGCATGCAGTTCCAGCGTACCCCCGTGCGCCCACGCCACGCGCTCCACGATCGCCAGGCCCAGCCCCGCCCCCGGCGACCCCGAGCGCGCCGCGCCGCCGCGCGCGAACGGCTCGCGCACGCGGGCGAGGTCCTGCGGCGCGATGCCCGGGCCGCCGTCCTGCACCTCGATCCACGCGGCCGACCCCTGCGCGGCCCCGCCCGTGCGCAGCACCACGGGGGCGGCGCCGTGGCGCCAGGCGTTCTCCACCAGGTTGTCCACGGCGCGGCGCAGGGCCTGGGGGCGCAGGGGCAGCGGCGGGGCGCCGCCCGGCTCCACGCGCACCGTGCGGCCGTGGTCCGCCTGGGCCTGGGCGACGGCGTCGGCCAGGGCGTCGAGCGATTCGCGCACCGGGGCCTCGGCCTCGCCCACCCGGGCGAAGTCGAGGAACTGGCCGACGATGGCATCCATCTCGTCGATGCTGCGCGCCATGCTGGCGGACAGGTCGCCGTCCAGCCGGGGCTGCGCGATCTCCACGCCCAGGCGCAGCTTGGTGAGCGGCGTGCGCAGGTCGTGCGACGCGCCGGCCAGCATCAATGCGCGGTCGTGGTCGGCACGGGCCAGGGCGAGCGCCATGGCGTTGATGCTGCGGCTGACGGTGGCGAGTTCCTCGGGCCCCTCCTCGGGCAGGAGCGGCGGCGGCTGGCCGCGCGCGATGCGCCGGGCCGCCGCCACCACGCGCGCCAGCGGCCGGTGCAGGTGCCGCTGCAGCCACCAGGCCGCGGCCAGCGCCAGCAGCATGCCGGCCACCGTGGCCATCAGCCAGGCACCCGTGGCCTCCCGCGTGGGGAACAGGCCGGGCAGGCCGAGCCAGTGGTCCGCGCCGTCGAAGGACACGCGCAGCACGAGCCCGCCGGCCTCGTCGCGCCGCCAGCGGGGGGCGGTGGCGGCGCCAGCGCGGTCGGGATCGGCCGCCAGGCGGCGCTCCACGGCCTGCATGAAGGTGCGCTCCACGGGCGAGGGCCGCGCGCCGGGCCCGGCGCCAGCGGCCGTGCCGGCCAGCTGCCGGGCACGGCGGTTGAAGGCGTCGGTGAAGGCCGCCCGCTGCGCAGGCGGCAGCGCGGCCAGCCCGGCGCGCAGCGCATCGACATGGCGGGCCACGCCCTCGGCCACCTGCTCGGCGCGGGGGCGCAGGACCATCTGCCGCGCCACCCAGGCCGCGCACAGCTGGCCCAGCACCACCAGGGCCGCCACCAGCAGCCACTGCCGCCCGAGCAGGCTGCGCGGCCAGCGCGCGCGGCGCGCCCCGGTCGCGGACCCGGCCGGGGCGCTCATGGGGCGGCCTCCGCGCCATCGGCGGGCGACGGCGCCGCGGCATCCGGCACGAACACGTAGCCCACGCCCCACACGGTGCGGATGTGGCGCGGCCGGGCCGGGTCCGCCTCGATCAGCTTGCGCAGGCGCATGACCTGCACGTCGATGCTGCGGTCGGTGGCGGCATGCGCCGGACCGTGGGCGAGCGCGATGAGCCGGTCGCGCCCCAGCGGGCGGTGCGGGTGGCCGGCCAGCACGCGCAGCAGCGCGAATTCGGCGGTGGTGATGGGCAGGTCCTGCCCCGCGCGCTCGAGCCGGCGCTCGTCCAGCCACAGCGTGAAATCGCCAAACGCCACGCGCCCGGCCGAAGGCGCGGGGCCGGCGTGCGCACCCAGCATGCGCTGGCGCCGCACCATGGCCTGGATGCGCGCGAGCAGTTCGCGCGGCTGAAAGGGTTTCGGCAGGTAGTCGTCGGCGCCCATCTCCAGGCCGACGATGCGGTCCACCGGGTCGCCGCGTGCGGTCAGCATGAGGATGGGAATGGTCTCGCCCTGCGTGCGCAGGCGGCGGCAGATGGCCAGGCCGTCCTCGCCCGGCATCATCACGTCCAGCACCAGCACGTCGAAGCGCTCGCGCGCCAGCAGCCGGTCGAGCGGGCCGGCGCCGTCGACCGTGCGCACGGCGTAGCCGTGGTCGCCCAGGTAGCGCTCCAGCAGCGCCCGCAGGTCGGGTTCGTCATCGGCCACCAGAATCCGGGCCAGCGCATCGGTCATGGAAAAACCCCTGTGATTGACCGCGATGGTAGGGCCGGCCCGCGGCGCCATCGGCATGCCCGTGTCAGGCCATGACAGGGCTGGCGCAGCGGTCATGGTTTGTCATCACTTGGAATGCGCGCGCCATCGTTTTGGAACGGTGGCGCGGCACAGTGGCGGCGAGGGCGCAGCGATCCGCGCACGGCGCCCCACCCAACCGCCACTGCCCTCCCAGGAGTCCGATGCCATGACCGCCCACGCCCCCGCCCATACCGCCACCCACTCGCCGTCCCACCGCCTTGCGCCCCTTGGGCTGCGCCACCCGCTCGTGGCCGCGCTGCTGCTGGCCGGCGCCGCATGGGCCTTGCCGGCGCAGGCCCAGGGGCCCTGGCAGGGGCGCTGGGCCGGGGGCGGGGGCCTGAAGACCGTCGGGTGGCTGGGAGAGCAGAGCCCCCGCAGCATTTCGCGGCTGCCCGAAGGCGTGCAGCGCCTCTTCGACGTGCCCTACGGCCGCGACCCGCTGCAACGCATGGACGTGTACCTGCCGCCCGCCTCCGCGCGGCCGGCCGCCGGGCCACGGGCGCCGATCCTCTTCATGGTCCACGGCGGCGCGTGGCGCACGGGCGACAAGGCCATGGAGCGCGTGGTGCAGGAGAAGGTGGCGCGCTGGGTGCCGCTCGGTTTCGTGCTGGTGTCGGTCAACTACCGGCTGCTGCCGGACACGGGCGTGGCGCTGCAGGCGCACGACGTGGCCACGGCCCTCGCCACGGTCCAGCAGCGGGCGGCGCAGTGGGGGGCCGACGGCACCCGGACCGTGCTCATGGGCCATTCGGCGGGCGCGCACCTGGTGGCGCTGCTGAACGCCCAGCCGGCGCTGGCGCAGCGCGCGGGCGCGGTGCCCTGGCTGGGCGCGGTGTCGCTGGACAGCGCGGTGCTGGACCTGCCCGCCCTCATGGGGGCGCCCCACGCCGCGCTCTACGACGAGGCCTTCGGCGACGACCCGGCCTATTGGGCAACGCTGTCGCCCTACGACCAGCTGGTGCCGGGCGCGGCGCCGTTCCAGTTCGTGTGCTCGACCGTGCGCCCGGACCACCCGTGCCAGCAGGCCGTGCACATGGCCCGCCGCGTGCGCGAGGCCGGCAGCCGCGCCGAGGTGCTGCCGCAGGCGCTCTCGCATGGCGACATCAACGGCACCCTGGGCCTGGACAGCGACTACACGCGGGCCGTGGAAGCGTTCATGGCCTCGCTCGACGGCGAAGTGGCGCGGCGGCTGGGGCGCTGACGGCGCGGCCGGGCGCCGGCCGGGCATGGCGGCCGAGGAAGCGGACCGGCGCGCCCCGCTGCGGGCGGTAACAACCGGACACAGACCGGATGTAACAGCTGCATCGGCCTGTCATCGGAATGGGCGGGCGCGCCGTTCCCAAAAATTCCTGCCCCTCCTCGCGCGCCGCCGTCGCCCCGACGCCCCGGCGATGCCCGTGTCCCCATCCGCCACGCTCCCGTTTGCCCGGGACAGACGCCCATGATGCTGACCCCCGCGGCACCCGCCCTCGGCGCCGACCACCCTGCGCCCCACTCGCCAGGCCCATCGCCGGCCCCGCAGCCCACCCCGCCCCTCGCCCCCTCGCTGCCTTCCAGCACCCCGGCCGCCGGCGCCGCCGCGCTGGCGGCCGCCCTGCTGGCCGCCTGCGGCGGCGGCGGGGGTGGCAGCGAAGACAGCGGCACCAGCCCGCCGCCTGCCACAGGCACCCCCGCCCCCAGCCCGGCGCCCTCGGGCGGCGGCACGGGGGCCGTGAACGCCCCGGCCACCGACGAGGAGGCCGCGCGGTTTCTGCTGCAGGCGCAGTTCTCGGCCACCGACGAATCCATCGCCGAGGTGCGCAGCCAGGGCTACGCCGCCTGGCTGGCCAACCAGTTCGCCCAGCCCATCGGCACCACGGGCACCGACTGGCTCACCCAGCGCGGCTACGGCGTGGCCAATGCCGACACTCGCTTCTACAACGCGGCCTACCCGGCCGACTTCATGCTGTGGAACCAGCTGTTCACTGCGGGCGACGCGGTGCGCAAGCGCGTGGCGCTGGCCCTGTCGGAGATCATGGTGGTCTCGGTCAACGGCCTGGACCAGACCTGGAACGCCTTCCTGGCCGCCAGCTACTGGGACGTGCTCAACACGCATGCGCTCGGCAACTTCCGCGCGCTGCTGGAGGCCGTGACGCTGAACCCGGCCATGGGCGTGTACCTGAACACGCGCGGCAACCAGAAGGAAGACGCCCGCACCGGCCGTCAGCCCGACGAGAACTACGCCCGCGAGGTCATGCAGCTGTTCACGCTGGGCCTGTACCAGCTCAATGCCGACGGCACCGAGCAGCGCGACGGCAGCGGCAACCGGCTGGAGAGCTATACCGCCGCCGACGTAAGCAACCTGGCGCGCGTGTTCACCGGCTACGACTACGACCGCAGCCAGAACCAGCCCACCACCGTGGGCACCAGCACCGTGCCCAGCCCGCAACAGGCCCGGCTGCCGATGGTGCTCACCGCCAGCCGGCATTCCACGCTGGCCGCCACGTTCCTGGGCACCACCGTCGGGGCCGGCACGCCCGGCGAGGCGGCGCTCAAGACGGCGCTGGACACCCTCTTCAACCACCCCAACGTCGGCCCCTTCATCGGCCGCCAACTCATCCAGCGCCTGGTGACCAGCAACCCCAGCCCGGCCTACGTGGCGCGCGTGGCGGCGGCGTTCGCCAACAACGGCAGCGGCACCCGGGGCGACCTGCGCGCGGTGGTGGCCGCCGTGCTGCTCGATACCGAAGCGCGCAGCACCACGGGGCTGGCGAACCCGCAGTTCGGCCGCCTGCGCGAGCCCATGGTGCGCTTCGTGCAATGGGGCCGCACCTTCGGGCTGCGCTCCGCACAGGGCAGCTGGAAGATCGGCGACCTGAGCGACCCCGCCACGCGCCTGGGGCAAAGCCCGATGCGCGCGGGGTCGGTGTTCAACTTCTTTCGCCCCGGCTACGTGCCGCCCTCCACCGCCATGGCCGCCAACGGCCAGGTCGCGCCGGAGTTCCAGATCGTCAACGAAACCAGCGTGAGCGGCTACCTGAACTTCATGCAGAACGCCATCCGCAACGGCATCTTCGTGAACGCGCCCGACCTGCCGCAAAACGCCAGCAACGCGAGCAACGGCTTCGACATCGCCTGCACCTACGCCAACCTGCTGCCGCTGGTGGCCGACGCTACGGCCCTGGTGCGCAAGGCGGCGCTGCTGCTGTCGGCCGGCCAGGTGTCAGTCGCCACGCAGGGCCGCATCGCCGCCGCGCTGAACACCACGCCCGTCACGGCGAGCAGCACCACCGCCGTGCAGCTCAACCGCGTCGCCGCGGCCGTGCTGCTGGTGATGGCCAGCCCCGAATACCTCGTGCAGAAGTGACCGCCCCTGCCCCACGGACACGCCCACGGAACACGCCCATGCCCACGAACCCGTCCACCCCCTTCATCGACCCGGCCCGCCACACGCGCCGCGCCTTCCTGCGGCGCTCGGCCCAGCTGGCCGCCACCGGCACCGCGCTGCCGTTCGCCCTCAACCTCGCCGCTTTAGGCGAGGCCGCGGCGTTCGAAGCCAACGACTACAAGGCGCTGGTGTGCGTCTTCCTGTACGGTGGCAACGACTACGCCAACACCGTCGTGCCCTACGACAGCGCGCGCTACGCCCAGTACGCCACCATCCGAGGCGGCGGCGCGGACGGTGCCGCGGGCGGCATCGCGCTCGGGCGCAGTGCGCTGGGCGGCACCGTGCTGCAGCCGTCCAGCACCCTCTCGGGCGGCATGCAGTACGCGCTGCACCCCGCCATGACCGGCATGGCCGGCCTCTTCAACAGCGGGCGCGCGGCGGTGCAGCTCAACGTGGGTCCGCTGGTGGTGCCACTCACGCGGGCGCAGTACGCCAGCGCCGACCGCCGCACCTACCCGCTGCCCCCGAAGCTCTTTTCGCACAACGACCAGCAGTCGGTGTGGCAATCGCAGGGCGCCGAAGGCTCCACCGTGGGCTGGGGCGGCAACCTGGGCGACCTCGCCCTGTCGGCCAACACCAACTCGCTGTTCACCTGCATCTCGGCCAGCGGCAACGCGGTGTTCCTCTCGGGCGACCAGGCGCTGCAGTACCAGATCAGCACCAGCGGCGCCGTGCCCATCAACGGGGTCAAGAACAGCGTCTATGGATCGAGCGCCGTGCGCGGCGTGCTGAGCGAGCTGGTGCAGGCCGCGAGCGCCCACGCGATGGAGGCCGAATACGCGCGCGTGACGCAGCGCTCCATCGGCTCGGAAGGGCAGATCTCCGCCGCCCTGGCGGGCGCGGGCGTGTCCACCGCCTTCCCCACGGGCAATTCGCTCGCCGACCAGCTCAAGGTGGTGGCGCGGCTGATCGCGGCGCGCGGCGCGCTGGGCACGCGGCGGCAGGTGTTCTTCGTGTCGATGGGCGGGTTCGACCTGCACGACAACCTGGTCTCGGGCCAGGCCGTGCTGATGGACCGCGTGAGCAGCGCCATGACCGCGTTCTACAACGCCACCGTGGAGCTGGGCGTGGCCGACAAGGTAACCGCCTTCACCGCATCGGACTTCGGGCGCACGCTCACCTCCAACGGCGACGGCTCCGACCACGGCTGGGGCAGCCACCACTTCGTGGTCGGCGGCGCCGTGCGCGGCGCGGCCTTCTACGGCACGCCGCCACCCATCAGCGTGGGCAACGGCAGCGGCAGCGAAGACCAGTGGCACGTGGGCCAGGGCCGCCTGCTGCCCAGCACCGCCGTGGACCAGTACGCGGCCACGATGGCGCGGTGGTTCGGGGTGGCGAATACGGAGATGGCGGGGGTGTTGCCACGCATCGCCAACTTCGGCGGAACACAATATCCAGTCGATCTCGGCTTCATGGGTTGATCATCCTTGAGCAGGGGGGATGCCTGCGCAGGCACGAAGGCCACTTTCAGTTCGGCTCGTTGGATGTTTTTTCGTCCGCACGCGATGCGCCTGCAGGTAAAAAACCTAGATTCTGGAAAATTCTTTTCAGGACGCTTTCATCATGTTCAAAGGTATCTTCAAGGGCGGAGGCTCTTCGTCTTCCGGTAGCTGGAATGCTTTGTCGTCAGGCCATCGAGCCGATACCGTCGAAGTGCATCAAAACGTCGCCAGTGGGGCACTGGGCCTGCCTGATGGCTATGCACACCGTACGGTATCCGTTCCATCCGAGGTCTTCGAGAATCTCAAGGCCGCAGGTCGAGCCAACCGAACAACGAGAGCAGTGCTTCATGCTGGCGCCTCCAACCAGGCATCGGACATTCGCGCCAGCGAGGGCGAAAGCTGGGCCCGCGATGCGATATCACGCAGGGACACTAGCCACTCGAAACTCAAACGAGCGCAGCAAGCGCAGGGGGGGAACTGCGCAGTATTTGCCTCTGTCGCTGGAGCGGCCTTGCATGCCGATGATGGCGTGACGGGGCCTCTGATGCGCCGCAGGCAGGTATTGCCCGGTGAGGGAAACCACGAGTTCCTTCTGATTGGAGACCCTCGCGAAGCCCGCTGGGGGAATCACCATACGGTCGTGGTCGATCCATGGCCAGGCCATCCCAGTGCCTCTACCCTCAATAACGCCGTGCTCCACGACTCCATAACAGGGGAGAGCTATTCGCTCGCCGAGCTAGCCCATGAAGCCCGCGAGGAAACTTGGACTGAGCGCGCGCCGTCCGGCAGCGATGCCCATCGCATGGAAGCAATCCAGCCGATGGACCAGGATAAGGTCAATAAACAATTACGCAAGATGCGGCTGCCGACTATCGGGCCGGAGTTGACTGCACACGCGCTCGCAGACACAACACTCAACAATCGCCTCTTCGATGTCCGGGTCGGCACGGACCCCAGCACCACTTATCAGAATGAAAGCAATGGCAGTGCCTGGACATTCGACGACATCACCGAAGACCTGCTCGCGCACCAGGCGCAGGGCCGTCGCAGGTAAGACCGGCTAACACGACGGGTCCACGAAGCGAGAACAGATGATGGCTGCGGCCAATGTGAGCAAGGCTTGATGAATTTCGAACCGCCTCTCGAATCGGATCCGCAGCTTTCCAAATCCAGCAACCCAAGCGTACTCACTCACGGCGCAAGCGCTTTATCAAGGCTTGGGAGGGCACCCACTGGGAAGCGGTGGGTCGCCACATTCCGAGGGAATGCCCTCAAACACCACTTCATTGCCTACATACACCTTGTTGGTAGCGACTGGTGGATCAAGGTGCCAGTCGAACTGCCCTCCACCTTGAAGGTCCACGACTTCACTTTCTCGCAACAGCGTTTTGGGCGAAACGCGATATAGCCGGACGACGAAAGGCATCCTGAAATCGTGGTGGACGATGCGCTGCAGGATCGATGCCCGATGGAACTCAAGGCGATAGATTTCATGAGGACTGTTGTAGCTGTACAGGAACGTAGGGGAAGTGGCGCGCCACCCCAGAACAACACAACCACCCAGCATCAGGCACCACACGACACACGGGATTTTTTTCAAAGGGCGCATCAAGGCTTGGGACAACTGACCAACGGTGACGCAGGTGTGCATTCCGCTGGGATTTTTTCAAACAAGACATCCCTGCCGACGCGCACTTCGTTCCGGTCCACCGAAGAATTCAGATACCACGTGATTTCGCCGTTCAGCCAGAGATCGACCACCTCGCTTTCACCCAGCAGCGTCTTGGGCTCGATTTTGTACAAGCGCACGACATAGGGCATCTTGAAATCGAGATGGGCGATTCTTTGCAAGGGAGATGCTTTATGGAACTCCAGGCGGTAAACGCGATATGGGCTGTTTTCGCTGTCGAAAAATGTGGGCGTCATGGCGTACCAAGCCATGACAAAGAGGGCCGTCACCGCCAAGCACCGGACGAAGCACGAGCCTCTATTGAAAACAGGTTTTTCACCATCTCTACAAGAGAAAATCATGGGTCCGGCATTGATCTGCTTCACTTCTTGGCAGGGCAATCTGGTGGCAAAGTAGGGTCCGTGCATTCGGAAGGAATGTTGTTGAAGAACACATCCCGCCCTACGTAAACTTTGTTAGTGGCTACCGGCGCATCCAAATGCCAACTGGTCTCGCCATTCATCCAGAGATCGACCACTTCGCTTTCACCGAGCAATGTCCTGGAATTAACCCGGTAAAGACGCACCACATAAGGCATCTTGTAGTCGTAATGGATGACACGCTGAACGATTGATGCCTTGTAGAACTCAAGGCGGTAAACGCGGTGAGGACTGTTCTCACTATCGAAAAAAGTGGGGGTCGCCGCGTACCAGACCAAAAAAATAATCGCATTCAGTGCAAGGCACCAAACGATACAAGGGACTTTACGAAGATCTGACAGTTTCATCACCATTCCAGCTTGATCGGAAAAGGAAGGCGCACACGATGCACGTCGGATAGGACGATGAAGTCGCCACCACGCCCATGCTTTGCGCGCCATTTGCGAAAGTCTTCGTTCTGCACAAGGTAAGTGTGACTACGCGCTTTGGTCTCGCTCTCATGTGCCCATCGCGGGCAGGCCGCGACGATGGCGCGCTGGTAGCAAATATGGAGAGGTTGGGTGTTGCCTGGGGAATCTCGGTGGGGCGGCGTATCCGGTGAGCATGGGGTTCTTGGAGTGGGGCCAACATCCAATGAATTCATCACCGCTGCGGCGCATGGCTTATTGCTGTTGCTCGCAGATGCGTAGGGGAGACGGCGGCGCGCACTCGGACCGAAGTTTGTCGAACCGCACGTCCTTCCCCACACGCACATGGTTGTCGTCTCCCGGCGAGTTAACGCTCCAGACGATGGCATCGTTGCGCCAAAGGTCGACCACCGGGCTGGTCCCCAACAACGCCTGAGAATCGGAATGGTAGAGACGGACTACAGAAGGCTTCTTTGAATCCAGGTGCTGCACACGCTGCCACCAGGATGCATCGTAGATTTCCAGTCGATAGGTATGCAGAGGACTGTTGTAGCGGTTGTAGAGCGCCGGCGTAGACAAGTACCACGCCAGAAACAGCGCAGCGTTCAACGCCAGGCACCAGACGATGCAAGGGATCTTGTTCCAGGCGAAGTGCTTCATCGTGATTTCGTTTCTGGCCGGTTCAGACAGCTCGGCGGCGGTGCCTGGGTGGGGCATTCAGAGGGTATGTTTTCGAACAGCACGCCATGGCCCGCATACACCTCATTGAAATCGAGCGGAGGAGCGGTATGCCAACTGATACTGCCATTTCCTGCGCTCATATCAACGACATGGCTTTCGGCCAGTAGCGCCCTGGGCTCCACCCTGTACAGCCGCACGATCGCAGGCATTCCGAACTCGTAGTGAATGATTCTCTGAAGAATCGAGGCGTTGTAAACATCCACGCGGTAGGTCATGTGCGGGCTGTTGTCGCTGTACAAAAAAGTCGGGGCATAGACATGCCACCCTACGAAGAGCAATGCGTTGATGGCCAGACACCACGCGATGCATGGCACTTTTTTCAAATCTTTCAAGGGCATCACCACTCCATGTGAATCGGAAAAGGAAGCTGCACACGGTGCACGTTCGAAAGGACGATGAAATCGCCACCCCTGCCGTGTAACGCACGCCAGCGACGAAAGTCCGTGTTCTGCACTAGGTAAGTGTGGCTTCGTACTTGAGCATCTGTCTCCTGAACCCATTGCTCGGAGATGGAGACGCCTGAACCCCACTGGAGTCGTTCGACGCCCCCGAAACCCCAGAAGCCCAGGGGCTGCGAAAGAAAGGAATTTTCGCCATCGTTGAAATCGTAGGCGTCTCGCAGATAGAAACCCAATTCGTCGATGGCAATCGAAGTTTTTCCAGTTCCTTTCGGCGTCACCATGCCTGATACGGCCACTTTCAGGGTGGCCTCGCCCATGGCCCCATAGAAATCGTCCAGAGGATCGCTGAGTCGGCCAAATCCCAGGTAATTCACTTGGCAGGTTTCGTCCAGGATTTTCGCGGGCTTTGACAGGTCGCCCAACCGCCACGCTTGCGTTCCCAGGCGACCCAAGCCTTGTTCCCTGACGATTTTTTTCAGTTGCACCACGCCAGCTGGAGTGGCCCACTGGGATTGCAGTTTTGCCATGGCGGCGTTCACCCTTGCGAAACCACGCGCCCAGGCCATGGAAACGGTGTTCTCATCCAATTGCGCCGCACTGAGAGTGCTAGGCCGGCTAACAGCCTCCCCCCGCTTCATCGGACCCGGCATCTTAAAAGGCGCCCCCCGAAACCACCGCTCCATCAACGCCGCCGCCACCGGCCACCCCATGCGCGAGCGCATCACGCCCGGGATGTCATCCAGTTGAAAGAGCCGCACCTTGGGCGGCAGTTTTTTCTCCAGTTGCGCACGCAGGCGCTCCTGGTCCACTTGGACCATGCCCTTGTTCATGGGACCTCCCCGTTCCGTCTTCAGTTGTTTTTAGAACCGCGGATTCTGGGGGTAAAAACCGGCGCACGGCGCAGTTCGGGGCAACTGATTTGCCACCGAAAGTAACGTAACTATCGATCAGCCCTGCGCTGTGGACGGCAGGTAGCGCGCCAGGTACCGCCCGGTGTGGCTGGCCGGGTTGGCGGCCAGGTCTTCGGGGGTGCCCTCGCCCACCACGGTGCCGCCGCCGGCGCCGCCCTCGGGGCCCATGTCGATGATCCAGTCCGCCGTCTTGATGACGTCCAGGTTGTGCTCGATCACGACGATGGTGTTGCCCGCGTCGCGCAGCTGGTGCAGCACCTTGAGCAGCAGGTCGATGTCGGCGAAGTGCAGGCCGGTGGTGGGCTCGTCCAGGATGTAGAGCGTGCGGCCGGTGTCGCGCTTGCTCAATTCCTGCGCGAGCTTCACGCGCTGGGCCTCGCCGCCCGAGAGCGTGGTGGCGGCCTGGCCCAGACGGATGTACGACAGGCCCACGTCCAGCAGCGTCTGCAGCTTGCGCGCGATGGTCGGCACGTCCTTGAAGAAGGCAAACGCGTCTTCCACCGTGAGGTCGAGGATCTGCGCGATGTTCTTGCCCTTCCACAGCACTTCGAGCGTTTCGCGGTTGTAGCGCTGGCCGTGGCAGATGTCGCAGGGCACGTACACGTCGGGCAGGAAGTGCATTTCCACCTTCACCACGCCGTCGCCCTGGCAGGCCTCGCAGCGGCCGCCGGCCACGTTGAAGGAAAAGCGCCCGGGCCCGTAGCCGCGTTCCTTGGCGGTGTTCACCTCGGCCATCAACTCGCGGATGGGCGTGAACAGGCCGGTGTAGGTGGCGGGGTTGCTGCGCGGCGTGCGGCCGATGGGGCTTTGGTCGACGTTGATGACCTTGTCGAAATACTCCATGCCCTCGATGGCCTCGTGCGGCGCGGGCTCGTCGTGCGCGCGGTAGAGCTGGCGCGCCACGGCGGCATACAGCGTGTCGTTGACGAGCGTGCTCTTGCCCGAGCCGGAGACGCCGGTCACGCAGGTGAGCAGGCCCACGGGGAACTCCACGCTCACGTTCTTCAAACTGTGGCCCGTGGCGCCGACCACGCGCAGGGCCTGCAGCCGGCCCTGGGTGGCGCGGTGCTCGGCCTGGCGCTCGGCGCGCGCCTCCGCGCGGCGCTTGCTGGCCTCGGTTTCAGGAAAGCGCGATTTACCCTTTTTGGCCGGCTCGGCGGCGGGGGGGGCGCCCTCCATCACGGGCAGCCACGGCGTGCGGCGCGCCGGCACGGGAATGCTCAGGGCGCCCGACAGGTACTGCCCGGTGAGCGAGTCGGGATGGTCGCGCACTTGGTCGTAGGTACCCTGCGCCATCACGCGCCCGCCGTGCACGCCGGCGCCGGGGCCCATGTCGATCACGTGGTCGGCGGCGCGCATCATGTCCTCGTCGTGCTCGACCACGATCACGCTGTTGCCGATGTCGCGCAGGTGCTGCAAGGTGGCGATCAGGCGGTCGTTGTCGCGCTGGTGCAGGCCGATGCTGGGCTCATCGAGCACGTACATCACGCCGGTCAGGCCCGAGCCGATCTGGCTGGCCAGGCGGATGCGCTGGGCCTCGCCGCCCGAGAGCGTCTCGGCGCTGCGGTCCAGGCTCAGGTAGTTCAGCCCCACGTCGTTGAGGAACGTGAGGCGCGTGCCGATCTCGCGCACCACCTTGTCGGCGATCTCGGCCTTGGCGCCGGTGAGCTTGAGCTGCGAGAACCAGGCGTGCGCGTCGGCCAGCGTGGCGTGGCTCACCTCGTAGATGGCACGGGCCTGTTCGCCCTCGCCCACCTTCACGTGGCGCGCCTCCAGCCGCAGCCGCGCGCCGTGGCATTCGGGGCAGGGCTGGGTGCTGCGGTAGCGCGCGAGTTCTTCGCGCACGACCACCGAATCGGTCTCGCGGTAGCGCCGCGCCATGTTGGGCAGGATGCCTTCGAAGGGGTGCTTCTTGACGATGGCCTTGCCCTTGTTGGCGCCGCTGTCCAGCACGTAGTTGAAGGCGATCTCCTCCTCGCCCGATCCGTACAGCACGGCCTGCTGCACCGGCGGGGGCAGCGATTCGTAGGGTGCCTCCACATCGAAGCGGTAGTGCCTGGCCAGGCTCTCCAGCATGGCGAAGTAGTAGCCGTTGCGCCGGTCCCAGCCCTTGATGGCGCCGCTGGCCAGGCTCAAGGACGGAAAGGCCACCACGCGCGCGGGATCGAACACCTCCTGCTGCCCGATGCCGTCGCAGGCCGGGCAGGCGCCCATGGGCGAGTTGAACGAGAACAGGCGCGGCTCCAGCTCGGCCAGCGAATAGCTGCACACGGGGCAGGCGAACTTGCTGGAGAACAAGTGCTCCTGCCCGCCATCCATCTCCAGCGCCAGCACGCGGCCGTTGCCCTCCACGCCGCCCACGCGCAGGGCGGCTTCGAAGCTTTCGGCCAGGCGCTGCTGCATCTCGGCGCGCACTTTCAGGCGGTCGATCACCACGTCCACGTCGTGCTTTTCGGTCTTCTTGAGCTGCGGCAGGCTTTCATATTCGTAGATGGTGCCGTCCACCCGAAAGCGCACGTAGCCCAGCGCCTGCATCTGCGCGAAGAGTTCGGTGAACTCGCCCTTCCTGTCGCGCGCGACCGGGGCCAGCACCATGAGGCGGGTGTCCTCGGGCAGGGCCAGCACGGCGTCCACCATCTGGCTCACCGTCTGGGCGGCCAGCGGCAGGCCGTGGTAGGGGCAGTACGGCGTGCCGGCGCGCGCGTACAGCAGGCGCAGGTAGTCGTGGATCTCGGTCACCGTGCCCACGGTGGAGCGCGGGTTGTGGCTGGTGGCCTTCTGCTCGATCGAGATGGCCGGCGACAGGCCCTCGATCAGGTCCACGTCGGGCTTGTCCAGCCGGCCCAGGAACTGCCGCGCATAGGCCGACAGGCTCTCCACATAGCGGCGCTGGCCCTCGGCATAGAGCGTGTCGAACGCCAGGCTGGACTTGCCCGAACCCGACAGCCCGGTGATCACCACCAGCTGGTTGCGCGGGATGTCCAGGTCGATGTTCTTGAGATTGTGCGTGCGCGCCCCGCGGATGCTGATGCGCGCCTGCTGCAGGGCGGCGCCCAGGTAGCGGCCGGCGGCCGGCGCCGCAGGGGCGTCGCCATCGTCGGCGGGCCGGGAGAAGGGGGAGTGGTTCACGGTGGGCGCGGCTCTGGGCGGGAAAACCCACCATGATAGGCCACGCCCCCGGCGCGGGCCGTCCGCAGGGCCACCCGGCCCCTGCTGCCGGGCGGGGGGCGGTCCGGCGGTGGTTCGGAAAAGCATTCGCTCCTGATTTGATAGCAAACAGGACAATGAATCCGCCGGCATGAAGGCCTTTTTGGCCTGCAACGGCGAAAACGGGTTCGCCAGGCCGTCAATGCCTGCGCGGTGGCGCCGGTTCCGGCCTGCGGGCGATGGGCGAGAATCGCGGCTTTGGCTTCAGGCCCTCAGCGCACCCACCGTGCCGGATTCCTCCACCCACCTTCCAGGCCCAGGCGCCACCGCCTCGCCCCCGTCCAACGCCACCGCCATGACGCCGCTGGAGCGCCGCTCCAGCCTCGCGCTGGCGCTGATCTTCGCGCTGCGCATGTTGGGGCTGTTCCTCGTGCTGCCCGTGTTCGCGCTCGAAGCGCGCAAATACCCGGGCGGCGACGATCCCGCGCTCGTCGGCCTGGCCATGGGCATCTACGGCCTCACGCAGGCGGTGCTGCAGCTGCCTCTGGGCATGGCGTCCGACCGCTTCGGGCGCAAGCGCGTGATCGTGCTGGGCCTGGCCGTGTTCGCCGCCGGCAGCCTGCTGGCGGCGCTGGCCGACTCGCTCACCGGGCTGCTGGCCGGCCGGGCGCTGCAGGGCGCGGGCGCAGTGTCGGCCGCCGTGACGGCGCTGCTGGCCGACCAGACGCGCGATGCCGTGCGCACCAAGGCCATGGCGCTGGTGGGCGGCAGCATCGGGCTGATGTTCGCCGTGGCGCTCGTCGCGGCCCCCGTGCTGGCTGCGCACATCGGCCTGGCGGGCCTGTTCGGGCTGACCTGCGCGCTGGCGCTGGGCGGCATCGCCGTGGTGCTGTGGGTGGTGCCGCCCGAGCCCGCGCGCCATGCCGACGCCCCGCGCGGGCGCCTGGCCGAGGTGTGGCGCCATGCCGACCTGCTGCGGCTGAACCTGGGCGTGTTCGTTCTCCACACGGTGCAGATGGCCATGTGGGTCGCCGTGCCCGCGCTGCTGGTGCAGGCGGGGCTGCCCAAGGCCGCGCATTGGCAGGTGTACCTGCCCGCCGTGGTGCTGTCGTTCGCCATGATGGGCGGGCTGTTCGCGCTGGAGCGGCGCGGCCGCCTGCGCGAATCGCTGCTGGCCGCCATCGGCCTGGTGCTGCTGGTGCAGCTGGGCCTGGGCGGCGTGGCCGCGGCCGGCGCCGTGCCCGCGCTGTGGGCGCTGGGGCTGCTGCTGTTCGTGTTCTTCTGCGGCTTCAACGCGCTGGAGGCCAGCCAGCCCAGCCTGGTCTCGCGCATGGCGCCGCCGCACCTGCGCGGCGCGGCCCTGGGCACCTACAACACGCTGCAGTCGCTGGGCCTGTTCGCCGGGGGGGCCCTGGGCGGCGCGCTGGCCAAGTGGGCCGGCACGCCGCAGCTCTTTGCCGTGACAGCGCTGCTGTGCGCGGTGTGGCTGGCCGCCAGCTGGGGCTTGCGGCCGGTGGGCCGGCAGGCGGGCGGCGCACCGGCGGGGCACTGAGCGCGCCTTCGCCGCCCGGCCTGTCCACCTTTTTTTCTTTTCAGCCCAGCCGCTGGCGCAGCCGCGCGACGGCGCTGTGCACGGTGGTGAACACCGGCAGCCCCGTGGCCGCCTCGCATGCGCCCCGGGCGCGCGCCATGCTGAATTGCGCGAGCGCGATGCGGCGGCAGCCCTGCGCCTGCAGCGCGCGCGCCTGTTCGGCGATGAGCCGGTCGTGCAGCGCCGCATCGCCCCGGTTCAGCGCGTCGAGCGCGCCGCCGGCCAGGGCCGTGCGCAGCGCCACGTGCGCGGGAAACTCCGGCGGCATCGAGGCCAGCGTGGGCGCGAAGGTGGCGATCAGGCCCACGGCCCCTTCGCCGGCGGCCTGCGCGATGTCGTCCACCATGGCCTCGTTGGGCTTGAGCACCGGCAGCCCCGCATGCCGGCGCGCCACCGCCTCGATGCACGGCCCGAAGGCCGAGCAGGTGAACAGCAGCGCGTGTGCGCCCGTGCCCACGGCGTAGTCCGCCAGCCGCTGGAACCGGTCGTGCATGGCCGCATCCAGCCCCGCACCCGAGCGCGCCAGGTCGGCCGAGAGGCTGTCGTCCAGCAGGTTCATGCGCAGCGCCTCGGGCCACTGCACCCCGAAGGCGGCGTTGATGGGCTCGACGGAATGCTGCAGGGCATGGATCAGCGCGATGCGCGGCGGTGCGGATGCGGATACGGGGGTGGGTGCGGTCATGGGAAGGGGGCTCAGATGCCCTTGGAGCTGGGGTTCTGGAACGCGTCGCGCGTTTCGGCATTCAGCGGGTAGCGGATGTTGATGTTCTTGGGCGGAATGGGCGACATGAACCAGCGCTGGTACAGCGCTTCCATTTCGCCGGACCGCATCATGGCACCGACCACCCGGTCCACCAGCGCCTTGAACGGCGGATCGTCCTTGCGGAACATGAGCGACTGGTTCTCGGTGCGCAGGCTCTCGCCCACAATGGCGAAATCCTGCGGCTGGCGCGCATTGGCGATCTGCCCCGCGAGCAGGATGTCGTCCAGCACGAAGGCGGCGGCGCGGCCGCTCTCCACCAGCAGGAAGGAGTCGGTGTGGTCCTTGCCCGACAGGTGCGTGATCTGCAGGGACTGGCCCTTGTCGGCCTCGCGCAGCAGCCGCAGCGAGGTCGTGCCCGCCGTGGTCACCACGGATTTGCCCTGCAGGTCCGCGATGCCGCGGATGCCGGAATCGGCCTTGACCAGCATGCGCACGTTGTAGCGAAAGATGTCGGGCGAGAAGGCCACCAGCTTTTGCCGCTCCACCAGGTTGGTGGTGGAGCCGCACTCGATGTCCACCGTGCCGTTCTGCACCAGCGGAATGCGGTTGGCCGAGGTGACGGCCTGGTACTTCACCTCGATGGCGGGCACCTTCAGTTCGGCCTTGACCGCCTCCACGATGCGGTGGCAGATGTCGATGCTGTAGCCCACGGGCCGCAGGTTGCCATCCAGGTACGAAAAGCCGAACGACGACTCGCGGTAGCCGAAGGTGATGGCACCGCTTTGCTGGATCTTGCCCAGGGTGCCGCCGGCCGCGGGCGCCTCCTGGGCGAAGGCCGCCGGGGCGGCGAAGGCCGCGCACGACAGAAAGGCGGCCAGGAGGCGGCGCGGGGACGAAAGGGACGGGGCGACGGGCATGGCAAAGGCTCCTTCAGGAACGAGGGATGGAACGGGAGGGAGAACGGAACGACGGGGGTGGAGGGTGCCGCTCAGGCCAGTGCGGCCGTGACCTGCCCGATGGCGTGCGCCAGCAGGTCGGCGATGGCCTGCAGGTCCTCGCCCGTGGCGATGTACGGCGGCGCGAGCAGCACGTGGTCGCCGCGCAGGCCGTCCACCGTGCCGCCGAACGGATAGCACAGCAGGCCCGCGTTCATCGCGGCCTTCTTGACGCGCGCGTGCAGCTGGAGCGCGGGGTCGAACGGGGCTTTCGTGGCGCGGTCGGCCACCAGCTCGATGCCCCAGAAGTAGCCCCGCCCGCGGATGTCGCCCACGTGGGGGTGGTCACTCAGCGCGCCGCGCAGCATGCGTTCGAACACCGGCGCATCGTCCTGCACTTTCTGCAGCAGGCCGTCGCGCGCGATCACCTGCTGCACCGCCAGCGCGGCGGCGCAGGCCACCGGGTGGCCCAGGTAGGTGTGGCCGTGCTGGAAGAATCCGCTGCCGCGCGACATGGCCTCGACCACACGCCCCTGCGCCAGCACCGCGCCGATGGGCTGGTAGCCGCCCCCCAGGCCCTTGGCCACGGTGATGAGGTCGGGCACCACGCCCTCCTGCTCGCAGGCGTGCAGGGTGCCGGTGCGTCCCATGCCGCACATCACTTCGTCCAGGATCAGCAGCACGCCGTAGCGGTCGCACACCGCGCGCACCGCCTGGAAGTAGCCCGGCACCGGCGTGAGCACGCCCGCCGTGGCGCCGCCCACCGTCTCGGCCACGAAAGCGATCACGCGGTCCGCGCCCTGCGCGAGGATGGCGGCCTCCAGCTCCGCCGCCAGCCGCTGGCCGTAGGCCCGCGGGGACTCGCCGTCGCGCATCTCGCGGTACGGGTAGCAGGGCGACACGTGCGTGGCCGGCACGAGCAGCGGCGCGAACGGCGCGCGCCGCCAGGCGTTGCCGCCCACCGCGAGCGCGCCCAGCGTGTTGCCGTGGTAGCTCTGTCGCCGCGCGATGAAGTGCGTGCGCTGGGGCTCGCCCCGCTCCACGAAATACTGCCGCGCCATCTTGAGCGCGGCCTCCACGGCCTCCGAGCCCCCGCTCACGAAATAGGCATGGCTCGTGCCCGCTGGCGCGCCGCGCACCAGCGTCTGCGCCAGCTCCTCCGCCACGTCGGTGGTGAAGAAGCTGGTGTGGGCGTACGCGATGCGGTCGATCTGCCGGTGCATGGCGGCGATCACGTCGGCATGGCCATGGCCGAGCGAGGAGACGGCGGCACCGCCGCTGGCATCCAGGTAGGTGCGGCCGCTGGCGTCGCGGACCACCATGCCCTGCGCGCCCGCGGCGACAGGGGGGGTCTGGTGGAGATGGCGGTGCAGGACGTGGGTCATGGCGGGGCAGGCGAGGTTCGGTGGCGGCGGGGCGGTCAACGGATCAAAAAATCCATTTCCCATTGATATGGAACAAATATACCAATGCCTGCGAAAATTGCAACATGCGTTTTTCTGATCGATCAAATGGAACACATGTTCCACCCCTCATCCTGCCCTTTCCTTCCTGCCCTTTCCTTCCTGCCCTTTCCTTCCTGCCCTTTCCTTCCTGCCCGTGCGCGCTTGCCCTACAGTCGTGCGGTGGCGCAGCGCGCTGCGCCACCGCTTTGTTCAGCCCCTGTCCAGGTCCGTTTCCATGAGTCTCAGAGACACCATTCGCCAGCGCCATGCCGGGCTGTCCCCCTCGCTGCAGCAGGCGGCCAAGTTCGTCATCGACCGTCCGAACGAGGTCGTGACCACCTCGATGCGCACCGTCGCCGCGCGCTCGGGCGTGCCGCCAGCCACCCTGGTGCGGTTCGCGCAGCAGCTGGGGTTCGAGGGCTGGCCTGCGCTCAAGGAGGCCCTGGCGCAGGACATGGGCCTGGGCAGCGAGCAATACGCCCCGCGGGCACGCCAGTTGGCCGGGCGTGCCAAGGACCAGTCGCTGGTGGGCGAGATGTTCGACGTGCACCGCCACAACCTGGAACAGACCGAGCGGCAGAGCGCCGTCTCGCTGCCGCGCGCCGCGCGGCTGCTGGAGCAGGCCCGCCATGTGCACGTGGCGGGCTTTCGCGCCTGCTTTCCCGTGGCGTTTTCTTTCGTCTATGTGTACCGGCTGTTCCGCCCCTCGGTCCATCTGGTGGACGGCCAGGGCGGCTCGCTGGAGATGCAGCTGCGCGCGCTGGCCAAGGGCGACGCGCTGGTGGTGGCCAGCTTCGCGCCGTACTCGCGCGAAGCGCTGCAGGCCGCCGAAGCGGCGCGCAGCGTGGGCGCGAAGGTGGTGGCGCTGACCGACAGCGAAGCCTCGCCGCTGTCGCTGCTGGCCCATGAGACGGTGCTGTTTGCCACGCAGAGCCCGTCGTTCTTTCCGTCGATCGCCGCCGCCACGGCGGTGGCGGAATCGCTGCTGGAACTGCTGGCCAGCCGCGCGGGCGCGCCGGGCATCGAGCGCATCGAGGCGGCCGAGCAGCACCTGGTGCGCTCGGGCGCCTACCTGCAGCCGGTTACCCTGCGCAAGCCGGGCGGTTGACCGCCGGCCCTGGGGCCCACGCTCCGCGGCTTCAGGCAGCCGTCGGGGCGGCTTGGGACGCGGCCGCTGGCGACGGCGAAAGAGCCTGCCGGCGCTGCGCCAGCCGGTTGGCCGCGCTCACCACCGCATGCACCGACGCCGTGACGATGTTGTGGTGCAGCCCCACGCCGAAGGTCGCGCCGGGCACGCCGTCGAGGGCCGCCTCCACGATGGCCAGGGCCTGTGCATCGGCGCCGGAGCCGGTCGCGCGCTCCTCGTAGCCGTGCACGCGCAGCGGCAGGCCCAGGGCGTCCACCGTGGCGTCGATCGGGCCGTTGCCCTGGCCCTGCAGGGTCTGGCGCGCGCCGTCGATGGTCACGTCCAGCTCGATGCCGCGGCCGTCGTCGGCCAGCCGGTGGGCATGGCAGACGATGGCGCCGGGCACGCCCGCGGGGGTTTCGAGGTAGGTGGCCTGGAACAGCGACCACAGCGTGGCGCCGGTCATCTCGGTCTCGCTGGCATCGGTCTGGCGCTGCACCACCGCGCTGAACTCCACCTGCATGCGGCGCGGCATGACCACGCCGCGCTCGCGCTCCAGCAGGAAGGCGATGCCGCCCTTGCCCGACTGGCTGTTGACGCGGATCACGCTGTCGTAGGTTCGGCCGAGGTCCGCCGGGTCGATGGGCAGGTAGGGCACCTGCCACAGGCCCTCGGGGTCGTGGGCGGCGAAGCCCTTCTTGATCGCGTCCTGGTGCGAGCCCGAGAACGAGGTGAACACCAGATCGCCCACGTGCGGGTGGCGCGGGTGCACGGGCAGCGCAGTGCATTCCTCGGCCACGCGCGCCACGGCGTTGATGTCGGAAAAGTCGAGCCCCGGATGCACGCCCTGCGTGTAGAGGTTGAGCGCTACCGTCACCACGTCGAGGTTGCCGCTGCGCTCGCCGTTGCCGAAGAGGCAGCCTTCAACGCGCTGGGCGCCGGCCATCATGGCCAGCTCGGCCGCCGCCACGCCGGTGCCGCGGTCGTTGTGCGGGTGCACCGAGAGCACGATGTGCTCGCGGGGGCTCAGGCGCCGGTGCATCCACTCGATCTGGTCGGCGAACACGTTGGGGGTGGCGTTTTCCACCGTGGTGGGCAGGTTGATGATGATCTCGCGACCCGGGCCCACGCACCAGGCGGCGATGGCGGTCTGGCAGGCTTCGAGCGAGACTTCCAGCTCGGTCGCGCTGAAGGTTTCGGGCGAATACTGCAGCGTCCAGCGGGTTTCGGGCTGGGCATCGGTCAGGCGCTTCAGGTGCGAGACGTGCTGGTCGATGAACGCCATCACCTGCGTCACGTTCATGCCGAACACCACGCGGCGCCACACGGGGGCGGTGGCGTTGTACAGGTGCACGATGGCGCGCGGCGCGCCGCGCACGGCTTCGACGGTGCGCTCGATGAGGTCGGCGCGCGACTGCGTCATGACCATCAGGGTCACGTCGTCGGGCACGAGGTTCTCGTCGATGAGGCGGCGCACGAAGTCGTAGTCGGTCTGCGATGCGGCAGGAAAGCCCACCTCGATTTCCTTGAAGCCGATGCGCACCAGCTCGTGGAACAACTTCATCTTGCGCTCGCCGTTCATCGGCTCGAACAGCGCCTGGTTGCCGTCGCGCAAATCAGTGGACAACCAGATGGGGGCGCGGGTGATGGTCTTGGAAGGCCAGGTGCGGTCGGCCAGCGCGATGGGGGCGATGGGCTGGTACTTGGTAGCGGGCTTGGAAATCATGAGAGGCTCCACGAACGGTGTGTGCCGTGCTGCAAGGCAGCGCTGGGGCACGGGTCGAATCAACGGTGAACGGTGAACGACATCCCCTGCAGCCCTCCACCATGGGTGGAGGCTGGTTCGCGGGCCGGGGTCAGGGGGAAATCGGTGTTGCGCTTTTAGGCAACGGTGATGGCGAACGCAGGCAGACCCCGGCCAGGCACTAGGCCTAGCGATAGTGGGGATAGCAGCAGATTGCGTTGCATAGCGGCAAATCCTAGCACAGGACGATCAAATCCCGTCCACAGGGGCCCAAACGCCACAAAAACTGATTAACAATAGGTCATACATTTCGCACGCTCTTGCATTTGCAGGGGCGTGCCGGTTCTTCTGCATCGGTTCGTCCAGGCGCGTTGGCGCCCTTCTCTGCTGTCTGTCCTCCACAGGAGCACGTTCCATGAAACGCCGTGTATTCACCACCCGCCTGGGCGCCTCGCTGGCCCTTCCCTGGATCGGCTCGGCCGCCCGCGCGGCCCCTCCGGTCATCGTCGGCATGGTGGCGCCGCTGACCGGAGGCAATGCCGCTGAAGTGGGCAAGCAGGTGGTGCTGGGGGTGGAAACCTACTTTGCCGAAGCGCAAAAGAGCCAGGCATTTCCCGGCCTGGAGGTGCGGCTCGTCGTGGAAGACGATGAATTCAAGCCCGAGAAGACGCTGGCCGGCGCCCGCAAGCTGCTGGCCATGAAGCCCGCCGCGCTGATCTCTTTCGCCACCAGCAACACCCAGGCGCTGATCGAGGCGAAGCTGCCGCAGGACAGCGGCGTGCCGCTGTTTCCCACGCGCTCGGGCTCGCAGGTCATCCGCGAGCCGGTGAACCCCTACGTCTTTCACGTGCGCGCCGGCTACAGCACGGAGCTGACCAAGCTGGTCGCGCAGATGGGCGACGCCATCGGCATGACCAAGTTCGCGGCGCTCTACCAGAACGACGCCTATGGCGAAAAGGGCCTGGAGGCGCTCACGGCGGCCCTGTCGCAGCGCAAGCTGGCACTGGTCGCCAAGGAGCCCTACGAGCGCACCTCGTCGGACATCCAGCCCGCTCTGGCCAAACTGCTCAAGGCCGATGCGCAGGTGATCGTGATGGTGGCGGGCCAAGCCGCGGGCAGCGCCTTCGTGAAGGCCTACCGCGCAGCCGGCGGGCATGCGCAGGTGGTCGGCATCTCCGACCTCGACCCCGTGAAGCTGGTGGATGCCGTGGGCGCGGAAAACGCCCGCGGCGTGGGCATGACGCAGGTGTTCCCGGCGCTCACCAACCAGTCGATTCCGGTGGTGCGCGAATTCCGCCAGGCCATGCAGGCAGCGCAGCAGAGCGCCAGCATCGCCTCGCTGGCGGCGTTCGAAGGCTTCCTCGTGGCCAAGACCATCGGCCAGGGAATCAAGGCCGTGCCGCGCAGCGGCAGCGGGGGCGTGGATGGCCGGGCGCTGGCCGAGACGCTGTCGCGCCTGCCGCGCATCGATCTGGGCGGCTACGAGGTGTCGTTCCTGAACAACCGGCGCGAAGGCAGCCTGTTCACGGAAATCGCCATCCTCGACAGCTTCGGGCGCGCGCGCTACTGACCAAAGCTGGGGCCTCTGAGCCCCAGGGCATCCCCGCGAAGCGGGGCCCGGAACGGTGCTAAACGCTCGCGGTGGCCTTCGCCAACGCTGCGCCGTGCTGCGCGAACCACTTGCCCAATGCGGGCCGTGCGCAGCGCTGCAGGCCCATGAGCAGGGCATGCGCGGGGTCGGCCACCCCCCAGCGGGTGCGCAGGTCGTGCTGGATGCGGCCCAGCAGCGCCGCGGCCATCTCCGCATCGGCCAGGGCCCGGTGGGCGCGTTCCGCCAGCGGCAGATCCAGGTGGCCGACGATGCTGCCGAGCTTGTGGCTGGGCGCCTCCGGGTAAAGGCGACGCGACAGCAGCACGGTGCACGCGAAGGCGTGGGGCGCCGGAAGGTCCGCGCACTGCAACTCGGCCGCCCAGAACTTGCTGTCGAACGATGCGTTGTGCGCCACCATGGGCGTGTCGCCCACGAAGCGCGCCGCCTCGCGCATGACCTGCGCCGCATCGGGTGCGGCGGCCACCATGGCGTTGGTGATGCCCGTCAGCTGCGTGATGAACGGCGGAATCCACGCGCCGGCGTTCATCAGGCTCTGAAAGCGGTCCACCACTTGGCCGTTGTCCAGCAGCACGATGGCCACTTCGGTTGCCCGCGCGCCCTGGCCGGGCGAGATGCCCGTGGTTTCGAAATCGATGACGGCGATGAGGGACATGGCGGGGCGGCAAAGGGGTCGGCGTGCGGAATGCCCGCATTTTCGGCGAAGTGCCCGGACCGGCCGGCGCGAAGGCGCCGCCACGGCCGCGCGGCAAGGACTCACTCCGCGTCGCCGTCCCCGCCGCGGGCCCGGCCCCGGTCCGACAGCGCCTGCGCCACGAAATCGACGAAGGCCCGCACCCGCGCCGCGGACTGGTGGCGCTGCGGGTACACGGCGTGGATGTCGGCATCGGGCGTGCTGTAGGCGGGCAGCACCGGCACCAGTTGCCCGCTGCGCAGGTGGCGCTCGATGTCCCACTCGGCCCGCATCAGGATGCCGTGCCCTTCCAGGGCCCAGCGCACGGCGATCTCGCCGTCGTTGGTGGTGAGGCTGCCGCGCGTCTTCACCGACTCGGTGACCGCATGGCGCCCGCGGCCGCGCGTGAGCCGCCACACGCCGTAGGCCTCCTCGCCCTGGCGGATGCCCAGGCAGTTGTGATGCACCAGGTCGTTGGGCACCTTCGGCGTGCCGTGGCGCGCCAGGTAGTCGGGCGATGCGCACAGCAGCCGCCGGTTGTGCGCCAGGTGCCTGGCGATCACGCGGGCCTCGGGCGGTGCACCGAATCGGATGCACACGTCGAACGCATCGTCGGTGAGCGCAGGCGGGTTCACGGACAGCTGCAGTTGCACCAGCACCTGCGGGTGCAGGCGCGCGAAGCGCGAGATGAGCGGCGCGATGTGGCGGCGCCCGAACCCCAGCGTGGCATTCACCCGCAGCAGGCCCTTCGGCGTCGCGCGCGACAGGCCCAGCAGCTCTTCCAGATCGTGGATCTCGCCCAGGATGCGGCGCGCGTGCGCCAGATACAGCTCGCCCTCGGGCGTGAGGCCCATGCGGCGGGTGGTGCGATTGACCAGCGGCACGCCCACGCGCGCTTCCATCAGCGCCAGGTGCTTGCTGACGGCCGGCGTGGTGATGCCCAACTCGCGCGCGGCCGCGCTCAGGCTGCCGCAACTGGCCAGCACCGAGAAAAACCCCAGGTCGGCCGGCTGGATGGCGGGAAGGGCGTGGGCGGCAGGCATGGGCAGGCGGCAGGAAAAAAACGGGGTGGGACGGGCCGCTGGATTGTTGAATCCAGGTGAACAATGGTTTCACTATAGCCCCGCGCCGAAAGACCGGCAGTACCTAGAGTGGCGTGGTCCCCAACGCTTTTCGACCGAACACCCATGACCACCTACGCCATCGCCACCATTCCCGGAGACGGGATCGGCAAGGAAGTGATTCCCGCCGGCCGCCAGGTCCTGCAGGCCCTGGCCGCCACCGACGACACGCTGCGCTTCGAGTTCGAAGACTTCGACTGGGGCGGCGACCACTACCGCGCGCACGGCGCCATGATGCCGGCCGACGGGCTGGACGCGCTGCGCGGCAAGGACGCGATCCTGTTCGGCTCGGCGGGCGATCCGCACATTCCCGACCACATCACCCTGTGGGGCCTGCGCCTGAAGATCTGCCAGGGCTTCGACCAGTACGCCAACGTGCGGCCCACGCGCATCCTGCCGGGCATCGACGGACCGCTCAAGCGCTGCACGCCCGAGCAGCTGGACTGGGTGATCGTGCGCGAGAACTCGGAGGGCGAATACTCCGGCGTGGGCGGCCGGGTGCACCAGGGCCACCCGATCGAGGCCGCCACCGACGTGTCGATCATGACGCGCGTGGGCGTGGAGCGCATCCTGCGCTACGCCTTCCAGCTCGCCCGGTCGCGTCCGCGCCGGCAGCTCACCGTGATCACCAAGAGCAACGCCCAGCGCCACGCGATGGTGATGTGGGACGAGATCGCGCTGGAGGTCTCGCGCGACTTTCCCGACGTGGCCTGGGACAAGGAACTGGTGGACGCCGCCACGGCCCGCATGGTGAACCGCCCGGCCACGCTGGACACCATCGTCGCCACCAACCTGCATGCCGACATCCTGAGCGACCTGGCCGCCGCGCTGGCGGGCAGCCTGGGCATCGCACCGACCGGCAACATCGACCCCGAGCGGCGCTATCCCTCGATGTTCGAGCCCATCCACGGGTCGGCCTTCGACATCATGGGCCAGGGCCTGGCGAACCCGGTGGGCACGTTCTGGTCGGCCGTGATGCTGCTCGAACACCTGGGCGAGGCGGACGCCGCCCGGCGCCTGATGCGGGCCATTGAACACGTCACCGCGGACCCGGCCCTGCACACGCGGGACCTGGGCGGCCAGGCCACCACGGCCCAGGTCACGCAGGCGGTGTGCGACCACCTGGCCGGCACCCGCCAGGTGCAGCGGCTGGCCGCCTGAGTTCCCTCTCTCATTCCTTCCTTCGCCCGACCGCGCCGCGGCGGGCCATCCCCCAGGCGCCGCAGAGCGCTCTCCCAGGAGACCAGCATGGCCCCGAAACTTTTCCCCGCGCGCCAGCGGCGGCAGGTGCTGCTGCACGCTTTCGCGGCCGCCCTCCCGGTGCTGGCCAGCGGCAGCGCCCTCGCCCAGGCCGCCTGGCCCACCAAGACCATCAGCCTGACGGTGCCCTTTCCCGCCGGCGGCACCACCGACGTGCTGGCGCGGGCGCTGGCTGACCGGCTGACGGTGTCGCTCGGCCAGCCCGTCATCGTGGAAAGCCGCCCGGGGGCCGGCGCCACCATCGGCGCCGACTACGTGGCCCGGTCCAAGCCCGACGGCTACACCCTGCTGATGGGCGCGGTGCACCACACCATCGCCACCAGCGTGTACAAGAAACTGCCCTACGACTTCCAGAAGGACCTGGCCCCCATCACCACGGTGGCGCTGGTGCCCAACGTGCTGGTCGTCCACGCCGACAACCCGGCCAGGACCGTGGCCGACCTGGTGGCACAGGCCAGGGCGCAGCCGGGCAAGCTGACCTTCGGCTCCAACGGCAACGGGACCGCGCAGCACCTGATCGGCACGCAGTTCCAGGGCCTCACCGGCACGTCGCTGGGCCACATTCCCTACAAGGGCAGCGGCCCGCTGGCCACCGACCTGCTGGGCGGCCAGATCACCATGTCGTTCGACACCATCACGCCCGTGCTGCCGCACATCAAGGCCGGCAAGCTGCGGGCGCTGGCGGTGTCCACCCTCCAGCGCTCCTCGGCCCTGCCCGAGGTGCCCACGCTGGACGAGGCGGGCCTGAAAGGCTTCGACCTGGGCACGTGGTTCGGCGTGCTCGCCCCGGCGGCCACGCCAAGGGACATCCTGGACCGGCTGAACGCCGAGATGGTGAAGGTGATCCAGTCGCCGGAGTTCCGCAAGCGCATGGCCGACATCGGCGCCGAGCCGGTGGGCAACACCCGCGAGCAGATGGCCCAGCAGATTCGCAGCGAAACCGAGCGCTTCGCCCGGCTGGTGGCGGACGCGAAGGTGGTGATCGACTGACGCCACCGCCGCGCCTCGCGCCCGATCAACCGGCGGCGCGGGGGTGCTCCAGGAAGAACCGCAGCATCTGCGCCGTCGCGTTCACCCCGCGCGGATCGGTGTAGCTGCCCCGCGCATCGCCCCCGGCCCAGGCATGGCCCGCGCCGTTCAGTTGCCAGTGCTCGGCCACCACCGCGCCCGGACCGCTGCCCGATGCAGCGCGATACACGGTGCGCGTGTAGCGCTGGCCGCCGGGGCTCTGGCCGGTTTCGGCCTCGGGCCGGGCACCAGGCGCGGACCGCAGCGCCGCGGCCAGCAGTTGCTCGCCATTGCGGGCGTGCACCGTCTCGTCGGCATCGCCGTGGAACACGATGAGCGGCGGGGCGCCGGCCCCGCCCTCGCGGGCGGGGGATGCCGGGCCGGGCGTGCCCTTGGCGCCGTTCTTCATGGCCGACAGCGCGCCCATCACGTTGTGCGCGGCGCCGGCCTGCAGGCCCGAATGCACGCCCACGGCCGCGAACAAGTCAGGGTATTCGCGCGCCAGCAGCGCGGCCATCGCCCCACCGGCGGACAGGCCGGCCACGTACACGCGGCGGGCATCCACGGGGTGGCGCGCCATCGCATCGCGCACCATGGCGACCAGCGTGGCGGGCTCACCGTGGCCGCGCTGCTGGTCCTGTGGACGGAACCAGTTCCAGCAGCCGTGCGCGTTGGCGCCCTGGGCCTGCGCGGGGTACAGCACGAGCGCGTTCGCGGGCGCGGCGGCCTCGTTCATGCCGGTGCCGAGGGCGAAGTCCTGCGGGTTCTGCGTGCAGCCGTGCAGCATGAGCACCAGCGGCATCGGCGTGCCCGCGGCCGCGCCGGGGGGCACGCTGAGGTAGTAGTGGTCCTGCGGCGCGCCGGCCGGGCCGGCGAAGGCCACCCGCGTGAAACTGCCAGGGGATTCGGCTCTCGCGTTGCGAGGCGATGGCGATGGCCGGTGCGCGTCCGGCGCCGGAGCGGCCGGCCGGTCGACGACCACCGCGTCTTCCACGTCGGGCGCGCCGAAGGGGGCCTTCCATGATGCGGCGGGGCTGCTGGGCGCCGCGCCGAAGCGCTCGCGCCAGGCGGCCACACGGCCGGCGGCAGCGCTCCCCGCCGCGGTGGCTGCGGCCGTGCCTTGGCCGGCCAGGGCCTGCTGGATGGCACGGGTGGCGTCGGCGAGCTGGCCGGTGCGCATCAGCGGGGTGACTTCGTTCAGAAGCTGCTTGACCTTCTTGTTCCAGTCCATGGGGAATCCTTTCGAAAAGCGGGCCACGGGGGCCCTGGCGTGCGGGGGCGGCACCGGGGCCCCCAGGGGCGCTGCGTGCCGCGTTCGTCTCGTCGTGTCTCTTGTCTCGCCGCCGCCTTCGAATCGGGCCGGTCTGCCATGGTGGTCCGGTCGCCAGCGCCGAAGGCGCGGGTCCGTCCCTTGTCGTCGTGTCCACCGGCGCGTGCCGGTGGGGTGTCAGCCGATGCGGCCAGCCAGCGCGGCCTTGACCGCCGCGCTGGCGTGCAGCGCCCCCAGCACATGGACCGAGGCGATGGTCGCCTGGGCCAATGCAGGGGGCACGTCGTCGTCGATAGTGCACAGGCCCAGCACGCGGATCTCCAGCGTCTGCCCTGCGGCCTGGACGGCCTCCAGTTCGGCCCGGCCGAACCGCTGCAGCCCGAGCACCAGCGTCTTGCGGGCCACCACCTGCCGCACCGCATCGGCCTGGGCGACCAGCTGGTTGCGGATCGCGGTGCGGATGAAGTCCGTGCGGTTCGAATAGAACCCCTCGGACACCAGCAGGTCGATGTGGCCCAGGTCCACGTACCCCAGGTTGATCGTCACCTTCTCCGAATCGGGAACCTTGTTGCTGCGCTCGAGTGCCGTCGTTGCCATAAAAACCTCGTTTTTCCATCCCATTGGATGGTAAATGGATGGTCTATGGAATCTTTCAAGGGCATCCGCGCAAAATAAAGGGGCCCGAAGGCCCCTGTCGTTGCCGGGGTGCAGCGGCTTCAGCCAGCGCCGCGCCCGCCCCCGCTGCCTGCCGATCCCTGGCGCGACTGCACCTGGTTGCCGCTGCCGATGTGGGCATCACGGTCGTGCCGGCTTTCCGGCGTGCGCTGGGCTTCGTTCTTTTGGGTGGGCTCCTGGTTGCCTTGGCGGTTGTGGTCGTTTTCCACTTTGCCCTTGCCGGGCTCCTGCTTGTCGTTGGCCATGGTGTGTCTCCTTGCGAACGGGGGAATGAAACGATGGGATCGATGGAGGGAGCGAAAAGGCCCGCGCTCCTCAGGACAGCGACAGTTCCTTGTGCTCGCCCATGTCCTTGGGCGGGTTGCCCGTGACGGCCGCCTTGGCCATCTTGAACAGCTGGGTCATCTTGCTTTCCTTGACGTCCCAGTACTCGGCGTGGCTGATGTGGATGGCCAGCAGCACGAGATTGGGGTCGTTCACGCCGTCCGGAAACCAGGCCTTCGCCATGGGCGACCACAGCGCCTCTTTCTTGGCGATGTCTTCGATGAAGCCGGCCGCGCCGGACAGCGAAACGTAGCTGTCCTTCTCGGGGTTGGAGTAGGTCACGTTGACCTGGCTGTCCGAGCGCAGGCGTTCGAACAGTTCGCCGTTGCGCGGGATGAAGAAGAACAGCTGCGACTGTTCGTCGATGTCCTTGTTCTGCGTGGTCAGCGGGTGGGCATGCAGCATGCCGCTGGCGGCGCGGTGCGTGAGCATGCCGAAGCGGATGTCCTTGATCAGCCGCCACAGCGTGGCGTGGGGGGAGGTGGTGTCGTCGTTGCTCATGGGTGTCTCCGGCAAGCAGGGAAGGAGGCCGAACGCCGCGCGCACAGGGCGCGCGGTGCGGGAGGGAGGTCCCAATGTAGGGGGGCCCTGCTGCGCCCACGGTCGGCTCGCGGCCCGGGGCCCTGTGGGGCATGTCCGACATCTCCGCGCGGGCCGGGCTCAGGCCGCCGGGCGCCGCTCCAGCGCAAACGGCGGCAACCCCTTCAGCAGCCGCTGCCCATAAGACGTGCGCACCAGCCGCTTGTCGTAGCAGTACACGTGGGCGCGGTCTTCCTCCGTGCGGATCGCGCGGCCCACCCACTGCGCCAGGCGGATGGCCGTGGCCGGCACCACCAGTTCGCTGAACGGGTCGCGCCCCGCCGCCCGCAGCCATTCGGCGCGCGACTCGCCCACCGGGTCGTCGGGCGGGGCGAACGGCAGCTTGGTGATGAACAGCGATTCGCACAGCGCGCCCGGCAGGTCCAGCCCCTCGCCGAACGACTGCATGCCGAAGATGATGGACGGCTCGCCGCTTGCCACGCGCTCGCGGTGGCGCGCCAGCAGCTGGGTGCGGGGCAGCGCGGTCTGCACCAGCACGCTGCCGCGCATGGCGGTGGGCAGCGCATCGACGGCCTGGCGCATCTGGTCGCGCGAGGTGAAGAGCACCAGCGCGCCGGACTCGACCATGGCCAGGTCGGTCAGCAGCGCATCCACCATCTCGGCGGTGAAGGCCTGGGCCTCGCGCGGGTCGGCCACGGTCTCGGTGGCGATCAGCGTGCCCTGCAGCGCGTAGTCGAAGGGGCTGGGCACCTCCAGGGTGGTGACGGTCTCGTCGCCGAACAGCCCCGCCTCGCGCAGGAAGAAGTCGAACTGCCCGCAGCTCGTCAGCGTGGCCGAGGTGAGCACCGCCCCGCGCACGGCCGACCACAGGTGGTGGCGCAGCGTGTTGCCCGGCAGGATGGGGCTGGCGTGCGCCTTCACGACGATGAAGTCGCCCTCCACCTCCAGCGTGAACCATTTGGCGGCGGGCACGGCGCCCTCGGGTGCGTCCTGCAGCAGCAGTTGCGCGGTGGCGTGCACGCCCTCCAGCCGGGGCGCGAGCGCGCCGACCTGGGCATAGAGCGTGGACAGGCGCCGCGCCTCGTCGGGCTTGTCGCGGATCTCGGCGCGCAGGGCCTTGGCGATGGCGCGCAGCGCGTTCAGAAAGCCCTCGGCGTGGTGCGCCATCTGGCCCAGCGGCTCCACCAGCGCCTCCGGCAGCACGCCGCCGGCCACGCGGGCCCGGGTGGGCATGCCGGGCGCCTGCGGGCGGGCGCGGCCGCCCCAGGCCGGCCTGGGGGCGCGCAACTGCTCGCCATACACGTCCATCACCAGCCGGGCCACGTCCTGCAGCGCGGCGCGCAGGCGCGCGGAATGGTTGGGGATGTCGGCGATCTCCTCCACCTCGACCAGCGCGCCGATGCGCAGCGCGCGGCTGGCCAGGCGGTCGATCCAGGTCAGGCGGGACAGGTCGGCCTCGCACGCGAACTGGTCGAGCGCGGTCGCGGGCAGGTGGTGCGCCTCGTCCAGCACCAGCAGGCAGTTGTCCAGCTCGGGCAGTAGCCGCGCGCCCAGCGAGGACAGCAGCAGGTCGTGGTTGGCCACGATGACCTGCGCGGCCACCAGCGCCTTGCGCCGGTCGTAGTAGGTGCACTGGCTGAAGGCCGGGCAGTGCTTGCCGGTGCAGGAGCTGGCCTCGGCCGCCACGGGGCTCCACACCTCGGACTCGGGCGGCACCTCCAGGCTGTCGCGGTCGCCGTCCCAGGCGCCCTTGGCGAGCACGTCGGCCATGGTGGCGTAGAACTTCATGCGCGCCTCGGTCTCCTGGCGTGGTCGGGCGGCGCGGGTGGCGGCCTCTTCCTCGGCGAAGAGGTCTTCCTCCTCCGGCGAATGGGCCTCGCCCGTGCCGGCGAGCCGCTCCAGCTTGAGCTTGCACACATAGCGCCCGCGGCCCTTGGCCAGGGCGAACTTGAAGGGCTGCTCCATGCGCGCGGCCAGGGCCGGGAGGTCCTTGTTGACGAGCTGCTCCTGCAGCGCCACCGTGGCCGTGGAGATCAGCACCCGCGTGCCGCGCGAGATCGCCATGGCGATGGCCGGCACGCTGTAGGCCAGCGACTTGCCGACCCCCGTGCCCGCCTGCACGACAGCGATGGAGCGCGTGGGCGGCGGCGCCTCGCCGTCGGGCCCCTCCTCCACCTTGCCCAGCTGCGCCACGCTGAAGGTGTGCGCCACCTGCTCGGCCATGCGCCGCTGGCCGGCGCGGCTGCGGAACCCCTCGGTGGCGCCCACCACCGCATCGAAAGACTGCAGGGCCTGCGCGGCCCATTCCTGTTGAGACATACAGTAGTGTGGCATGCCCGGGCCGGCCCCGGAAACGGTTCGGGTTCTCGGCAGGGCACGGCGCGCGGTCGCTAAACTCCCGGGGCGTCCCTTCGTTCCCCACCCCTCCAACCGACCGAACGAGACCCCCATGGCAGAACACCTGGCCTCCATCACCTGGCAGCGCGGCAGCGACGCCTTCCTGGACCGGCGCTACCACCGCGCCCACCAATGGCTGTTCGACGGCGGGGCCACCGTCGCCGCGTCGTCCTCGCCGCACGTCGTGCCCCTGCCCTACTCCGACGCAGCCGCGGTGGACCCGGAGGAGGCCTTCGTCGCGGCGCTGTCGAGCTGCCACATGCTGTGGTTCCTGGACCTGGCCTGCCGCGACGGCTGGCGCGTGGACCACTACCGCGACGACGCCGTGGGCACGATGGCGCCGGACGACCAGGGCCGCCCCGTGGTTGCCCACGTGCAGCTGCGCCCCGTCACCCGCTTCGACCCCGCCCACGCGCCCAGCCAGGAGGCGCTGGAGGCGCTGCACCACCGGGCGCACGCGGCGTGCTTTCTCGCCAACTCGGTCCGCACGCGCATCGACTGCGCGCCCGTGCTGGAAACGGCGGACGCGGCCTGACGGGCTTCGATCCGCCGTCGATTGCGCTCGGGGCCGGCACCACCGCAGCGGGCGGCCGGGCGCCACAGCATCATCCGGTTGCTATTCAATTAATAGCAATACGCCCTAGTATTGATTGCGCCAGCGGCCTGAAAGGCTTCAAATCGCCCCCGCCGTCGCCGGCTGTGCGCACCCGCCTACAGACGCCACCGGAGGGCTTTCCTAGCATCGAGGCCATGCCTTTCCGGCACAGCCACACGACAGGAGCCCCCCGATGTCCACCCCCCGCGATTCCCTTTCCGACACCCCGGTGCCCGAGCGCAAGGAGCGCCGCGTCGACACCACGCAGTCGCACCCCGCCCCCGACGCCGACAGCAAGAACCCCGACGGCCCCGAACCCCGCCTGCCGCACGAGCGCGACCAGGCGGTAGAGATGACCGGCGGCGAGCCATCCGAAGAGATGCAGCAGGCCTACAAGGACGTGCAGCGCGGCCTGCAGGACACCGACCGCGGCAAGCCAGCCCACGAGGCCTACCAGAAGCAAAAGCGCTGAGCGGACGGCGGCGGGAGCCGCGCACGCGCCCCGCCGCCGCCGCAGCCCCCTCGCCCGCCCCCGTCGTCACTCCAGCATTTCCACCCGCAGCCGCAACGGCGCCTGCACGCACAGGCCCGGCACCTCGCGCAGTTGCTCCAGCACCGCCTGCACCTGCGCATCGACGGCCTCGTGCGTGAGCGCCAGCACCTGGTCCACGGCCGCATCGCCCTGGGCCGCCGCAACGGCATGCACCCCCAGCGATTGCACCGCGACTCCGGCGCGCGCCAGATGCTCCAACACCACCCCGATGGCGTCCGCCCGCCCCGCCGCCACCGGCACGCGCAGGTAATGCCGCGTGCGCACATCCCCGATGGGTTTCACGAACCGGTCCTGCTGCGCATGCGGATGGAACGCCAGGTGCGGCACGCGGTGCGCGGCGCTGCCGTCGGCCGCCAGGCGCGACACGTCCACCAGATCGGCCACCACAGCCGACGCGGTGGGCTCGGACCCTGCGCCCGCGCCGTAGTACATCGTCACGCCACAGGCGTCGCCCTTGACCAGCACCGCGTTCATCGACCCGTCCACCTGCGCCAGCAGGTGCCGTGCAGGTACCAGGGCGGGGTGCACACGCAGCTCCACGCCCTGGTCTTCGCCCTCGCCCGCCTCCAGATTCCGGCGCGCCATGCCCAGCAGCTTGATGCGAAAGCCCAGCGCTTCGGCACACGCCACGTCGATCGCCTGCAGCCCGCGGATGCCCTCCACGTGTGCCCGCTCGAAGCGCACCGGCATGCCGAACGCATTGGCGGCCAGCAGCGTGGCCTTGTGCGCGGCGTCCACGCCGTCCACGTCGAACGACGGGTCGGCCTCGGCATAGCCCAGCGCCTGCGCCTGGCCGAGCGCCGCCGCGAAGTCCAGCCCCTCGTCGCGCATCTGGGTCAGGATGAAATTGGTGGTGCCGTTGATGATGCCGGCCACCCACTCGATGCGGTTGGCCGTGAGGCCCTCACGCAGCGCCTTGACGATGGGGATGCTCACCGCCACCGCGCCCTCGTAGGCCACCGCCACGCCCCGCTGCTGCGCCGCCGCGAAGATCTCGTTGCCGTGCACCGCCAGCAGCGCCTTGTTGGCCGTCACCACGTGCTTGCCGTGGGCGATGGCCGCCAGCACCCAATCGCGCGCCGGGCCGGTGCCGCCAGCGGCCTCCACCACCACGTCCACGCCGGGGTGGGTCGCCACGCGCAGCGGGTCTTCCGTCAGCTCCACGCCCTCGGCGCCGTCCAGCACGGTGGCGGCCCGCGCCAGGTTGCGCGCCGCCACGGCCACGATCTCGATGCCCCGGCCCGCGCGCCCCGCAATCGCGGCCTGGTTGCGGCGCAGCACCCGCCAGGTGCCGGCGCCCACCGTGCCGATGCCGATCATGCCCACGCGCAGCGGACGCTGCATGGGGATGGGCGCGCGGGCCTCGCCAGGGCCGGCGGACCAGGGACTCAGGTGGGGGTCGTTGAACATGCTCACTCTCTCCAGAAACGGGCCACAAAACGGCCAACAAAAAACCCAGCTGCCAGGCTGGGTTCGTTCGGGGAGGGAATGACACCAGGTGGCCGCCGGGACGGCCACCCTGCACCAAGGCTAGGTCGCCGCGGTGGTAATGGTGGTAATGGTGGTAATCATTCGTGCGTTCATCCGGGCCCGCGCGGTGGCGGGCGGCACCGCGGCGCGACCCAGGCGGGCAACGCGAGCGACGGTGGCAAAGGAAGAACGGCACGACATGGGCGGCAAGTGTACAGGACGCGATGCACGCCCCACAACCAACGCCCCGATGCTATTTAATTGATAGCACAATGCCCTAGTATCGATTGCACTGGAGGCCATTTCGGCTCCAATGCGCGGCGCCTGCCCTCAGGCCTGGAGCGTGGCGGTCAGCGTGATCTCGGGCACGCTCGCCAGTGCCTTGGACAGCGGGCAGTTCGCCTTGGCCTCGGCGGCGATCTTTTGGAACTGCGCCTCGTCCAAGCCTGGCACCTTGGCCGTCAGCGTGAGGGCGATGCGGTCGATCTTGAAGCCCTCGCCCTCCTTGGCCAGCCGCACCTTGGCGGTGGTGTCGAGGGTCTCGGTGGAAATGCCGGCCTTCTCGCAGGCGAACGCGAAGGCCATCGTGAAGCAGGCCGCGTGCGCCGCGCCCACGATCTCCTCCGGATTGGTGCCCTTGCGGTCGTCCCCGAAACGGCTGCCGAAGCCATAGGGGTGCTGCTTGAGCGCGCCGGTCTCGGTGCTGATCTGGCCCTGGCCGGTCTTGCCAGCGCCTTCCCAATGGACGGATGCGGATTTTTCGGACATGCGGTGCTCCTTGTGCGGTGAACAACAAAACAAACAAGACGCGATCACAACATGCATGGAACCGATCGCGGGTGGGTCCAGCGCCCCGACGCCTGACGCGATTTGTCCTACAGGCCCCGCTGGCAGCCCTCAGCCGGTGCGCACCATGCCGATCGCATCGAACGGACAGCGCACCGCACACAGCGCGCACCCCGTGCAGGCCGGCGCATCGTGCAGCACCGACTGCTTGCGCCCCCACGGCTGCGGGCCCGGCACCTGCAGCGACAGGACATGCGGCGGGCACACGGCCACGCACCAGCCGCAGCCGGTGCAACGGGCGGGATCGATGCGGGGCAGGGCCTTGCGCGGGGCGTTCATCGCAAAACGAAGAAGAAAAGAAAACGGAGAAGAAGCGGAAGGGACGTTCGGGATCTTGCCGCTTCCTACCGTGCAGGCACAAGCAGGTAGCCCCCTTCGAATCGGGGAGACTGGGCATCCACGCGCACGCAGGTCCTCGGCCGACCCTGGTGAGTGCACTGCGCGACCTCCAGGCCCGCGCCCGCCTTTCTGAGCCGATCCATGTCGGCCAACAGCATCTGCCGCTCGGCGCGCAGTGCCTTCAGCTCTCTTTCGGTCGGAGACAGGTAGGCCATCGCCGCCGCGATCAGGACCACCACGGCCAGTGCCCCCGTGCAGGCATACGCCAGCATCTTCCACTGCAGCTTTTCCTGCGCCGCTGCGAAGGTCTTCGTGGCCTCGGCGGCCGCCGCGTTCGCCTGGGCCTAGGTGGCGGTCATCTTCGCTGCGGCTTTTTCCGCGGCCGGCTCGAGCACCGTTTCGATGGCGGCGCCCACCGTCACAGGCAGCCGGTCGCTGGCCCGTTTCATCGCGTCCGAGGCCTGGCGCGACTGGACCACGGAGGCATCGGCCTTTTGCTGCAGCACCGCCGCCTGCTGCATCAGCGACTGCAGCATGTCGGACAGCTGGTGGATGCGCTCCACGCTGCGTTGTGCATCGTTCATCACAGAGACAGGCCTTTCCCCTGGGGTTTGTGCTCCAGGGCGCGCTCCTGCGCGATGCTGGCGCTCCGCTCGTCCGCCTGCTGCCGGTGGACCTGCAACTCCTGGCGCAGCTCCCGGATGCTTTCGAGCGCGATGTAGTGCAGCGTCCCGTCCTGGCCCACGGACACCAGCAGCCCCGATGAGGACGTGCCCGACTTGCCGGAGAAAGCGGCCACCGCGTCCAGATAGCGCTGGATGAGGGCATCGGGAAACTCCTCGGCCTGCGCCTTTCCCACCGTCTCCGCCAGCGATTGCGTGAATGCTTGAAAGTCGAGTGGAGGGCTCTGGCCCCCGGCGAAGTCCAGGTAGGGGCAGACCCGGGTGCGCCAGTCCAAGGGCCCCTTGGAGGACTCCACGTACCAATGGATGGCGCGAGACACCTGCTGCAGCGCCGGCTCGTTTTCAAGCGACAGCTTGAGGGTGTCGAGCTTGTCCGACTCCTTGTCGCTGTCGTTGGACGCCCGCTTGAACTCGATCAGCCGGACGACGCCTGGATAGCGGAGCAGCACATCCCCCAAGGGACCGTCGAGTGGCGTCTGCTGGAGCAGGTTCACCACCCCCGGCAACGGCTTGTCCGGAAACCGCCGCCCGATCACGAGCCCCAGGCTGTAGAGGAAATTGCCGATCAGGATGTTTTCGTAGGGGTCTTTCATTTCGTCTACCTCCCTGTGTTTTTTGGTGATTGAGTCGAGCTGGACTTTAACGAACGAAACGGGCGTGCCCGACAACGCTTCGAGCAGTGCAAACGCCCTGCTGGACGTTTCCGATAATGGTTCACCACGTGGCTCCAGTGCTGCGTCGCAACGGACGGGTTCAAGCCAACAAGCAAATGAGAAGCCATGGACAAGAGAACCGGTGTGAGAGCGACATCAGCGACAAAGGCATCATCGTCACCCGCTTCACCGAGCAGCGCTTGGCCGAAGCGCTGTTGCAAGGAGGGACCTGAGCATGTCATGGGTGAGTGAAGCCACCGGTGTATGGGGACTGCTGAGCAAAGGCTGGGATTGGTGGCGTGGCCGGCGTGACCCGGTCCGACACTCGGCCCAGCGGCTGATCCGCGCCTTTGAGGCGCATGGAGTGGCGCGGCAGCAGATCATCCGCCTGGTGCCCGCCGCCATCGCCCAGGCCCCGCCGGCGCTGAGCATGGCCGATTGCTCGTCGCCCGACCAGCTCAAGTTGAAGCTATCCCCAGCACTGCTGGGTTGGGCAGCCGATCACCTGAACCTGCGCCGCGACTGGCTGGACGTTCGAAAGGATGTGCCACCGCATCGGGTGGTGGACTATTACAAGCACCGTAGCGCATACGCAACTCGTGGAAAAAGTACGAGAACGGGCTCATGATGCGTTGGTTCTGAGCGTGAACCCTTTTCGACGCAACTGGAAATTGCTCTAAATCAATATGTTATGGATCGCATTGCAACCCAGATCACATCGCCATTGCCGCTGCTGAACAATCGATCATCTGGCACCTTTCAGACCTATGACCTTTGACGCCATATAGACGCGTCGTTGGCCCGCCTCGTCGTACGTAGCCTCTGGCCAAGAGGGGGGCAGGTCAGATCCACAAGATGACAGTAAGATGATTGAATGGCTCGCCCAGCAGTGGAACGAGCGGCATTTTCCGAACAAAACGGAGGAGGTTGTGTCAGATCCCACTCGTCCCTTTTTCGTGGTGTACGTGGCCTGGCATCCCGGGTTTACCGATGGCGGCTCGATCGCGGAGGCAATCAGGGGCCACTTCCGTCGCGAGCTCTATGAAAACGTCGCCGGCGGCACGGGTTTGAGCGTCGTCTTTCGTTCACTTCCGCCACCAGGCGACTCTATACCGTTGGATATTGACTTTGACGAGGCACATGCCACTGCTATCGTCATCTTGACAGACGGTACGCTTGCCGCAGCCCCCCAATGGGTCGCATATGCGCGCGCTCTCGGGGAGCGCGCTGAAGCAACCGGATTGCATGTACGAACGTTTCCTGTCGCTATACACCAGACAGTTCTCGCGCCGCTCAACATGACTGAGCAGGCACTGCGGTGGGATCAGTGGAACGGTGACTTGCAGACGCGCACCAAACGACTTTTAAGCGAGCTAACGTACGAGTACTGCCGCATGCTGCGACATTTCTTGGCGCGCCTGCAGCGTCCGGACGAAGATGAAGCCGCTCTCGAAGCGTACCTCCGCAAAGTTCAGATCTTCATTAGTCACTCGAAACATGACGATGCCGGCGAGCGAGTCGCCAGGCTGATTCGTGATCGCCTTCAGGACGGCCATGGGCTCGCCAGCTTCTTCGATGTACACGATATTCCAGCTGGGCTGCGCTTTCATAAGGTGCTGCTTTTACAGGTCCGGGTAAGTGCAATGGTCGCGATTCACACCGACACCTATTCGTCAAGAGAGTGGTGCCGCAAAGAAGTCATCGAGGCGAAGCGCCACAACGTTCCTCTCGTCGTAGCAAACTGCATCAGCGACTTGGATGAGCGCGGTTTCCCATACATGGGCAACGTTCCGGTCGTCCGCCTTGACCTAGATGGGCAAGATCGGATCAATGTCGTGATCGCGCGCCTGCTCGACGAGGTGCTCAAGGACTTCCTATGGCGGTGTCGAATCGCACTCTCAGCTGAAACAGCGGACCCCGCAGTCATCTTCATTCCTAGGCCACCGGAATTGATTACCTTGGCCGCACTACCGCCCGAAGCCGACATACCCGCTCCGATCATCGTGTACCCCGATCCTCCATTGAGCACGGAGGAGGAACGCCTTTTCGCCGAGATTGCCCCACGCGTCCAACTCCGCAGCCTGACGGAATGGCTCTCAGGAGCTGTGCGATGAGCTACCAAGAAGTTCTGCGAAATCATGTGATTGTCGTTTCAATATCGGAAAGTCCTGATATGGGCTACCTTGGACTGAGCGAAAGACACCTGCAGGATGCGATGGCAGAAATTGCCCGGCATCTTCTGGCACTAGGTGCACGCCTCAGCTATGGCGGCGATCTTCGCGCAGGGGGCTTCAGCGAGCTTTTATTTGAACTCGTACAGCGACACAGACGAGACGTAGAAGAAGACTCGCCGGTGGGCATCAAGAACTTTTTGGCGTGGCCCGTGCATCTGCGAATGCCATTCGCAGAGATTGATCGGGCCGCTGTCGAGTTGAAAGGCATCGCTGACCTGGTCTGCCTTGATGAAAACGGCACATGCATGTCTCTGGAGACTCGCCGACAAATTCAGGAACGAGAACCGTCTGCCGCGGAGTGGGACGACGGCCTAACTGCAATGCGACGCGCTGTCCGCGCTGAAAGCCATGCTCACATCGTTTTGGGAGGGCGCGTTGACAACTTCAAAGGCTCAATGCCTGGCATCGCTGAAGAGTCCATCCTCTCGCTCGAATCAAACAGCCCCCTGTTCGTGCTGGGTGGATTCGGTGGATGTTCACGGGACATCGCCGAGACACTCGGTTTAGCCGATCCATGGGCCCCCTTGAACCGGGCTTGGCGCGAACGCGCAACCTTCGCAAAATTCAGACCTAATAGCTTGAACAATGGCCTGACTGAAGCCGAGAACCGAATCTTGGCTAAGACACCTCACATCGACCAAGCGATTATCCTAATATTAAAGGGCCTTGTTGGTCTTGACATCTAGATACAAATTGAGTTATGGTTTCTCCACGTCCACGATGGCGTAAGGGAGATTGCATGGCAAAAGACATAAAAAACGTCTTCATTTCTCACATACATGAAGACGATGCAGGTCTCGGGAAGCTCAAGTCACTTCTCGATAAGAATGGCCTGACTATCCGTGATTCGTCAATTAATTCTTCTAATCCGAATAATGCGAAAAATCACGATTACATCAAGTCGTCGATTCTTGCTCCCCAGATCGACTGGGCTGGAACTTTAATCGTTTACATTTCTCATAATACAAAGAAAAGCGAATGGGTTAACTGGGAAATTGAGTACGCTGCCAAAACCGATAAAAGAATCATTGGTGTCTGGGAACATGGCACAAAGGATTGCGAACTTCCATCAGCTTTGAAAGAATATGCTGATGCGGTCGTTGGATGGCATGGCAATTCGATTATCGATGCTATCAACGGTAAAGATAGTTGGGAGAACCCCGACGGAGGGGCCTGTGACCCCCTCCCCATCAAACGCCATCGCTGCTGAGGTGGCTCTTGAAACTACATTCTTACGTAGTCCGCTACGACAGCGGGTTCGCACCTAACCCTTTCTACGGCTATTGCACGCTTGCAACCTGTAAACCGCCTATCCGTAAAAGCGCAGTTATTGGAGATTGGGTTGTCGGTTGCGGCAGTAACGATAAAAGCGTACGCCGTGGGGGGCATATTGTCTACGCAATGCGAGTAACCGAGACACTAGACTTTCGAGTCTATGCCGCGGACCCACGTTTTCAGCAGAAAATTCCTTATCGACGAGGAAGCAGAAAGCAGAGTTGCGGAGATAATATTTATTACCGCAACTCTGCTGACACCGAATGGCTTCAGCGCGATTCTTTCCATAGCAGAGAAGACGGTAGCATTAATCACGATCATATTGCGCGTGATACCGGCGTTGATCGTGTCTTAGTCAGCGATGATTTTATCTATTTTGGTGGCTATGGACCGAAATTCCCAGACAGTCTAAGAGATTATCATGGTCTGGATGTGTGTAAATCTGGAAGAGGTTCTTCTTCTTTCTCTGACCCAGAACTTATTACCCAATTTATTCACTGGATTAGATCACTACACGCCTCTGGATATCAATCAGCACCATTCGAATGGAGGATGCTTCGTGGCTAAAGATGCCGACTGCCCGAGCGGCTCCATAACACTCACGAAATACGCGACTGATGTATTCCCTACCGATGTACTACCTCCCGAAGATATCAATCGTGCACTGATGGGCCTTTACGGAGAAGTTGGCGGAATCATGACTTCGGCCAAAAAGCACGTCAGAGAACGCAGCGCATACCCTGGCTTTAGACGAGCAGCAGAAGAGGAGTTTGGCGATACCCTATGGTACTTCAATGCTGTATGCAGACGCGTCAATGCCTCATTGGAGGAAATCTTCGCAGAGGCCGCGAAAGGATCACTATTCACAAATACTTGCGCAGCTAGTGATGCTGCACCTGGCGCCGTAGCACATATCGCTACGTTTACCGAGGCCAGTCCTATTGACGATTCTCTATTTCGTTTGGGTTTCTGCGCCGCCGAACTTTTGAGATTACCCCAAACGCCGCATAACGATCGTATAATAAAGCTCGTTGAATTTGCTCGCACCTATCTCCAAGCGCTGCACTCCTCCAACATAGTATTCGCAGATGTTGTAAAGAGAAATATTCTAAAAGCACGTGGAGCCTTCTTGGAACCGAACCCTGTCGAGCTTCCGATTTTCGATAGCGAGTTTGACGAAGAGGAATGCTTGCCTTCTGATTTCAGAATACGAATTAGCCAAGGAAAGGCTGATAGAAGTTATCTCAGGTGGAATAATGTATTTATAGGAGATCCCTTAACAGACAATATTAGCGATCCCGATGGTTATCGTTTTCACGATGTTTTTCATTTAGCGTATGCAGCAATACTGCATTGGTCCCCAGTTTTTCGAGCTCTAATAAAACAAAAACGAAAAAGTAAAGCACGTTTTGATGAAGAGCAGGACAGCGGACGCGCAATTGTGGTTGAGGAAGGGCTGACCGCATGGATATTCATGAAAGCCAAAGAGCTCAACTATTTCGAAGGCCAAACGAAAGTTTCTTTCGATATACTGAAAATCATTGAAGATTTCACATCTGGATATGAGGTTTCTCAATGCCCTCTGAAACTTTGGGAGCGCGCCATACTTGATGGCTATGTAGTTTTCCGCCAGATTCGGGATGCCAAAGGTGGCTGGGTTATTGGAAATCGCGCAGCGAGAAAAATTTCATTTGAACCATTATGACTGAAGTGAAGCTCCACTCATTTGTAAAACGAGTTGCTGCCCAGCAATTCGAGAACTGCTTCAATCCATACGCCGACAGGTGCCCAGTTCACGATTTCATCGATGCCCCTGCAAAAAGAGCTAAAACACTTTCACGTTTGGTCGAGCGGGCAGAAGCTTCCGAAGTAGATGCTATATGGATTGGCCGAGATCTCGGCTACCGTGGTGGTCGCCGCACTGGGCTGGCACTTACCGACGACATTCACATAGCCGAGCATCTTGCACGCTGGGGGCTGACGGCCAAGCGACCTACCGTGGGAGAAGCTGTCGCCGAACGAACGGCTGCGGTTATCTGGCAGATGCTGAGCCAGATGCAGTCGAATGTTTTCTTGTGGAACGTCTTCCCGCTCCATCCACACGAACCTGGCAACCCATTCAGCAACCGCCAACACAACGCCGCCGAGCGGCGGTTTGGAGAAGATGCCCTTGCTGCTCTCATTGAGCTTTTGAATCCCAAGCGGATTGTTTGTATCGGCAATGACGCCTACAACTCGCTTGGCCGTCTCCGGGGCTCGATTCCGACCATAGCGGTTCGACATCCTAGCTACGGTGGCCAAACACAGTTCGTTGCACAGATCAGTGAGCTTTATGAGATAGAGCCTCAGTCCCGCAACCAGCGGGCACTCTTTTAGCCACTAGAAACTCTAATAACGCGCCTACGGGCCTGACCCGTCCTGGAATAGGTTGACACCTATGCGGGACTGAACCCTAGCCGTAATTGGCTTGCAAGAGACGCCCGGTGCACCGCATCGGGCGTTTTGTATTCTAGGGACAGGTGGGGCCGCTGCTC